>CAMBUH010000022.1 GCA_945870985.1 Chitinophaga pinensis
CCTGTTGATAGGCCTTATTGTCTTCCACCCCCCTTCGAACCAGTATGTTCGGGGCACCCAATAGGCGCATAGTGGCTGTTATCTGCTCACCCTTCACCTTACTCATTAACAAATTGGTAGCCACATTGCTACTTCTGGTAATCATCCGCTCCACCAAATATTCCAGGGTTTGGGGGGTTCCCATTTTTGCATATACGTCTTCATCACTATCGTCAGCTGCTTGTAAGGCGTACCAGCTGCCATCCACGATACTTTGAAATTCTTTCCGCACCACCATCGTATCCTGCAATGTTAGGGCACCCAGTGCAACCTGCCGAAATACTTCAATCATTACAGGTGTTTTCATAGTGCTGGCCGCATGAAATAGTTCCTGCTCATTCCAGTAAAGGGTATCGCCGCTGCTAAGGTTTTTATACGCCAAAGCAAAAACCCCCTGCTCGGCAGCAAATAATTGCTGTATCTCACCCATCAATCGTTGCTTTTTTTCTTGCCGCTGCTGCGACAGTATTTGAGATGCCTGCATAAAAAGTAATATGAATACGCCTAATCTTTTCATAGGTTACAAATTACTCTAATTTTTCAGTAATATTAAGGTATGAAACTATTCATGGTTTTGATTGGCTGCAAACCGCAGGGCAGGCATACCGAACAACACGATTTATTTTTTGGTATTGCCCCCTCTCTCTCCGAACTGGTACCACAATTGCTTGCTTTCTGGCCGGGGAATCACCGCCTACACATCGATGCCTGGCGGGAAGTAACCGCCGTTAACGGATTCACTGTGCAAGTAAAATCATCCCCCCATTCAGCCAACACTACCAAAGAACCCCGCTTGTTTTTTATTAACCTGGGCGGGTACAAGCCGATGGAATTTGAAGAATACCATTATAAAATGATTATTGCGGCTCCCAACAAGGCAGCTGCTATTCGCACATCCAAAGCATCCGCATTTTTTAAGCATACAGGATATAAAGGGGCCGAAGCACATATAGATGATCAATATGGGATTGATGTAGACGATTCGTATCAGATAGAAGAACTACTATCCGAAAATCTATTGCAACAGTATTCAATTGAACTGAGCCCCCTCTCAACAGAAAAGGAAGATGAGTGGCATATCGGCTACACAAAACTTTCTTCCCTTATAAAAAAATGATTGCTTACTACCTACACCATTCAACCCAACCGCTTCTACTATGGAAAAAAGAACTTTCTTACAATCAATGGCCTTAGCAGCAGTTGCTGCCCCCTTTTCGCTTGCCACAGTTCCGGCTTGGGCTAAAAAATTGCCCGCCCTCAGCCCTACAGATACTGCAAGCGATGATGACTTTTGGAAACAGGTTCGCGGAGAATATCGATTGAAACCCGATTATATTAATCTGGAAAATGGATACTATAATATCCTTCCCAATCCCTTATTAGAAAAATATATAGCGCATATACGAGAAGTGAATTATCAAGGCTCTTATTATATGCGTACGGTGCAATTCGACAATAAGAAAAAAATGGCAGCCCAATTAGCTGCCTTCACTGGATGCCCGGCGGAAGAATTAATTTTAACCAGAAACACCACCGAATCACTGGATATGATTATTGGTGGCTTCCCCTGGAAAGAGGGAGACGAAGCCGTGATGGCTGAACAGGATTATGGTGCCATGCTGGAGATGTTTAAGCAGGTGGCTAAAAGACATGGAGTGATAAATAAAATTATTTCCGTACCCAATCATCCAAAATCCGACGAAGAGATTGTGCAATTATATGCCAATGCCATCACTCCCAAAACCCGCTTATTGATGGTATGCCATATGATAAATATTACCGGACAAATTTTGCCCATCCGTAAAATTTGCGAAATGGCGCACAGCAAAGGAGTGGAAGTGATGGTTGATGGCGCACATGCCATCGCCCACATACAATTCAATATTCCAGATTTACAATGCGATTACTATGGGGCTAGTTTGCATAAATGGCTAAGTGTTCCATTGGGGGTAGGAATGTTATACGTGAAAAAAGAGCATATCCAAAAAATCTGGCCATTATTAGCAGAGGGTGATCGCCCACTGGGAGACATTTCAAAACTCAATCACTTGGGTACCCATCCCGTTCATACCGATTTAGCCATAGAGGATGCTATTCAGTTTTATCAGCTGATTGGAGCGGAAAGAAAAGAAGCCCGACTACGCTATTTACAAAATTACTGGACAAGCCGCGTAAGCTCAATTCCTGGAGTTGTATTGAATACCCCCACCAGTGCCGACCGTGCCTGTGCGATTGCCAATGTGGGCATTAAAGGAATAAAACCCTCCCTGCTGGCAGAAACCCTGTTGAAAAAATATAAAATATGGACGGTAGCCATAGATTATGCGAATGTGCAGGGATGCAGAATAACACCCAACCTCTATACCACTACCGCCGAACTAGACAAATTTGTGCTTGCTCTAAAAGAATTGAGTGCGTCTATTAAAAGCTGAGTTCTTATCAATTTAGTAAAATTCTAAATTTATATATAACGCTACATTTATTCGCCAGAATCTTTAGCTCTTTTTCGACCAGCTATTTTTTTAAATAGCATCATTAACAAAGAGAAAATTACCTGTTTTTTAGTTTAGCAATCATTTAGTTACCCTGTTGTAGGGGAAGATCCCACCAAATCAAAGGATGCCGCACTGGCAAATTTCTGATTACTTCCAGCTCATCGGGAGCATGATCTAATTTTTTCCAGGTGGCAATCCAGCTTTCCTGATTCAACCCTACCCCCCCAAATAATAAAAATGGATGAGCAACCGGCCAGTTATCCCAATACATTACATCGTGCGGATAAGGCCAAGCAGATTTATCCTGCACAAAAGGATATAAAAATGAAATGCCCTTTTGGATACTCTTACCCCCAGTTGTTAGATAGTTCCAGTAATTACGCTGAGGGATTGATAATAGTTGACAAAGCGTTGCAAATGCATCAAGATTAAATAATGAATATCCATAAGGCTTGGTTCTTTTCAGTTCTCTGGGGAAACTTCCATTGGCCTCCATTTGAGCATCCAATATTTGTTCAAACTCTTGGCGGCATCGGGTTAGTAAGGTATCATTTTTAGTAAATCTTGCAAAGCACGAAACCTGCATCAGCCAACAGGTACCATGATTGTTTTCGGCCTTCTTTTCTGTTTGTCCATAAGGATGTTCTTGCAACCAAACCAGATATTTTGCAAACCAATTGCGACAGGCTTGTATCACTTCCGGATTAGCCGCCCGGCTTTTCTCCATTGCCAAAATAGCTTGCACTACTTCCATAAAGTGGATAGTGTCTATAATACCTACACCTCTTCCGGTAAATCGCCCTTTGATGGCCTGCGCATATAATAGATGCGGACTCATAGCAGTAGCCGTATCCATAAACCAAGCCTTACAATGCTGCATAGCTACTTTTACCAACTGCTCATTACCCGTGAGTTTATAAGCCGAAGCGAGGTCGCCCATAATTTGACTAAACCGAATCATCGCTAAGCGGTGGGAAACAAAGTTGTCGGGGTTGGTGAGTCCGTCTTTTTGAATGTATGGGCTATCCGCCGAAACCGGATTGGGCCACCAGTAGTCTCCTTCTGAAAAAAAATCATGCACGCCACCCGAACTGCGAGGAGATTGATAGGCAGTAATAGTTATAGGTGATTGCTGCAATGCCCAATCGGCCTTTTTGCTTACGATGGGTTGCAAGATATCGCACATCATTTTCCATTTATCCGAAGCAGGCGTTAATTGCTGACAAATTCCATGTGCACAAACGCTCACTAAAATTAGCAGACAGAAGTATTTTTTTTTCATGCAGGTTTTATTTTTTAAATAGTAGGTTTCTTTTTTTTATTTAGAAGATGGCAAAGAATCATCAACCAACAAACCAACTGAAGCTGAATGTAACATTGCTTCCCGGGTATGTTCAAATAGTAGGGTATGGATGTGATTTTGATTCAATTCTTTCAAAATTTTTTCGGCGGCTGCTTTTTTATTCAGATTCACACAGCGAATATAGATTGCAAGTACGTTTTGTGGAAATTGATTTGCTATGTATGCATAAATTTCGGGATCGTGTTGCGAATTATCCCCATACAAAACAAATCGCTGTTTGGGAAACATGCGCATGATCCGCTCAATCCGAACCTGTTTATTATGATGCTGGGTTTGTCCGCTCGACCCCAACTCTTGTAAGCGTTTGATTTTATTCAATAAAAGCACACCTTCAGGCAAATGATTGTGCGCGAAAAACTCAGTAAGATCATCGTATAAATTCCATTCGCTGCTGGATACGTAAAAAAAGGGATTGGGTAAATCGGGCGTAGTATGCGATACCGACAATAGCGTAAAATAATGAACTATATCGGCAAAGGTTTTTCGGCTGTGGGGTTGCCGGGTAAACAATACACGTAACCGTTTAAAAAGGCGGGATGAGTAAGATATTAATATGGTATCATCAATATCGGATATAACCCCCAACTGAACTGAATGAGGTATATATAATTCGCCCAGCACTTCCTGCAACACCTTACCCTCTTTATCTAGATAGGAAACGGTTATTGACTGAAACCCGGCAGTTAATTCTTGGGGCGATTCCCAATGAAACTCAAAGAATCCGTCTTCCTGTGTGCTGGTTTCGAGTCGGGTAGTTTGGTGTTGTAACTGAATACGGGCATCGGCGATCGGGTGGATTGCAAATAAGCGAATCAGGTGCCGAATATTGTAAAAAATGTTATGGGTGAACCGCTCCCGAATGGCAGGATTGCCTTGCAACAGGTGTCCGTACACTACCAGATGATGGGTGTGGCCATATCCCTTATAAATCTTGAGGTTAACCGGTGAGCTATTTAGTAACTTTGCCATAGAGCATTCCCTACAAATTACGGAATATCTTGGTATTCAATCGGGTAATATTTACTATGCAAACCACTGTTATATTATTTTTTATCAATCCGCATTCGGGTTCCGTGCGAACACCCTGGCATGCGTTGATTACCGAATTTTTTAGCGGCCGAAGCGTGGATGTTCATTGTGTACTTCTGGAAAAAGATACCCTTCCGAATCAGATTACAGAACAAATAAACATTCACAGTCCAAACCTGGTAGTGGCTGTAGGGGGTGATGGAACCATAAAACTAATAGCCACTGCATTACTAAGCGGTACTATCCCATTAGGCATTATTCCTGCCGGATCGGCCAATGGATTAGCCTACGAATTGGGTATTCCTTCAGATCCCACCGAGGCAATGCAATTATTGCTTACGGGAAAACCAATCACCATTCATGGCATCACCATTCAAAATGAAATTTGTCTGCATTTGGCAGATATCGGATTAAATGCCTGGGCGATGAAAAAATTTAACCGGGGAAATGTTCGGGGATGGTGGGGATATGGATGGGCTTCTTTGCAATCGTTGTACTATTCTCGTATGCACCAGATAAGCCTTCAGATAGATGGGCAATCTATGCAACAAAAGGCAGCCATGATTGTGTTGGCAAATGGAACCGCCTACCGAACGGGTGCCATCATCAATCCGGAGGGAAGTTTGCTAGACCATCATTTTGAAGTAGTGGTAATGAAAAAAATTTCATTAGTGGAAACCTTAAAAATGCTCTTCACCCATCAGCCTTTTAATCCGGATAAATTGGTGGTTTATAAGGCGCAACAAGTGCATATCCGATGTAAAAAAAGAATTCCGTTTCAAATTGATGGGGAATACCGGGGGAAAGTGAAAAATATTGATGCCAAAATTGTTACCAATGCGATTTCAATCTTAGCACCCTGATTTCAATTTCATTATTCGAATCTGGCAAATGACAGCATTCTAGGGGTAGAGCAATCATTGCTCATCGGGTTCCTTTTTTCCCTTTTTTACATTCGCGGCGTGCCGGCCACTTCCATCACCATCATCTAAAAAACCCGCTTCGGGACGCAACTGCGTTAAAACAGCTTTTAATTTTGCAAAAGCAGCTTTGGTTGCTGGTAAACTGGCCGGATTTTGCACGAGTATTTCCTCAAAGGGAGCATTGCGCATATCAAATAATTTTTCTTCTCTGGTTAACTTCCAGTTGGCATCTCTAACATACCACTGATTACCCAGTTCCATAAAAATCCAGTCTCGATGCGATGCAGATGCATCAAACAACAGCGGTAAAAAACTTTTTCCGTCAATTACCCGATCTGCAGGCATTGGGGCTCCGGTAAGCTGAGCCAGTGTAGGCAGAAAATCGCAGGCATCTATCAACTGATTGCTGATTCTTCCGGGCTTAATCTTCCCGGGCCAACTGATAATGGCAGGCACCAAACTTCCACATTCGAGCATCGTACCTTTTTTGCCCGATAACTGTTTGCCTCCAATTGAACTGCGCTCGGCATATTTACTGGCCGTACCATTATCCCCCATAAAAACGAGCATTGTATTTTCTCGCATGTGCAAGCTATCTAATACATGCAACAAGTCGCCAACCAGCTTATCCATATAAGCAGTATTGTCTGCGTACAAATCGCTGCCGGTTTTGCTAAAGGGTGTTCTCTGAATATTGGCATGCACATGTACCATTGAATAATGAAGAAAGAAAGGAGTTTTTTGATGGGAAGAGATAAACTTGGTTGCCTCTTGATGCATCAAATCTGGCATATAAACATCTGCGGGTAAAGAAAGTTCCTTTCCATTTACAAAATAGGTTTCGGCTCCTTTTTTCTCAGTGCTCCAATAAACTCCACTTCCCTTGAAAGTCAAGTATTCATCAAATCCAAAAGCGGCGGGGGTTTCACCAAACTGGCTCCATTTTCCTATTAACGCAGATGTATATCCTGCCTTTTTTAGTATACTGGGGGTAATCATTTCGGCTGTCGGCTTAATCTGACCTACACGGTCTTGATTCACTGCTCCCGTTCTAAAAGCATAGCGACCCGATAGGATCCTGGCCCTTGATGGCCCACATAGCGGTGCCGTGTAGGCATTTGTAAAACGAATTCCTTCTGAAGCCAATTTGTCTATAATAGGCGTTTTATTCTGATCAGAACCATACGCACTTACATCTCCAATACCCAAATCATCGGCCAGAATAAAAATGATATTAGGCTTGGTATTTACCGAATTATTTTTTTGCGCCTTTATGCCGGAAGAAATCAGGAGCATAGAAACCAAAACAATTATTTTTCCTTTCATTGGTGCAAGTATTTAGTATGAATTAATCAGCTGAATTTTTCCAATTGGTTGTATCCCCTTTAAATCGAGTAAGTGCCTGCCACTCGGTAATGCCCCCCTGATCACCCTGTTGTGCCATCCACTTTTTTAATTCGGCGAATAGGGTATTTTTAATCGATTGTAAACTGGCATCATTTACCCGATTGCTCAATTCAAAAACGTCGTCTTGTATATTGTACAATTCAAATTCTGGTCTTGTTCGGTATAAACTGGCATGCGCAAACAACTGACTATCGCCTTTCGTTTTTTTCAACCAGCCTTCATATAATTTATTGCCTACCCGCGAGGCAGAAGAGTAGAAAGGTTCCTGATAATTCAGGTTCCAAATCAATTTGTATTTTTTATTTTGTATAGAACGAACCGGGTAATTATCCGAACCATTTTTTATCCCCCTCGTGGTGTGCACTCCGAAAACATAGGTTCTCACTTCTGCTGCATTGCCCTTCATTGCACCATAAAAACTTTTGCCGTCTAACGACATAGTTTTTTCCGTATTCCCCCGAAGTTGATCTGGATTGCCCCCAGCAGCTTGATACAAAGTAGGCACTACATCTATATATTGCGTTAAAACCGGAGTTCGCGAAGCTGGCTTAATCATCTGCGGCCAACGAACAATGAAAGCTGCTTTTAATCCCATGTTGTAGCAAGTCCATTTACCAAAAGGCAGCGAACTGCCATGCTCACTGGCAAACAGAAAAATGGTATTGTTTTTATTTCTCTTATCTACCATATCCATGCAATATCCTACAAGACTATCTGCATAGGTTACTTCGGCATAATACTTTACCAGACTCTCCCGGGTTTCCTTGGTATCAATTAAGTGGGCAGGAACTTTTATTTTACTCGCATTATACAAATCCGGGTTTCCGCGTGTCCAGGGACCATGCGGCTGATTGGTGGCAACAATTAACAGGTAGGGCTTCGACTTATCTTTATCAATCCACTGTTGTGCGTTGGATAATTGAATGTCTATACCTTCGCCATTATCACTATTCCTGCCGCCCAAATATTCAAATGGGAAATTGGCCATAGGAGCATAATGTTGTTTGCCAATTAAAGCTACCCGATAGCCGATATTTTTAAAATGCTGTACAACGCTCACAATATTATTATATACCTGTGCATGATTGGGATAGCTACCGTTTTTTACCGGGTAAATTCCGGTATATAAACTCTGCCTGGTTGGGCCACACATGGCGGTTGCATTATACATATTGTCGAAACACATGCCCTCACCGGCCAACTTTGCCAGGTTAGGTGTTTTCACATCCTTATTACCGTATGGCTCACAATCGATGGACGTCATATCATCGGCAATAAAAAAAAGTATATCGGGCTTCCCGGCTTTTGTTTGATTAACCGATAGGGTTTTTTCTGGGGCATTGCTCTCTTTATTAGCAATAGATAAAAATTTTCGAGCAGTCGGATTTGAATCACCCGGAGATGAAAGAAACGATATCCTACTTAAGACACCCATGAAAATTAATGCAGCCAATAATAGATGAAATTGCTTCATGTTTTTTATTTTGATTTCCAGGGCCAGGGAAGTGCTTTTGTTCTAATGGCGGCCTGCTGCCATAGGTTAGATAGTTCTTTCCCTTTTTCGGGATATTGTAAAATCAGGTTATTCGTTTCAGTTGGATCAGTGGATAGATTATATAATTCCCAGGCACGCTCATCTTCAGGTAAAAATTTTTTGTTGGTAGTTGCTCTACTTACCAGTTTCCAGTTCCCTACCCGAATGGCGCGATTGCCCTCATGTTCCCAAAAAATATACTCCCGCTGAATCAGTTGATTGGTAAAAGAAGGCACCAAGCTTTTCCCTTCTAGGGGTTGAATTATATTAGACAGATAGGTTTGCGGATATTGTATTCGAGCAATATCAATGCAGGTTGCCATGATATCTATCAGATGGGCGGGTTGAGTTCTTAATGCGCCCTTTGCTTTTATCCCTTTTGGCCAATGCACAAGTAAAGGGGAAGCGATTCCCCCTTCATGCACCCAGTGTTTGTATAAGCGAAAGGGCGTATTGCTAACATTTGCCCACTCTTCGCCATAAGCAAGCCAGGTATTTTCTTGACCAGGCATCACCCCTTTTCCACTGCGTATGAATTCGCCCTTTCGGGAATACACAGGTTGCTTGCCTCGGAAAACAGAATCCCGCGCATAATTCGCGCCTTTTAGTTGAACATCCGTAGGCGGAACCTCTGGTTGATTTGAATTTAAAGGTTCTGCACAACCGCCATTGTCTTGCATATAAAAAACAACGGTATTTTCCAGCTCATTTTTTTGCTCGAGCGCAGTTATAATTCTACCAATTCCCTCGTCCATGATGTTTACCATTGCAGCATATACTTCCATTCGGCGGGACTGCCATTTTTGCAAGGGTTCGTTTTCCCAAGCAGGTATGGATACACTTCGCTCAGTTAACACACTATTATTGGGAAGAATACCCAGCTTTTTTAATTTTTCAAAACGGAGTATGCGAGTCTTATCCCAACCCTTATCATACATTCCCTTGTTTTTATTGATAGCTGCCTCCGAAGCCTGAATAGGCCAATGTGCCGCCGTATAAGCCACATACATAAAGAAGGGGGTTCGATTGGAATGTTCCCGAATATATTTTACTGCCGTATCACTGATGGCATCGGTATAATAAAAGTCGCTGGAAGGAGCGATAAATGTGTTCCCACTCATTAATGTTCCCGGATCGTAAAAACTGCCTGACCCATTTAAGGTTCCAAAAAAACGCTGAAATCCTCGTTGCATTGGCCAATTCGACCGGTCGCCTTGGGGAGTTAAGTTTTTAGCTATATGCCACTTGCCTACCATATAAGTTGCATATCCTGCCAACCCAAAAACTTCCGCCATTGTAACGGCTTGTTTGCTCAAATCATCTGTATAGCCTGGTTCCGGAAAATTTTCGGTGCTTAAATGTCCCATACCAGCCTGATGCGGATATAGTCCGGTTAACAAGGAAGCTCTGGAAGGGCTACACCGGGCTGTATTATAAAATTGTGTGTACCGCAATCCATTCATAGCTAACTTATCGAGATGCGGGGTACTGATTTCTGATCCGAAACAACCAATATCCGAGTAGCCCATATCATCTGATAAAATTACAATCACATTAGGTTTTTTACCTTTTGCATTCTGCGATATGGCATTACTAGATACTGACAACAAAGCAGAGTAAATAATGATTCCCGTAATTAAAAGATTCCGGTGTTTGGAAGTGGCTCGTTTCAATTTACAACAACGGGGTTTCATTTACTCTATTATTCGTTTAATGAACAGGGTTTCTATTCATTTTAGTAAGCTGCAAATAAATAATGGACATTCATCTTAGGGCTTAATTTTTTGAGAAGCCAGAAAACTAATCATCTGTTTATGCAGGGTTGCTTTAATATTTTTATAGGAAGTACTTCCGGTAAAGTTTACTTTTTCAAGGGGGTCTTTTTCATAATCATATAATTCCGACCCTACTAACAAGGTAGCAGAGAATGGGTCTGTACTCCGATAGCCATTCTTCATCCAAATGGTGTATCTGTATCGATTGGTACGTATAGAATATCCCATCACATTTGTGCCTGCATACCCTAACCTTTCATTCTCTGCAGTTTCGCTGCTTCGGGGGTATTGGCTTACCGAAAAAGTTTTTACGGATGCGTCCGGATTTTTCATCAGTGGAACCAAACTTTTTCCCTGAAGGTGAACGGGAACAGGGATACCGCTTAAATCGCAGAGGGTAGGAAATATATCAATAAACTCACTAGGCGATTTAGTAGGTTTTTTTGCAAGGCCTGGTGCAGCAATAATTAAAGGAGCACGGGTAGCTTGTTCAAAATTAGAATGTTTACACCAAAGGTTGTGATCCCCCAAATGCCAACCATGGTCACCCCACAAAACAATAATTGTATTGTCGGAAATTCCCAGCGAATCCAATGTATTTAATAAAACGCCCACATTGGCATCCGTATAAGAAATACTGGCATAGTATCCATGTATCAGTTCTCTTTGTTTTTCCTCTGGGAGTGTAATACCAAATCCTTTGTCGTTTACAGTTGATAGTACCGCTGGGATATCTGTATATGCCCGTATTTCTCCGGCATTATGAAATGCAATGTTAACAGCATCAGCTGGTTTATTTTGAAATTCAGCTACTGGCAATTGATCTCGCTGATATAAATCCCAATACTTTTTAGGGGCAACAAATGGAAGATGGGGTTTTGCCAGCCCTACCGCTAAGAAAAAAGGACCTGATTGTTTACTGAGTTGTATAAGAATATCTTTAGCCTGCAAGGTATTGGCACCATCATTATAGGCGTGATCAGGTACCTCTTCACACTCGGTAGTTGGCCGAACTTTTGTAGTCACATAGTCATTGGCTTCGCTACCTTTGAGCCCCTGTGCTGCTGCCTCTTTCGCATATTGTGCAGCCAGGCTTTTGGTAGTAGGATTTTGATATCTCGTTAATGCAGGCTCCCCTAATTCTTTGGGATAATATTTCTTGTTTGTTTTGTGGTAAGGAACACTCCAAGAAGGCTTATCTATTTCATTATCCACGCAACGGGGATCGTATACTTTTCCAATTCCCTGGGTAGAATATCCCTGCGATTGCAAATATTGAGGTAAGCTAATGATATCCGGATTTACATCCCGCATGCGGGTTTTCAAATCCCACACTTTAGTGTAATCCGGCCGCATACCCGTCATCAAACTGGCGCGGGTAGGTCCACAAACGGCTTGCTGACAATAATTTTGCAAGAATACGGTTCCTCTTTTTGCAAGGCGATCGATATTCGGTGTTTTTACAATTGTATTACCATAACATCCCATTAAAGGCTTGAGGTCGTCGATTGCAATAAAGAGGATATTGGGTCTGGGTTTGGTTTGAGATAAAACACTCACAGAGCTAAGTACACATACTAGCAGTGTTACCCCAAAAAAGAAACCAGTTATATCCCTCTTCATAATTTTATTGTTTCACTTCCTGTGATTTAAAAAACTGAACCACCTGATTATACAATTGTTGAGACTGATTGCTCACTTTTTTATCTGCTACAATATTAACTGTTTCCAAAGGATCTTTTTCTAAATCGTAGAGCTCTGTGGCATACACTTTATTAGCGTCAAAAGGCTGGGCACTTGTAAAATCATTCATCCACATAACATACCGATATTGTTTAGTACGCATAGAATACCCCCATAATTTTCTGCTTTTATAGCCTAACTTTTTAGCTTCATTAGCCGTAAGGGTTCTATGGTATTGGCTCATGGAAAAATCTTTTACTTCACTCGCTTTATTTTTGAGAACAGGTACTAAACTTTTCCCGGCCAAGAAAGTAGGTATTGATACCCCAGCTAGGTCGCATAAGGTGGGAAAAATATCAACGTGCTCACTAAGTGAATTGGTTTGTCCTGGTTTCATACCGGGTGCAGCAATAATCAAAGGCGAACGATTTGCTTGTTCGAATGTGGTGTGTTTTTCCCACAAATCGTGATCGCCCAAGTGCCAGCCATGATCTCCCCATAGCACAATGATGGTATTCTTCAGAATGCCTAATTCTTCCAGCGTATTCAACAATACACCCACCTGCGCATCCATATACGAAACGGATGCATAATAGCCATGAATCAGTTCTTTCTGTTTTTCGGTTTGCAAGCCAATGCGCAAACTATCACCGGATAAAGTAGCAAAAGCCGGAATATCCGGATAGTTCCGCAGTTCCCCCGATTTGTGGTAAGCAATTTCTACACCATCTTTTGAATGCTCCTGAAACTTCTCCAATGGCATTTCACTTCGATTGTACATGTCCCAATATTTTTTAGGAGCAACAAAGGGAAGGTGGGGCTTATGAAAGCCAACTGCCATAAAAAAAGGCTTACCTGCTTTTGATAAATTTTGAATTTGTGCTTTTGCTTTTTTGGCATACACGCCATCATTGTAGGCATCATCTGGCACATCAATACATTCAGAGGAAGGTCCTTTTCTGCTAACAGGATTCATATCCTCGTCTTCCGTGGCAGGTTTAGCAGGTACCTCTTGCAGAAATATTGCTTTGGTGGCCGGATTTTGATATTGCGAATTAGCAGGTTTGCCCATGCCATTCGCGTAATCACTTGCCTTTAATTCGATATAGGGAATATTCCACGAAAGTGGATCTATTTTATCAATAGCGCTGCTCGGATGATAAATTTTACCAATACCTGCGGCGTTATATCCCTGCGTAATTAAATGCTGAGGTATGGTTAAAATATTGGGATTCATATCGCGCATTTGCGTTTTCAAATCCCATACTTTGGTATAATCCGGTCGCATACCCGTCATCAAACTTGCACGTGTGGGCCCGCATACGGATTGCTGACAATAATTGCGCATAAAAACGGTGCCCATGTTGGCTAACCTGTCTATATTAGGCGTTTTCACCAGCGTATTACCATAACAACCCAAAATAGGTTTCAAATCATCTACCGCAATAAACAGAATATTCGGCTTAGCAGTTGTTTGCGCAATCACATTAGTTGCCAGTGTACCTAACAAAGCAGCAATTATCCATAATTTTTTCATACTCATACTTTATACATTAATACCCGGGGTTCTGAGGAATTACAATTTTACTGTTATTATCAATTTCGCGTTGCGGAATAGGCAATAATAACTTGTTATTAGTAACATACCCTTGAATTACTGCAAGAGAAGGAACCGGAGTTGGATATCGGCCATAATGGGAGGGATACATAAAGGCATAATGAGATTTTATGCGGGCTACGGCATCCTCGGTAATTTCAGGCAAGGTGGTTTTATATCTGAGCAAATCAAACCATCGTACATTTTCAAAGGCAAATTCTAATCTCCGTTCCATAGCAAGGGAGTCTGCAAAACGTTGGGGGGTTGGCACATTTACTAAGGTTAGTGGCGCAGCCGACAAACCTGCCCGAGCCCTTGTTTGGTTAATTAAGGCAATCGACTCCGGAGAATACCCTTTAGCCTCCGCCTGCATCAGAATCACATCTGCATAGCGGATTACCGGCCAGTCACTCTCTCCATCATCCAGCAGGGTAACGGGGGTAATATGCTTTTTGGGATATACCCTGCGGTTATTACCGGTAGACCAGATGCCAAGCGTAAATGCCTTCCGATTATCGGCGGTAGCATACGAATTTTCCAATTCGATAGTACCAGTATTAAAACCATCTCCATCCCCATTCACAACCGCTGTTCCGCTCAACTCCGGAGCAAATGTATTGGGCCAGGGAGAACCGAGCCCCAAACCACCTGCTTTATAGCGAACGGCGAACAGAATCTCTCTGTTCATTTCATTGTTTACAGAAAAAACGTCGGCATAGGGGGTTAAACCAGAAGTAATCAACCCATACCCACTACTGGTGATTATGTCGGTTAATACGGTACTGGCTTCTATTTTCCGATTGAGCGTAAGTAATACCTTGGCAAGTAAGGCTTTTGCAGTCCATGCATTCACCTTACCCAGATTATTGCCAGCATTAGATGTGGCAAAGGTTGAATAACTTGATGAGACTCCATTGGCAGCGGCATACTCTAAGTCAGCCAGAATTAATTTATAAACACTGCTGGCGCTACTTCTGTTGATATTAATGGCATCGAGTGCCTGTGATCCGATAAAGGGTTCATGAATTAAAAAAACACCGCCAAACAATCTCACGAGATTAAAATAATGGTAGGCCCGCAAAAAAGCGGCTTGTGCAGACAACTCTTTAAATTCGGCGTCCGTAATAGTTACCGTAGAAGTTGATTTAACGAGTTTTCCGGAAGTGGAATCATAATCCAATGCTAAGCTATTTAATACCAGATTGATATTGCGGATATTGGTATAGTTAGCACTCCAGTAAGTATAAACAGCGGTTAACGATGTGGCTGGAATAAATAAATCGAGATCACTTTTTTCGCGGTTGGGAACAGAACCACTTGCAGCATTTCCCATAATGGAATTATCGCTGCGTAATTCCGTCATTTGCCACTCTTCTATAAGCGTGTTCCGCAATCCGGCATAACATCCGGAAAGAGCGGTTTGCACTTCTGCAGCATTTTTGTAGAAATTATCTACGGCAACATTGTTCAAGGGATATAAATCAATATTCTTTTTACAAGAAATGGACAGAATACTTATCCCAACTATTAAAATATATATGCGTTTCATATAATGAGTTTTTTCAGATTAAAAATTAATATCTACTCCGGCTAAAATAGTTTTAGGAATTGGGAAACTTCCTCGCTGATAGCCGTCGATTAGCACAGAGCTATACGGTCCATTTTGGAATCTTCCCTCCGGATTGATGCTTCGATAATTGTCTGCCATATGATAAAATAAGTTTTGGGCAGCCACATAAAACCGGCATCCATTTAATCCAATTTTTTTCATTGCCCCAGCTGGCAGAGAATAGCTCAGGTTAACTTCGCGCAGCGACCAATAAGAGGCATCTTCTACCACATAATCGGTCAACATCCAGTTAAAACCCGTTCCTCTGGAAACCGGTGTTTTTCCATCCCCCGGATATCCGGCACTTACCCAACGATTCGAGTTATATACAAACATGTTTCTGCCCGACTCATTATAATTAGGGTCGCCATTAATCAACTGTCCGCCATTACTGCCCTGCAGAAAAATGCTGAGCTCAAATCCTTTGAAAGAAAAATTATTGGTAAGTCCCCAGATAAATGTTGGGTAAGGATTTCCCAAAACAACGCGGTCGTTATTATCCAGCCTGTTGTCGCCATTCACATCATCAATTCGCAAACCTCCTGGAGTAAATGCCGCTGTTAAATTAGAGGTTAGTCCTTTTAACCTTGCATCATCAATTTCGGCTTGAGACATCCATACACCAGAGGTTCTGAATCCTACAAATTCAACTAATGGTTTTCCAACCTGATTGCGATACAATTCGGAACGCTCCCCTTGATTCAGTAAAAATTGCTGTGTACCTAACTCAATAATTTCATTTCTGTTATGAGATAGATTGGCAGAGGTGGTCCATTTAAAGTTTTTGGTTTGCACATTTTTTGTGCTTAGATCTATTTCAAATCCGGTATTTCGTAAACTCCCCAGATTATTCCAATATTGGGGAACGCCTGTGAATGCCATTACAGATTGTTGCAGAAGCAATTTTTCTGTACGCGAATTATAATAATCTACCGAAACAGAAATCGCATTATTCAGGAAGGAAGCATCCACGCCCAAATTGGTTTGAAAGGTTCTTTCCCAGGTTATATTCGGATTCGCAATAATGGAAGGGGAAGATATTAGTCCGGGGAAGCTAGATCCGGTAGCGGATCCATACGGATAATTAGCTCCATACAATAAGTCTACCCAGGCATCCGCAACAATCCGGTTATTACCGGTTGCCCCATAGCTGGCGCGGAATTTCAAATTACTTATTTCCGTCACATCCCTCATAAAATTCTCCTTAGAAATTACCCAACCTGCTGAAATTGCCGGAAAAGACCCCCATTTATTACCAGGCCCAAAATAAGAACTACCATCTTGTCTGAAACTAGTAGAAAATAAGTACTTGTTTTTATAGGCATAGGTGAATCGTCCTAAAAAAGAATTTAACCCAATTATAGACTTGGTTCCGAATGAACGGTTTTTATCAATTTGTGCCGCACTAGACAGGGTTCTGATGTCATCACTTGGGAAATCGAATCCGGTAGTTTGACTACGGTTAATGGTGGTTCTTTCGGTTGTTACCCCTGCGAGTAATGTAATATCATGATCTTTAAAAGACTTGATATAATTGAAAGTATTTTCGTTTAGCAAGTAAATATTAGAATTATCCGAAAACACACCCACATTCAAATCGCCGTCTCTATTGGCACTTCTTTCGGAAAAATTTAATCCTTTGGTATAATTGAGGTATCCGCTGGCTAAAGATTTGAAAGTTAAGCCTGGTAAAATTTTCACGCTCAATTCTGCGGATGATTGTAGCCGATATTCATTTACTTCGATATCTGATCTGTCTACTTCCGATTTCGGATTTTGCTGTGCAGATCCACCCGGATTTCCTGAACCCGACCAAGTGGTACCATCGGGCATCGTTCCGGAATAGTTTAGGGCACTAAAGTGTCGCTGATGCGCATAATCTCCGGCCTGGATATTGGATTGCAAAGGATTGGTTCTGGCCAGTGCGGCAGAGGCCTCATTGTGGTAAACTGGCAACCATCCCGGCATTCTCCAAAAATTAGTAAAATTTTGAGAGGGGCTAATCCGGTTACTGTACGACGGATTCAGGTTCACGGTTAATTTAACCCTAGAACTTAAGTCCGCATCTAACTTAGCCCGTATATTAAACTTCTCATAATTACTTTTATACATCATCCCCTTATCGCCCTGGTAACCGCCAGAAAAATAATATTTTACAGTTTTGCTGCCGCCAGATAACCCGAGCTGAACTGTTTGAAACCTGGCTTGTTGCAAAGATTCAGCCTGCCAGTCAGTTGCGACTTTATTAATCTGAGTTTCCACCAGATAGGCACTGCGATCGTTATTATTTACCGTGTTGGAAGCCTGATTAACGGTGGGATCTAATTTCTTCTTGGCCATTTCGTCAAACAACATACCAACGTACTGACTGGTAGTCATTATATCATATCGCTTATAATCCGACTTAACACCGTATGAGTATTTCGCATTATACTTTGGCTTATCGGCAATCCCCCTTTTGGTGGTAACCAAAATTACCCCACTGGAACCTCTTGAACCATAAATAGCCGCAGATGCAGCATCTTTCAATACCTCTACGGATTCAACATCCGCTGGATTGATAAATGCCAAGCCATCGGGCGTAATTTGTCCATCCACCACAACCAGCGGCGATGCCCCAGCATTAATGGAACTGATTCCTCTAATTGATATTTTGGGATCTGCACCCGCTTCTGAAGAAACGTTCTGAACAGTTACGCCTGCAATTTTTCCCTGAAGTGCCTGATCTAAACGAGAAACAGGCGTCTCATCAATCCGCTCGTTTTTATATTTAGATACTGCACCCGAAATATTGGAACGCTTTTGACTACCATATCCAATTACAACCACTTCGTTTTGGATGGCTGCTTCGGATTGTAAAGACACATTCACTACCGACTTACCTTCAATTGTAAAGGTTTGTGGGGTATACCCTACGTATGTATACGTAAGGGCTTTTATGCCGGGCTCTACCGAAACAGTATAGCTACCATCTGTTTGTGTGGTGGCGGTACCGCGGTTTTTCCCCACAATGATGGAAACACCGCCGAGTGGTTCCTTAGTGGTTTGATCAATTACCTTTCCGGTGATGACTCTTTTTTGGGCAAAAGAAGTGCCTGCCAAAAAAATCAACAGAATGGTACATACTAATCGCAAAAGTTTCATAATAGCAGTTTTTGGTTTATAAATCGTTAAAGATTTTATATAGATAAAAATTATATAACAAAGTCTTCTCTCATAGGACTAAACACATCAATCAATACCCCTTTTTCTAAACACACCACACCATGCAGCGAATTTGGGGGGATGTAGAAAGCGTCTCCTGCTTTTAACACTTTTTTCATTTCGCCAATTTGCACTTCAAATAAGCCGCTTTCGATATGTGAAATTTGAGAATGGATGTGCTGGTGAAGCACCCCTACACTACCTGATTCAAAAAAAACTTTCGCCATCATTAACTGATCATCAAAGGCCATCACTTTTCTGCTAACGCCGGTATCAATGTTCTCTATAGGAACATACTCATTCTCCACATACAAATTCCCTTTTTCAACTATCTGCATACAAATTAATTAGATGGATGTTGTTGGTTTGAAAAACGCTTGCCTTTTCCCAGTATCATTAAGTAAATAAACAATTTCCTGCACCGGGCAAAAAAAGGGCGTTTTGCTTCCCCTGTTCAACTCAATTGAACACGGCACAGCATGCAGGGCAATGGCATTAATAAACATAGCAATCAGTATAACACAAACAGCAAAGCAGTTGGTACGGTAATACTAGCTTATCTATTACAACTCTCCCTTAGTTACTTACTTTAAATATTATAAACTTTTTAGGCTTTTTTTTAGAAAAAATCTAATAATATTACATTTTTGTTAATTTTTTTGTATACTTTATGTTCCGGCAAGGTTGCCGGCAAGGTTACCGGTTATTTCGAATTATAATTACCTGTAGCTTTAGGCATGGCCAATCATATGGACAATCCTGCAACTATTAAAGACATTGCCAAGCGCTTGAATATTTCACTTTCAACCGTTTCAAGAGCACTTAGAAATGCCCCGGACGTAAGTGAGGAAACCAGGCAAGCGGTATTGTCATTATCCCAGGAACTGAATTATCAGCCCAATCGCTTAGCCCTAAGCCTCCGGCAGAACCAAACGCATACCATTGGAGTGATTATTCCCAATTTAGACTATGTATTATCGCAAATGGTTAGAGGAATAGATGAAGTTGCCCTCGAGGCTGGCTATACCGTGATGGTTTGCCAAAGTAATGAATCATTCGGTAGAGAAATACTGAATACGCAACGGCTACTCGAAAGCTTAGTAGATGGGTTTATTATTTCGGTTTCCAGTGAAACCAAGTCGTTCGAACATTTTAAAAAAATTCAGGACAGAAATTTGCCGGTTGTTGTGTTCGACAGAATAACGCCGCACCTTTCGGCCCCCAGTGTTCGGCTAGATAATCAGGCTGGAGGCTTTATGGCAACCGAACACCTGATTGAGCAGGGATATAAAAGAATTGCCGTACTAGCAGGACCCGATAATCTGGGAATCAGCAATAGCAGACTGGAAGGGTATAAGCAGGCATTGAAAAAACATAAAATCAAACTAGACCCGGATTTAATTCTTCATTGTGATTTTAATCAGGAATATGCCTATTACGCCACACTGGAATTACTGTCTATGAAAAAAAGGCCGGATGCTATATTTACCATCAGCGACCGAATGGCAATTGGTGCGATGCTGGCCATAAAGAAAAAGGGACTGCAAATGCCAACCGATATCGGGTTAGTTGGGTTTAACAATGAAC
>CAMBUH010000023.1 GCA_945870985.1 Chitinophaga pinensis
ATATACTTTTCAGAATGATTATGTTTTTATTGTTGGAGACAACAGAGAAGTTTCAATAGATTCTAGGTTTTTTGGCCCAATTAAAAAATCTACAATTAGAGGTAAAATACTATTTGCTTTTTAATATGAAATATCAGTTAACTATTTTACTTTTTATTTTAGGTATTCAAGGCATTGCTCAAAGTAAGCAGACTATCAGATTTACGGTAACAGATTCTAGTACAAATGAGAGTATAAGAAAAGGTAGAATTTATTTAACTTTTGAAAAAGATACTATTTCATCTTTTGCTTTTACAGAAGGTTCTTTTTTGATTGATTGTTCAGTATTGTCACGTGGATCGAAAATTCTGACAATTGAGTGCCCTAAGTATACTATTGTTAGGCTAGATTTATTTCCAAATACATGTTTGACAAATAATACTTTTACAATAAAACTGAATAAGGCTGCTTTTTTACTAAAAGAAGTGATTGTTACGTCTTCTTTAATAAGACAAGATATTGATAAAATAACCTATAACGTGGTAAGTGACGAAGAAAGGAAGGAGCTAAGTCTTTTAGAGTTTATGCCTAAGCTACCATTTGTTAGCCTATCATCAGAAGATAAGCTCTTATTTAAAGGGAAAGAGAATTTTTTAGTTTTGTTAAACGGTAGACGTTCGAGCATGTTTTCAAATAGAGTGTTGAGAGAATCTTTAAAAGCAATACCTGCAAATAATATCTCTAAAATTGAGATATTTACAGATATCCCGGCTAAATATGAAAATGAAGGATATTCTTGTGTAATTAATATAATTACTTTGAAAAATCCAGCAGATGGCTACAACGGTTCTATTAATTCTAATGTCGGCACATTCATCTCAGGAGTTAGTAGCGTTTTTAATGTTAAAAAAAAGAAATTTGGCATCACCGTTGGATTAGGAAAAAGTGTGGAACAAACTCCTTTCAATAGTGAATATACTGAAACAGTTACCAAAAGCTCTATAATAATTCAAAAAGGAGAGAATAAAATTAATAGTGCATCTAACTATATTAACTTTCTTCCATCTTATGAAATTGATTCATTAAACTTAATAACATTCGATGTTGGAGTTGGAAATACAACTCAAAAAAACTTAAAAAATATTTATGTTGATCAAAGTTCGACTAATACTAATCAGAATGGCTCATATTATTTTGATCAAAGTCAAAATGAAATTAGTGATAACTTACAGCTCAATTTTAATTATCAAAGAAATTTTAAAAATAAAAAAGATAGACTTTTAACTTTTTCGTATTTATTCAATCATAATAAGGAGAATAATAATCAGTCAACTACAATAGCAAAAAGCGTAAACTATTTCAGTAATAATTCAAGTCAATTTTCTAATACTATACAATCAAACAGATCATATCAAATTGACTATGTCCTTCCACTATTGAGATCGAGACTTGAGGTAGGTACTAAGCATATATATAGAAATATGTCTAGCGATTTTTTATCAAATAGTATTAATCCAGTTTCTAATATTACAACAGTAGATACATCTAATACAGGAAGAGTGAACTATTTTTTATCAATTTATGGAATATATAGCTCATATTCTTTTAAAGCTAAAAGAGTCGCGTTTAGATTCGGTTTTAGATTCGAGGGGACTTCACTTACAGGTGGCAATGAGAATAGAAATCAAGATATTCACCAGAGCTACGCAAATTTTCTCCCTTCAGCAAAAATTCAATACAAAGCACCTAATACCAATGCATTGAGTATTTTATTTAAACAGACAATACAACGACCTAGTATTTTTTTATTAAACCCAATAATTATTAAATCTGCTCCCGGGTTTGGAAGTGTGGGAAACCCGAATCTAAACCCAGTTTTGACAAATGTTTTTAATTTTGAGTTTTCAAGATTCAAAAAATATTCTCTTTCAGTAAGCCTTACTTATTCATTTGCTAAAAATACAATTCAAGGTGTTACAAGTAATCGCGATGACACACTAGTGTTAACAACATTCGATAATATTGGGATCTACCAAAGGGTAGGTGTTGATAATAGTTATGAAGTTCCGATTACTTCTAAAATTGACTTCTCAGTTGATGGTTCATTATTCTATGTTAAAGTTAGAAATTACAAAATTGAAGGAAACTATACTAATAGTGGCATTGAGGGATTTATTTACAGCTATTTGACATACAAACTAAAAAAATTTAGGTTTACAGCTAATCTAGGATATTATGGGCCAACTATAAATATTCAGGCTAAATCAAATTCTTATTTCTATTCATCATTTGCTGTAGCTAAGCAAGTTCTTCATAGTAAAGGCAATATATTATTTAGAGTTTCAAACCCTTTTAATAAATTTCGTCATTTAAACACAACATTAATTAGTTCTGATGTAAGCCAAATCCGCGAACAAGATAATTTGTTTCGTGGGTTTGGCTTATCCTTTAATTATCGATTCGGGAAGCTTAGTGAGTCTATAAAGCGAAACAAAAGAAGCCTGCAAATTGATGATGGAGCAACCCCAATCGGAAAAATTAAATAATAAGAAAATTAATTCATAAAGAGAACTCACACTAATATTCGCTCTTGTGATTAAAAAAGAGTTTGACTGTTGGTTTACTGATTCGGGGATACAATATTTCCTTTCTCGCATAGTCTTCCGACGTAGCAGGCGACTATGCGTTTCGGAGGTGCAATTCTTATTGTATAATAAATCAGGTATAAACCGAATTTATACATATGATAGTGCATGGTATGTTTGTATAAATAGCATACTATATGGGTGTTCGTATACAAGGTAGTAATGAGGGGGGTGTTTTTTTCATTACCATCACCTGCGCTCGTTGGCTCCCCTTATTTGATATTACCAATGGCTATCATGCTGTATATAAATGGTTTGATTCACTGCAACAAAAGGGTCATCATATTATTGCTTATGTAATTATGCCCAATCATCTGCATGTTATTATTGCGTTTAGAAAAAGTCATCAATCCATTAACCTACTTGTTGGTAACGGTAAAAGGTTTATGGCGTATGAATTGGTTAAACTTTTACATGCATTGAATAGAATGGATATAGTAAATCAATTATCAGCATGGGTAAATGCCACGCAGCGGATGGCAAATAAAAAGCACGAAGTATTTGAGCCATCGTTCGACAGAAAAGAATGCAGGACGATTGCTTTTATGAAGCAAAAGGCAAACTATATTCACATGAACCCATGTAAAGCGGGTTTTGTATCAATACCAGAGAATTATCTACATAGTTCCGCGGCATATTATTATACAGGTATACAGGGTATCTACCCGGTTGTTACTTATATGGAATTACAGGATATTGACTTGGGTATATCATGCAACCAATATTTCATATGCGAGTGAGATTTAAACTCCGAAGCGCATAGTCTCCTCTCCGCCTAGGCGGATCGGAAGACTATGCGAGGAAGGGATATTGACTTGGGTATATGATGCAGCCAATATTTCATATGCGAGTGAGATTTAAACTCCGAAGCGCATAGTCTCCTCCTTCGTCGGAAGACTATGCGAGGAAGATCTACACAAAATGATCACCAATATTCCTTTTCACTTCGGCAACATATTCTTTAATCGACTGCTCTTTTTCCTTCTTGCAAATCATCAGCACATCCGGGGTGTCTACAATGATGCAGTCATCCACCCCCTGTAATACCAGTAATTTTTTATCGGGTACCGATACCATACACTTGGTGGCATCAATAATCATCACACTATCACCCGCTACCGCATTGCCTAAATAATCTTTCTCCAGATTGTCATACGCACTGTTCCAAGTTCCTAAATCGCTCCAGCCGAAAGAAGAAGGAATTACATATACATTACTGGCTTTTTCCATGATGGCATTGTCAATGGAAATATTGATGCAGAGTGGATAAATGCGATTGATAGCGGCCGTTTCTCCGGGTGTATTGAAATTCGCTTTTTCCGCATCAAACAACTCGTACATCTCGGGCTGGTATTGCTCAAAAGCTTTTACCACCGAATCTACCTTCCAAACAAATATGCCCGCATTCCATAGAAAGTCGCCACTTGCAATAAACGTTTGCGCCAGCTCGAGGTTGGGCTTTTCGGTAAACGTTTTTACTTTATAAATACCCTCCGCTACCGGCAAGGGCTCGTGTTGTATATAGCCATATCCTGTATTCGGATGCGTAGGCGTAATGCCCAAGGTTACCAACGACCGCACCGATTCTACAAACAGCAAAGCCTGCAGCGTGGTTTGCATAAACTGCTGCTCATCTAATATCAAGTGATCACTGGGCGCTACTATTAAACAAGCTTCCGGATCGATCTGTTGTAACTTAAAAGAAATATACGCCACACAGGGAGCCGTGTTTTTACGACTGGGTTCGGCCAAAATATTATCCACCTTCATATTCGGCAACTGATCGGCCACCAGACCTACATACTCATCAGAGGTAACTACAAATATGTTCTCTTCATGGATAAATGCGGCATATCGCTGGTAGGTCCACTGCAACAAGGACTTGCCGGTATTCAGAATGTCTAAAAATTGCTTGGGATAGGCAGTGCGGCTTTTTGGCCAAAAACGGCTTCCAATTCCTCCGGCCATAATGGCCACATAATAGTGTGCATGTTTCATGTTGGAGAGGGATTTACCACTAAAATTGATGCAATATTACAGGCTTTAGGGCGGATGTTTACCGGATGGGTGAAAATACTTAGATAATACCCTCTTTTATCAGGTCGTGCAGGTGTACAATGCCCCGGTATTGGCCATTTTCGGCAACAATCAGCTGACTGATATCGTGGGTACCCATTTCTTCCAGTGCCTGGGCAGCCAATGCATTTGGGGAGATGGTTTTGGGATGGGGCGACATGATTTCGGAGGCCTGGATATTGCGGATATCGTCTCTTTTCTCCAGCATTCGGCGCAGATCACCATCTGTAATGATGCCAATTACCGCATCCTTTTCATCCACCACGGCCGTTACCCCTAATCTTTTTTCGGTAATCTCTACAATCACCGCTTTTAACGAAGCCGATGGCAATACCCTCGGTTGTTCATGTTCCGCCGCCAAATCGCCCGCTAATAAGGAGAGCCGCTTACCTAAATTTCCCCCCGGATGAAAACGGGCAAAATCATTTCCCGTAAATCCGCTCAAATGCATCAGGCATATCGCCAGCGCATCGCCCATTACCAACTGAGCCGTGGTGCTGGTGGTGGGTGCGAGGTTGTGGGGACAAGCCTCTTTCTCTACCCAGGTATTCAGCACATGGTCACTCTCTTTGGCCAGAAAACTATCCGGCTGTCCCGTAATGCCAATCAGCCGAAAGGGAGCTTTTTTAATCAGGGGTACGAGGGCTTTTATTTCAGGGCTCTCACCACTCTTGCTGATCAACAAAACAATATCTCCCGGCTGCACCATACCCAAATCGCCATGAATGGCATCAGCAGCGTGCATAAACAGGGAAGGGGTGCCGGTAGAGTTGAGGGTGGCTACTATTTTTTGCGCAATGATGGCACTCTTGCCTATACCACTCACCACCAAGCGTCCGCCGGAATTATGTATCTCTAGGGCGGCTTGCTCAAAAGACTCATTCAGATTAGCCGCCATTTGCAACAAAGCTGCCGACTCTAATAAGATGGCTTCGCGGGCGATGGAAAGGAGTGGGTTCGTCATGCTTGCAAAGGTAAACTTTAACAGCTAATGCAGTAATTCTTCCCTAACTTCGTTACCCTTTCAAAAAAAAGGGGTATTTACGGGTAGTTTTTACCTGTTAACTCAACGGAATTGGTTGAATCTTGCGGGATGAATAATAAATCGGACAGATTCAAAAAAAATTACTATATTTTCTAAATAAATTACTTCCCTCTTTGTGAGGTTAATGGATGAATTTACATGGCAACAAGCGTAAAAAAGAAGGCAGCCACCCCCGCCAAAAAGGGAACGGCTAACAAAGGGGTCGGCGATAAAAGAGCAGTACTTGCTTCTGGATGGGATATATACGGCGCCCTGGAACAATATTTTGGCTTTCGCGAATTTAAAGGAACCCAACACCAGGCCATTGAAAGCCTGTTAAGCGGTCGCGATACTTTTGTAATTATGCCTACCGGCGGAGGTAAAAGTTTATGCTATCAACTGCCCGCCCTCATTCAACCCGGATGCGCCATTGTGGTATCTCCCCTGATTGCCCTGATGAAAAATCAGGTAGACCTGGTTAGGGGCTACAGCGAGAATGATGAAGTGGCACATTTTCTCAATTCCTCATTAAATAAGGGACAAATTAAAGTGGTAAAGGAAGACCTGCTGAGCGGGAAAACCAAACTCTTATATGTTGCCCCGGAAACCCTTACCAAGCAAGAAAACCTAGATTTTTTCCGCGACCTGCCCCTCTCATTTTTTGCCATAGATGAGGCACATTGTATTTCAGAGTGGGGACATGATTTCAGGCCCGAATACCGCCGGCTGCGTGAGATGATGGATATCATCAATCCCAACATTCCCGTAATCGCCCTCACCGCTACTGCTACCCCCAAAGTGCAGAGTGATATTGTAAAAAATCTGGCATTGCGTGATCCCTTTGTGCTGATTTCTTCGTTTAACAGAGCAAATCTGTATTATGAGATTCAGCCAAAGATTAATAAAGACCAAACCGTACGCAGCATTGTAAAGTTTATCAGTTCTCATAAAGGTAAGAGCGGCATTATTTATACGCTCAACCGAAAAACCACTGAAGAACTGGCCGAATTGCTGGTAGCAAATAATATTAAGGCAGTGGCCTATCATGCGGGATTAGATCAGAAACTCCGCGCCGACCGACAAGATCAGTTTTTGAATGAGCATGTGCAGGTGATAGTGGCAACCATCGCCTTTGGTATGGGAATTGATAAGCCCGATATCCGTTTTGTAATCCATTTCAATATTCCCAAATCTATTGAAAACTATTATCAAGAAACCGGCCGCGCCGGCAGAGATGGGATGGAAGGAATTTGTGTGCTCTATTATTCCCACAAGGATGTATCTAAGTTAGAACACCTGATGCGCGATAAGCCCCTGAGTGAACGCGAAGTGGGGGCACAGTTGATTGATGAAACCGTGGCCTATGCCGAAACCGCTGTTTGCCGCAGAAAAGTATTGCTGCATTATTTTGGAGAAGAATGGCCTGAAGAAAACTGCGGACATTGCGATAATTGCCGCCATCCAAAAGAAAGAATCGAAAGTAAGACCGAAGTTGTGCAGGCACTGAAAACCATTCAGGCCCTCGACGAAAGATTTGTAACCGATTATGTGGTTAAAATGTTATTAGGCGAAGCCACTCCCCAAATCAACCTTTACCGACACGATGCGCTCCCAGTATTTGGCATCGGCAAAGATCAAAACGCACATTTTTGGAATAGCTTACTCCGGCAGATGTTGTTGCATAATTTGATTCAAAAAGATATTGAAGAATATGGCTTGCTAAAAATTACCCAACAGGGTAGTCGGTTTATAAAAAAGCCCAGCTCTTTTACCATTGCCCTTAATAATTTATTCGAAGAAGCCAATGCAGATGACGATGAAGGGGAGCAGGGTGCCCAGTCTGGATCGGCCGCTGATGAAGCTTTGTTTGAGTTATTGAAAGGCCTGCGCCAAAAAGAGGCTCGCAAAAAAAATCTGCCACCCTTTGTTGTTTTCCTAGAAAACTCCCTGCAGGATATGGCTACCTTATTCCCCACTACTTTGGCAGAGCTAGAAAAATGTCAGGGCGTAAGTAAAGGGAAAGCCCTCAAATTTGGCAAGCCTTTTGTAGAAATGATTGCGCAATATGTAGAAGAAAATCAGATTGAGAAGCCCGACGATTTTGTGATGAAGAGTGTGGCGAATAAATCGAATAATAAAATTTACATCATACAGAATGTAGATAAAAAAATTCCCCTCGAAACCATTGCTCGCAATAAGAGCCTCAACTTACAAGAGCTGCTAGAAGAAATGGAAACCATTGCCGCCAGTGGCACCCGATTGAACCTAAGCTATGCCATCGACGAGTGGATGGACGATAGTGAGCAAGAGGCCATTATTGATTATTTTAAAAGTTGTGAAACCTCATCCCTGCAAATTGCACAGGAAGAACTGGGTGAATTTGATTTTACATGGGAGCAACTGAAAATTATGCGCATCAAGTTTTTGAGTGAGTTCGGAAATTAAGGTGGATGTACTTCCCATTAGTAACTAATCCTATTGCTAAGTATTTGTGGCATGTTGTCGCAGGCCGGTACAATTGCCATTTGCATTAACAAGCTTTTCGATTAGTTGTTGAAAATAGTAGTCCCTTATTTTTTCCAGAATGCCGATAAACGGAGCTGTGCATTTTCGCGCACACTTACATAATACAGGTTGTAATCGGCTACATGGTAATTTTTGGTACGATATAAAAAACTACCAAAGAAAGAAGGGCGGGGAGTCCACAACAAATTTTCATGAACATTAGCTGCCGTAGTATTTTTAATTACTTTATTAAAGTTGTACAAAACGGCACCCTTGTTTGCTTCCCTGCCGGCTTCGGGTTTGCTATTATCCCAGGTTAGGGGATTTACACTTAAAGCACGCGTAGTTTCTTTCTGAATAAATTCGGGGGTATATCCTTCCTGGAAAGTTCTCCATCCAACCATACAGCCGGTTTGATGAGGCAATTGGCAGGGAGTTATTTGTTTAAACTTTTCCGGATTTACATACATGCCTGGGATATAGGCCGCCACTAGTTTATTATACAAGATTTTATTATCAAAAAACTCTAGCAATAAACGTTGTGCATGGGTGCTACCCTGACTATGTGAGGCAATGATGATAGGTCGGCCCTTGTTTTCGTACTGCAAATAATATTGAAAAGCAGCTTTTACATCTGCGTAAGCCAGGTCCAATGCATTTTTAGCTTGCTGGCTGTCGGCTGCATTCTTGGGGTAATAGGCCGAAAGATGCGCTTGCCGATATCGCGGCGCAAATATCCTGCCCACTTCATTAAATATACTGGCCTGAGACAGGATGGTACTGTAATCGGTTTTGGCATTCAGTTCTGCATTATCAATCGGTCCATTCCAGCCTAATTTTTTTTCGGCTTCTGTATAGGTGGTGGGGTGAATAAAAAAAACATCTGCCGTAGAATCGGGTCGGTAGCTGGCGCGCAGGGGTTTGGGCACACTGTCGGAAGGGTCTTTTTTATAGGGATGGGCAGCCCAAAAATCTAACCGAGCATAGTCGGGTGCACCACCGGGTGCTGATGCGGTAAATTGATAATTACCGGTAAATGATTGGTACTTGGGGGAACAGGCAGTTATAAACAGGATCCATCCAAAAAGAACAAAGGGAGTAAGCTTCATGAAGCAAAGTTGATAAAATAACGGCGAATACGCATAAAAACTATGGTAAAATCGTTAACTATTAGACTCTCTTTGGGGTTGATAAGTTGCATCCATAAAAAAATTAATTGTATGACGATTCCTGTAGTAGATCTCGCACAGTTTGTAGAAGGCACCCCCGCCCAACAGGCCGATTTTGTGCAGCAGTTGGGTAAGGCTTTTGAAGAGGTAGGTTTTGTGTCGGTGATGAACCATGGAATACCCGACTCGCTGATTGCTGATCAGTATCGTTTGGTGCAGGAATTTTTCAGTTTATCGAATGAGCAAAAAAGCAAATACGAGATTGCCGGATTGGCGGGGCAGCGCGGATATACCAGTTTTGGTAAAGAGCATGCCAAAGGCAGTGAGGCGCCCGATTTGAAAGAGTTTTTTCAATATGGCCAAACGGTTACCGATGGGGATGCCATCGCAGATGAATATCCCGCCAATGTTTTGGTGGATGCTATACCTGATTTTAATGAAACCCTCTATAACGCCTATCGCCATTTTGAAAAAAGTGGAGGTGCTTTACTTTCGGCGATTGCTTTGTATCTGGGATTGTCGAGTAATTATTTTGATGCACATATCCACCAGGGCAATTCCATCCTGCGTTGTATCCACTATCCCCCCATCACCCATGAACCCAAATCGGCCATACGGGCAGAGCAACATGAAGATATTAACCTGATTACCTTGCTGGTAGGCGCATCCGCTGATGGGTTGCAGATTTTAAATAAGCAGGGAGATTGGGTTGGAGTAACTTCTTTGCCCCAGCAGATTGTAGTAAATGTGGGCGATATGCTGCAACGCCTTACCAATAATATGCTCAAAAGCACTACCCATCGGGTGGTAAATCCGCCCCGGGAATTTTGGCATACGAGTCGTTTTTCGATGCCCTTTTTTCTGCACCCCCGCAGTAATATGAGTTTGGCGTGTTTAGATCGTTGTATAGATGCCGACCATCCGAAAGCCTTTGCAGATATCACAGCCGGCGAATACCTGGATGAGCGGCTTCGGGAGATTGGGCTTAAGAAATAACCAATATCTTTATTGGGATAATCAATTTCAGGATTCAAATCCGTTTACTTGCATTTTCTTCGTCACATTCCGTTTTTAAAGGCGGTGCTTTGGCATAGCATTACTGCCTTTGGGGGACCACAAGGTCACTTGGGTATGATGTTCAACATCTTTGTTCATAAGCGGCGCGACGTAACAGAAGAGGAGCTGATGGAATACAATGGGTTTTGTCAACTCCTTCCCGGCGCCTCTTCTACCCAAACCCTAACGCTGATAGGATACAAGCGGGGGGGCTTACTGCTGGCCATTGCAACCCTGCTCATTTGGATAACACCTGCCAGTATATTAATGGGGGGACTATCCTTTCTGTTGGATTATTTTGATGATCAGGGAAAATCCATTCAGTGGTTTCGGTTTATGCAGCCGATGGCTATTGGATTTATTGGGTATTCGGCCTATCGGTTTATGGGGGTATCGGTAAACAATACCATTACCCGCATCATCATGGTGTTATCTACTTTGGCAACATTTCTGGCATTTAAAACACCCTGGGTTTTTCCGGGTTTGATCATCTTATCCGGTATAGTTACCAATTTCAGTGATAAAAGAATTCCGCAGAAAAAGGAGCAGCGCAAACCGGTACGTTGGGGTAATTTGCTGATATTTTTGTTGGTTTTTGGGGTGGCAGCTTATCTTTCTGAAACCGCTACCCGTAATAACTGGCCTAACCGAAAGCCTTTTAATCTGTTCGAAAACTCTTATCGTTTCGGAAGCCTGGTTTTTGGGGGTGGAGATGTGTTGATGCCCCTGATGTACGAGCAATATGTTACCCGCCCCGAAACTCGCCATATTCAAGAACAAAAGCGCGATGTATTGCGCATGAGCCGCGACCATTTTTTAACGGGGTCGGGCATGGTGCGGGCGATACCCGGACCGGTTTTTTCAATCGGAGCATTTACCGGGGGGATGGCTTTGCGTGATGATGGAATAGCGTTTCAATTGCTGGGTTGTTTGATTGGCTGTGTTGCCATTTTTTTACCCAGTGCTTTGCTGGTATTATTCTTCTTCCCGGTATGGCAGTACCTTAAAAAATATGCGGTTATCTATCGCTCCCTCGAAGGGATTAATGCGGCTGTTGTGGGCATCATGGCCGGCGCCACTTGCTACCTGATTACGGATACCTTTTGGTACCAGCTTTGGCAGGGCATTCCCATTGCTTTTGCCGACCTTGGGATAGTGGTGGCAACCATTGTAATACTGCAAACCCAAAAAATTCCTGCCCCCTGGATAGTACTTGGTTGTTTGCTGTTGGGGGGCCTGGTATAAGTACCGCACTTGCAGTATAAAAAAAATCGTAAATTGTAGGATGGTAACCATAGCACTATACAACTTAAAAGGGGGCGTGGGAAAAACCGCCTCCGCCATTAATTTGGCCTATCTGAGTGCCGAACAGGGCTATAAAACGCTCATATGGGATATGGATCCTCAGGGCTCCTCCTCCTTTTATCTAGGCGCACAGGCCAGTGTAAAGAACGAGACAAAAAAAATTCTCAGCAATGAGTTAGATCTCCAACATGCCATTCAGGCAACCCCCTATGAGCATCTCGATGTGATTCCTGCCGACCTCTCGGCCCGCAATGCCGATGTGTTGTTGCATGATATGAAACAATCTAGAAAGCGAATTACCAGTCTGCTTGCCCCACTGCAAAAAAAATACGATGTGCTTTTTCTGGATTGTCCGCCCGGTATTTCACTCTTGCATGAAGCCGTTTTTCATGCCGCTGATTGGGTATTAATGCCCAATATTCCTACTACACTTTCTATTCGATCCTTCGAAACCGTGATTGATTATTGTAAAGAGAACGGCATGGATGCTTCTAAAATCAAGTGTTTCTTTAGCATGGTAGACCATCGGAAAAACCTGCACCACGAAGTGATGGAAGCTTTTTATAAAGACAAACTCTTCTTTAAAAATTATATCCCCTACCTCAGCGATGTAGAAAAGATGGGCGTTCAGGAAGCTCCGCTGGCAACTTTTGCCAAATCTAGCTATGCCGCCCAATGTTACCAGGATTTGTGGAAAGAAATACGCAAAAACTGCATTGAATAACCCTCCTTTTTCCGAAAGACATTATATTTTCTTGTATGCATAGAGAAGTAATTTCGTGGTATAGTCCCTCATTGGGCATAGAAATGCCGGTAGTTTCCTACGGCCATTATGGTTTTGCCCTTTTGCTGGTGCCCACAGCTGCGGCCGATTTTTTGGAATACGAACGCTTTCAGCTGATAGATGCCCTGGCGCCGCTGATTCATGCAGGAAAAATGAAAGTGTTCAGCATTAACAGCATGAACAAAGAAAGCTGGATGAATAATACAATGCTGCCCGAACATAAGGCCATCCGGCATAATCAGTTTAATGAGTATGTTTTTAAAGAAGTGATTCCCTTTATAAAAACCCATACAAGCGAGAGTACCCCTATTTATATCAGCGGCGCTTCATTTGGTGCATTGCATTCGATGAATTTATTTCTCAAACGGCCCGACCTGATTCAAGGGGTGATTAGTATGAGTGGTGTGTACAATCTGGAAGAATATACCAAAGGGTATTTTGATGAGCAGGTATATTATAATAGTCCCGAACATTATCTCCCTCGGTTAGAAAATTCTTGGTATTTAGATAAGATTCGTTCAAGCCAGCATATTCATATCTATACCGGTAGCGGTGCCTATGAAGATCCGGAGGCTTCTCGCCGCTTTTCGGGCATCCTGCAACATAAGGGAATTCCCCACGATCTGGGTATTTGGGGGAACGATATAAATCATGATTGGTCTACCTGGAGAAACATGCTACCCCATATACTGTCTACTTGTTTTTAGCAGGTAGGGCTTTTAAATAACGAGATTACCCCGTTCAACTGCAAAAACCACGTTAATTTGCCGGCAATTTATTGCACTCTCGTTCTCGTTTAATAATATTACAGCCAAACCGCTCAGTTGAGAAAAATTTTATTCATCATTTGTTGGCTTATTGGTGGCATTTTCTTAGAGAATACCCCCTTGCTGGCACAATCCATTACCATCAGCGGCACGGTTTACGATATATCAGCCCGTCGCCCCCTAGAAGCAGTAGCCGTTATTAGTTCATCTGGAAAAGGTACCATAACCGATTCGATGGGGCACTATTCGATTCAAGTGCGGGATAATGATTCTATTTGGTTTTCATTAATCGGCAAAACTACCATGAAGTATCCGGTAGATACTATCAGCAATACCGACCGATTTAATGTGATGCTGCACTTGCGGGCTTTTGATTTACCCGAAGTTACCGTTCGGAATAGCTTTTATAAGTTTGATTCCCTGCAAAACCGCCGAGAAAATGCCAAAGGCTTCGATTTCAGAAAGCCAACTTTACGGCTTAGCAGCAATCCCAATTATAATCCCGGAGGTTTAACAGTGGGGTTTGATATTAATGAAATCATCAACATGTTTCGCGTAAAGCGCAACAATAGTTTATTGTACTTACAGCGGCGATTAATTATGCAGGAACAGGATAATTATGTGAGCAGTCGTTTTACCAAACCCTTTGTAAGAAAAATTACCAAGCTAACTTCTCCAGAGTTGGATTCATTTATGGTGCGTTATCGCCCCGACTACGAAACGGTTTTACGACTGAATGATTTAGAGTTAGGGTATATGGTTCAGAAAGATTATGAAAATTATCGCTCCCAGCGCTACAACTGGCGGGGAGGATTGCGCAGAAAATAATTGGCCCGCTAACCCATTAAGAAATACTGTTTTTCTCTAACGTGCGCACTGCATGTTTCCCCAATAATTTTATTAGGTGAATCAATGCGCCAAAACGATCATCGTTATGCAGCCCCTTTTTCCATCGGAAATAAATCTGCTGAACAATCACTGCATTTTTAAATAACCCAAACACGTAGTAAAACAGCAGGTCGCTGATATCTCTGCCAGTATTCGCTGCATACAATTGGGCACAGTCCATTCGGTTCAAATTACCCGGAAGCCAGGTAATATTATAATCCCGAAAAGGTTCCGGATCGCCGGCCTCGAACCAATAGGCGAGGGCAGCCCCCAAATCCATCAATGGATCACCCACGGTGGCCATTTCCCAATCAAGCACCCCCACGATTTTACCCATTTGCTGCCGGCTAAAAATTACATTATCGTATTTATAATCGTTGTGCAACATAGCCGGTGCCTGTTCGCGGGGCGTTTGTTGTTGTAACCAGGCGGCCACCTGATTAATGGTTTCAAGTTGATCGGTTTCTGATTGATAGTATCGGTTGATCCAGCCGGTTACCTGCCGGTTCACATATCCCTCGGGCTTACCCAATTGAATCAGTCCACTGCTTTGTAAATCGATAGCATGCAGGGTAGCCAGGTTTTTTATCAGTTCAGTAGAGAGGGTGGTAAAATTATCGGCGCTCAGATCTTTTAATTGCGAACTATTGGGGCGGAGTATCATTCCCTCTAAGTATTCCATAATGTAAAAGGGTGTACCCAATATCGTTGGGTTATCACAAAAAGCCAGTGCCTTTGGAATAGCTGCATAATGGGTTTGCAATGCGGTTAATACCCGAAACTCGCGGCTCATATCATGGGCAGTTTTCACTTCCGAACCGGGCGGAGGCATGCGCAGTACAAAGGATTGTTGACCGTTGTTGATGCGATACGTTATGTTAGAAAACCCTCCTGAGAAACGTTTGATATCTTCTATCTTTCCTATTTCGGGTAGCGACTCTTGCAGCCATCCCTGTAAGGCGGGCAGTTGTTGATGAATGTCGGGCAAACTCATACAAACAGATTAGGATTGGGAGGATTTCTTTTTTACATCCAGTCCGTATTTCTTAAGTATCTGAATGGCCATACTTTGTTTGTGCACTTCATCGGCTCCGTCCCAAATGCGGGCCCCTCTTTCGTGTTGATAGAGATTGGCCAGCATGGTATCATTGGTAAGCCCCATCGCTCCATGCACCTGAATGGCGCGATCTAGCACGCGTAAAAACATATTGGCTACATAAAATTTTATACCTGAAATTTCTTCGCGACAATTGGCAGCACCTTTCAAATCTATCCGATGGGCAGCCCTTAGCACCAACATGCGGGAGGCATCAATTTCTACCCTGCTTTCGGCAATAAATCCCTGAATAAATTGTTTTTGACCCAATACTACGCCTTCTTCCATTTCTCTGCTAACGGCTCTGCGGCACATCAAGTCGAATGCTTTTTCGGCAATGCCAACCCAGCGCATACAGTGATGAATCCGACCCGGCCCTAGTCTTTCCTGTGCCAGTTTAAAGCCCATGCCTTCTTCACCAATCAGGTTACTAACCGGCACGCGGCAGTTCACATACGAAATTTCTGCATGGCTGGCCCAGCCTTCGCCAGCTTCTCCAAATACAGGGATATTTCTTACTAGCGTAAATCCGGGCGTATCGGTTGGAACAATAATCATACTGGCCCTTTTATGCGGAGCCGCATCGGGATTGGTAACTGCCATTACAATGGAAAATGCAGCCCCATCGGCCCCGGTAGTAAACCACTTGGTGCCATTGATTACATATTCATCTCCTTCTTTAACCGCAGTAGTTAACAGCCTTACGGGATTGGAGCCGGGCATATCAGGTTCCGTCATCGAAAAGCAGCTGCGGATTTTTCCTTCAATCAGGGGTTGTAAAAAAGTAGATTTGATTTCGGGGGAGGCAAAATGTTTTAGCAGTTCGGTATTGCCAATATCAGGAGCCTGACAATTGAAAGTATATTGACCATAATAGGGAACGAGGGAAAGTATTTCACTAATTTGACCGAATTCGCAGAGGGTTAATCCCATGCCACCATCTTGCTCACTCAGGTGCAAGTTCCACCAACCTTTTTCTTTTACCAGCAACCTTTTTTGCTGCAACAGGGCTTCTGTTTCCTTTCCTTTTCGGGTGGCATGCTCTTTTTCCAGCGGAATCAGCTCCGTTTCTACAAAGTTTCGGATTTGTGGTAATAAGTCACGAAGCCGGGGGGTGATAAATATTTCTTCCATAAAAGTGAATTAATTAAGTAGGCATTAAATAGTAGCTCCGCCATCTGCCATAAAAACGGTACCGGTGCAATATGCAGAAGCATCAGAAGCAAGAAACAAACCCATAGCAGCCATTTCTTCCCCGGTACCCATTCTGCCGAGGGGTAGCTGCTGTGCAAATTTTTGCAGCCATTTTTCATTTTGCCAAAGTGCTTCGGAGAATTTGGTTTTGATAAGTCCGGGGCAAATTACATTCACCCGAATGCCATCCTTCCCCCACTCTTTGGCCGTTACTTTGGTAAGCATATTCAGTGCGGCTTTGGAAACGGAGTATATTCCCAATCCGGTATCCGGCGTAATGCCGGCTATCGAACTGATGTTGATGATACTACCTGCCCCGGATGCCTTCATTATCGGATAAACCAGTTTGCTCAACTCAAAAGGTGCTTTTACGTTTACCTGCATGATTTTATCGAAAGCCCATTCTTCGGTATCCACTACCGGACCAAATACCGGATTGGCAGCGGCATTATTTACCAAAATATCAATTTTTCCATGCAGCTCAACTACCCGTGCAACCAGTTGTTTACAGGCAGTTATATCCCCGGCATTGGCGGCAATGGGCGTGCAGATTCCGCCATTTTCCCGAATACTGTTGGCTACCAAGTCCAGCTCATCCTGTTTGCGCGAATTGATTACTACAATGGCGCCCTGTGCAGCAAACAGTCGAGCCATGGCTTCTCCGATTCCTTTACTGGCGCCGGTTAATAAGGCAACTTTGCCAGTGAGTTGAAATTGAGGAAGTGGATTCATGGTATTCAATACTTAGGGTTGAGGGGATATTAATTTTGTTTCGACTGATATTTTTTTACTTTTTGCATGGAAGCCATAAACTGTTCTTTCACCATTTTTCTAAATCGCGTAGGGGCCAATCTTTTCATCCACCACATTTTTCGGGCAGATTTGGGAAGAATGATATAGAGTTCTTTGTTCCCGGCTCGGGCCAATATTTCAGCCGCCACTTCTGGCGCTTCCAGTCCTGATCGGTTAATAAAATGCTGCGTAGCTTTTTTTACGATTTCTCCTCCGCGGGCATGTTGAATTACGTTGGTTTTAAAATAGGTAGGCATGATGCAAGAAACATGCACCTGATAGTCCATTAATTCTCCATATAAAGTTTCACTGATGGCGAGCACCGCGGCTTTCGTCATATTATAAGCCGCCATGGTAGGTGCACACCCTATGGCAGCTGCACTGGCGGTATTAAGGATATGCCCTGAACGCTGTTTTTTCATAGTGGGTACAAAATAGTAACATCCATACAGTACCCCCATTTGATTGATGCCAACCATCCACTCGTAATTTTCGAGGGAATAATCTTCAAAAACGCTGCCATCGCCTACTCCGGCATTATTAAAAAGTAAGTCGATACCCCCTGCTTGTGCCAGAAAGTCGGCTGCTACTTGTTGATACTGGTCTTTGTCAGACACATCCAACGGAAAAAGAAGGGGCCGACCCCCAGCGTTTTGTATATCGGCAGCCGCTAATTCTAAAGCAGAAACATTATTATCTGCCATACCAATCGTCCAGCCATCCCGGGCCAAATCCATGCAAAAAGCTTTCCCCAATCCGGAAGCCGCACCGGTAATAAAAGCTCTTTTTTGGGGGTAGGATGCAGAAAGGGCAAGCATAATTAATTTTTTAAAGTAAAGAAAACCGGAATACTGTTACCGGTATTTTTAAAGTTACAACCCATGCATGAAAAAGCAGGCGATTGACCGAATTATTTATCCCTTCGGCCGATTATACTTTATCATACATAACACTGAAAATAATTTCTATCTTTAGCCGATTTTTAAAATTGCACCTATTGAAAAGGATATTACTCCCGGTTTCACTTGTATTGCTGATGGCAGCCTGCAAGGGGAAAAAGGATAAAGAAGCGGCAACTACCAAACCTGCCGGTGCTCCGGCCTTGGTAGACGTTATGATTGCAGCCACGGAACAAATCAGCACCACGATTGAAGCCAATGGTTCGGTGGTGGCTTTTGAATATCTCGAACTCCGCCCCGAGGTAGCCGGCCGACTTACCTATTTACAGGTACCCGAAGGGAATGTGGTGGCTCAGGGAACGGTAATTGCCCGGGTGAATGATGCTGACTTACAGGCTCAAATGAACAAAACACGTGTATTATTGGATTTAGCCCAGAAAACAGAAGTCCGTTTAGCCAAGTTGATTGCCGTGGGTGGCATTAATCAGGCAGATTATGATGCCATCGTTAGTCAGGTAAACGGCTATAAGGCCGATCTTGCCTATACCCAATCTCTGATAGATAAAACGGTAGTAAAAGCGCCCTTTTCGGGACTGGTAGGTTTGCGGATGGTAAGTCCGGGTGCCTATGTAACCCCTATTACTTTAATCGCAACTTTGCAACAGGTAGATAAGATAAAGGTAGATTTTACTTTACCCGAGCAATACAGTAAGTTGATTAGGAAAGGGGCTGATGTAGAAGTGCAAACCGATTTAAGCAAAGCCGAACGCTATAAGGCAACCATCATCGCTACTGAACCTCAGATCAGCTCAATAAGCCGGAATTTAAAAGTTCGTTCGGTACTACAGGGTGTGAAGGCCAATCCGGGCTCTTTTGTAAAAGTATATTTAACGCGCCGGCAAGACCATCCTAGTATTATGGTTCCAACCAATTGCATTATTCCCGACGATAAAAATAAGCAGGTAGTGGTGGTGAAGGGTGGTAAGGCGAACTTTGTAAATGTAAAAACAGGTATTCGCAATGAGGACATGGTGGAAATCATCAGTGGCATCAATCCTGGTGACAGCGTAGTAGTAACCGGTGTGCTGTTTGCCCGCCCGAAGGCGCCCCTTAACGTGCGGAGCGTAAAAACGCAGGAACAGTTGAAACAATAATTTATTCCCTCCTTTCACCGGTAGGTGAATAACCATGTATTTGATCGTATGAATATTTCCGAATTATCTCTCAAACGCCCGGTATTGGCAACGGTAATGAACCTGACGCTGATACTTTTTGGTGTAGTAGGGTATTCATTCTTGGCAGTGCGCGATTATCCGGCTATCGATCCACCCGTTATTTCGGTTAGTACCAGTTACACCGGTGCCAATGCAGATATTATTGAAAGCCAGATTACCGAGCCCCTAGAAAAGCAGGTGAATGGTATTCCCGGCATTAAATCTATCAATTCATCCAGTCAGTTAGGGAGTAGTCAAATTACCATTGAATTTAATCTCGGGGTAGATTTAGAGGCGGCAGCAAGTGATGTGCGGGACAAGGTAGGGCAGGCAATACGAAGTTTGCCACAAGATATCGATGCCCCGCCCGTAGTTTTTAAATCAGATGCCAACAGTGATTTTATTTTGGTGCTGGCTGTGCAAAGTAATACCAAGAGTTTGATGGAGTTGAGCGACTATGCAGAAACCGTGTTGCAACAGCAATTTCAAACCATCAACAATGTAAGTGCGGTAAATATATTCGGCCAAAAAAGATTTTCGATGCGCCTCTGGTTGCAGCCCGACCGGATGAGTGCATATAATGTTGCCTTTACAGATATTCGAACAGCCCTTAACACAGAAAACGTTGAACTGCCCCCCGGAAAAATTTATGGGAATAAAACGGAGTTAACCATTCGGGCATTGGGCAGACT
>CAMBUH010000024.1 GCA_945870985.1 Chitinophaga pinensis
TATCCTATTTCTAACGATTACAACTTGTAGATTTGTACAAGAATTCTTCTCATGCAGTTTAACCGCCATCAATATACCAACGAAGCACTCATTCATTTGTACCGGCAATTGCTATTACCCAGGATGATAGAGGAAAAAATGCTGGTACTCTTGCGCCAGGGAAAAATAAGTAAGTGGTTTAGTGGCATTGGCCAGGAAGCCATAGCAGTAGGCGCCACCCTTGCCCTTGAATCCGATGAATGGATTATGCCCTTGCACAGAAATCTGGGCGTTTTTACCGGCAGGGGAATGCCCTTGCATAAGCTTTTTCAACAGTGGCAGGGGCATAAAGAGGGATACAGCAAAGGGCGCGAACGCAGCTTTCATTTTGGAAGTCGGGAACACCATATTTGCGGGATGATTTCTCATTTGGGCCCCCAGCTTGCCCTGGCCGATGGTGCTGCTTTGGCGCATGTGCTGAAAAATGAACAACGAATTGCCCTGGCATTCAGCGGCGATGGCGGCACCAGCGAAGGTGATTTTCATGAGGCCCTGAATGTAGCGGCAGTATGGGATTTGCCCGTAATTTTTATCATCGAAAACAATGGGTATGGATTAAGCACACCGGTGCGAGAACAATTCCGCTGCGAGCAGCTCGCCGATAAGGCACGAGGATATGGAATGGAAAGTGTAATTATTGACGGGAATAATATTTTAGCAGTACATGATACCATTCGCGGGGTTCGGGAATATTGCTTGCGTGAGCGAAAGCCTTATTTGATAGAGTGCATGACTTTTCGCATGCGCGGACACGAAGAAGCTAGTGGCACAAAATATGTTCCAAAAGAATTAATGGAAGAGTGGGGAAGAAAAGATCCCATTAAAAACTATGAACAGTTTTTGATAGCGGAAGGGGTAATCAACGAAATGGAAGTGGCTGCTATACGTCACGAGTACAAGGCTTATATAGAATCGGAACTATTACTAGCCGATCAGGTTGCTCCTATGGTAGCCAATAGTGAGGAAGAGATAGCAGATGTATATGCTGCCCGAACCACAGATGTTGTGGCTATTTCAGCCCCCGACCCCAGAGATGCGGAACTGCCGGTAAAAAGAATGCTGGATGCCATCCGCGAAGCACTCTGGCAAAGCATGGAAAGAAATCCGGAACTGATATTGATGGGCCAGGATATTGCCGAATATGGGGGTGCATTCAAAGTAACGGAAGGGCTGGCAGCCAAATTTGGCAATCATCGAGTGCGCAATACGCCCCTTTGCGAAAGTGCCATAGTAGGTGTTACGGTTGGTCTCGCGCTTGAAGGAATCCCCAGTGTGATGGAAATGCAGTTTGCCGATTTTGTTACGGTGGGGTTTAATCAGATAGTAAATAACCTGGCTAAAATTCATTATCGCTGGGGGCAATCCGCTTCGGTAGTAATTCGAATGCCTACGGGTGCAGGTGTGGGCGCCGGACCTTTTCATTCTCAAAGTAATGAAGCCTGGTTTACACATGTACCGGGGTTAAAAGTGGTGTATCCCTCCAGTGCATTTGATGCGAAGGGATTGTTGAATGCAGCTATACAAGATCCCAATCCGGTTCTGTTTTTCGAACACAAAGCTTTATATAGAAGTGTATCCGACCCCGTGCCCGACGAATATTATGAAGTTCCGATAGGAGAAGCAAATTTGATTCAAGCAGGGAATGATATTACCATCATCACTTACGGTGCTGGAGTTCATTGGGCAAGCAATTATCAGGAAGCGCATCCCGAATATTCATTGCATATCCTTGACTTAAGAACCCTACTGCCGCTTGACTATACCGTCATTCGGGCAGCAATCAAACAAACCGGCAAATTGTTATTGTTGCACGAAGATTCACTAACCGGAGGCATTGGCGGAGAGTTGGCTGCCTGGGTAGCCGAACACTGCTTCGAATTGCTGGATGCTCCTATCATGCGGTGTGCCTCCTTAGATACCCCGATACCTTTTAACATAACACTGGAAAAAAACTTTCTGGCTGTTGAGCGATTAGATGCATCTATAAAAAAGCTGATTGACTATTGATTTTCAAACCTCTGAAGCCTTGCGGAAACTGGTCGACTGGAAGTTGGATTGTATTCATAACAATCATTAATTTGCTTTGTGTGATTTTTTGCGCACATGATAGATGCAGAAGGGGGGTTAATGAATCGGGGGGATGCCATTCTGCATTTTGAGGTAGCCGGGGGCAATCGACAATTTGTACCGGCAGTGGCATCTATACTGGGGAATGAAATTGTAGTAACTGCAAAAGGGGTAAATAATCCCGTGGCAGTAAGATACCTGTTTAGCAATACGGCCATGCCTACTTTATTTAATCGGAAAGGATTGCCGGTGAATTTGTTTCGATCGGATAATTGGTAACCCGATTTTTATTTTTCTATGATTGGAAAATTTATTTTTGAAACGATTCTTGGCTATATTGATTGTGTTGGCTTATCGATACCATTATTCGTTTTCATTTTTTTAGGTAAAAAAGTATCTATGCCTGGGAAGGTATCGGTGATAGCCTATTTTGCCGTCTTTTTTGTAGGTACCCTATTGGCAAGCTATTTGAGCTATAATGATATGTATAATAATTGGGTATACGACCTGATACCTTTGTCGCTTATCATCCCTTTATATTTTTTCTTTCGGCAGTTGCCCAATTCAAAAATTGGGAAGCAGATAAGTTGGCTCTATTTATTTCTATTTCTTTTGTATTATATAAAAACCTGGCAAGCTGCAATTGATGTTCCCCTGAATACCGAGTATTATTTATATTTTGCTATCTTTATTTTAATCAATGCAGCCGGCTACTTGTTGCAGGAGTTGAAGTTGATGCGCGAGGGTTTTGTGTTCTATCGCATTGAGTTTTGGATGGTGGCATCGCTCTTATTTTATGCCTGTGTGTGTACTTTAGTATGGTCTTTTTTCACTTATCTGATTGACAAAGGGCCAGAAGATTTTTTTCATTATGCTTATATTTGGTCGCTTTGTCATAATCTAACTTTGTTTATTTCATGCGTTTCATTCTCCTGGGTGTTATATCGAAAGTTCCGGTAATTTTCACCATTATTTTGGGGACTCTTTTTGTGGCAATCTTTTTTATATTTCTCCTGATTTTTGTTATAGCCTATTTCCGAAAGGTATATCAAATGCGTGCTGAACAGGAAAAGTTAGAGGTGCACCTTGCCAATGAAGTAAACAATGCCCGAAATGAAATTCAGCAGGTAACCCTGAATAATATTAGTCAGGAAATCCATGACAATGTTGGTCAGCTATTGAGTTTAACAAAAATGCAACTGAATTTAATTGAACAGAAACTTGGAGAAGAAAATAGCTTGATAAAGGAAGCGAAGAGTAATATTAGCTCTGCCATGACCGATCTCCGCGATTTGGCAAAAGGTATGAGCAGCGACCGCATTAGGCTGCTGGGTTTATACGACTCTGTGGTGCAGGAAGCCGCTCGTATAAGTAAAACCGGCAATCTTCAGGTACAGGTTTCCGCTTCTGGCAATAAGTGGGAGCCGGAACATCAAAAACAGCTGGTGCTTTTTCGGGTAATCCAGGAGTGTTTTCAGAATGTTATAAAGCATGCGAAAGCTACTAAAGTAGAAGTGCATTTTACATATACGCCCCATCAATTTGAGATTTCAATAAGCGATAATGGAATAGGTTTCAACTATCACCCCGGAATCAATTCTGCTGACGGGATGGGATTGGTGAATATTTTTAGCCGGGTGAAGGTGGTGGGGGGAGAGGTTAGCTTAAAGAGTATTGAAGGGAATGGGTGCTCAGTTTTTATTAGCGTACCATACAATGAGGTTGAAAGCCAAACACGGTAAGAAGCCGAGCATAATTTTAGAAAAAAGGCGTTAGAATCTCTGAGGTATGTATGATGAATGAGTGAAATAAATAGTGTAAAAACTAAATTAATCTGTTGATTAGAGTGGCCGACAATTGAAATTTCTGATGGACTAGGTCAACGCATTAAAAAAATCAAATATGCTTTGGTTGAGTATTAATCTGAAAAACAGGGTTTTTCCTGTTTTTGTAAAATCCTTTTAATAGTATCTTTAAATAAAAAATTATGCAAAACAAAGAAAACACAAAGCCCGTTCAGGAAATTAAATTCGGAATGACGAAGGAAGAATTTGCTGAAATTGCAAAAAAAATTCAGGAAGCACCTGAAAGTCATGTAAAGATTTCCTTCGGAATTGATGAAAAATGCGAGCTTAGCCTATTTTTTTATTCAGTGGGCGATAGCGATGCAGTTGGCATTGGTTCTAAAGATGGAAATGAAGAATTTATTTCTCGAAAAAGACCTTGCCCTCCAGTTGAGAATTGTCCTAAAGGATAGTATAACTTCAATTAGCAATGCTATGTTTAGTAATATAATATTGCTTTCTCTGTTTATGTGGTTCGATAAAGAATAACTTTGTTATTCTTTATCGAACCACATATTTTTTAAACCGAAAAAATATAAAATTTGCTTGACTTCCTTTTAAATTTTTCATTTTTTGCTGATACAATTGGGTTGGCTATAGCCTTTTTAATTACCTTTTTATTAAGAAATAACAATTTTATAGCGAAAAGAAAGAATATTATTTTGTTGTATTTTTTTTCATATTTATTGCTTTCGTTGTATGGAAATCTTTATCCTAATTTCTATTATTGGTTTCGTCCATTTTATCCTGTAAATTCCAATAATTGGCTTTATGATAATATTCCATTAATCTTATCTTGTATTTTGTTTATATTTTTCTACAAACTTAGCGAGTCAAAAACGGCAAATCTCACATGTAAATTCAGCTTTTTACTGGTTTTGACTTTTTATATAGTTACTTGGAGGAATGCCATAAATAGAGACCCAAACTTAGAGTATTATCTTGTTTTTACTGTATTTATAATTCTCAATTCGGTTGTTTATTTGCTTGTTCAATTAAATAATTTGCAGTCAGATTCCCTGTTTGACAAGGGAGAATTCTGGTTTATATCTTCCATAGTTTTTTATTCTTCTAGTTGCTCTCTATTTTGGGTATTTTTCAAAGATATTTATACCAATTACCCAACTTTTTTTAATAAAAATTATCTTTGGTCTTGCCATAATGTTATTCTATTCATCTCATGTATTGTTTATTCGTCAGCGATATATTTAAAAACCCGACAACCACGTTAGTACTTAGGATAATTATTTTTATTCGTTTTTTTCTGGACGTTCCACATAATCTATTATCAGCGGCTAAATGCCATGCGCCTTGCCCAATAAAAACTTCAGGAAGATATTGCCCAGTAAGTAAACAGTGCCTGTAATGAAATTCCGCAGGGAACCCCTGAATAATATCAGTAAGGGAAATCACAGCAATGGAGGGCGGCGAATGTGCGTAGCTTACATGCGGTTGATTTTAATAGAGCAGTTACTTAAAAAAGAATATTGTAAAAAACATGTGAAACTGTTGTTTAGAAGGGCTCTTACGTTAAGGTTACAAAGGATCAGGCCAATATACATTAAAAAATGTCTAATATATTTTGGGTGAGATATAATTTGAAAAAACAGGGAACTCTCTTTTTTTTATGTGTTGAAACGCTACATTCGAAAAAAAACTTTTAATTCTGCATTCAGAAGACACCCAATCAGACAACTTTGAATCCAATCCACAGTTGGTTCAAAAGATAAAATTTGCGATGAATCTTGAAGAACTTAAAAAAGTTGTTAGTAACTCTACTGGGGATTATGTAGAGTTAGCTGTTGGTGTAACAAGCGAAAGCGAGTATGTAGCAGTAATTTACTCAAATTCAATTGACGCTAAAGATGATGAGGGGTATGAAGCACTTGGAAAAGCTTGTCCTCCTTCAACAAAGTGTCCACCAGCAAACTAAATCTTCAAATAAGTTTGATTAGCGAATTTTAATTAATTTAGCAAGTGCTAATTATTAAGGCAGATACAGATTGTATTTGCCTTTTTAGTTACTTAAAATATGCTCAATGAATAAATTTTTACTTTTTTTTGAGTATGCAGATGTAATAGGAATGGCAATTGTTTTACTGGTACTTTTATTAAGAAGGGATTCGACAATATTAGAAAACAAGCATTTTTTTTTAATTTACTTTAGTGTTTTTTTTATCTCTTCTCTGTTTGCTTCGCTTATCCCTGATGTTATTAGATTTAAGTCGAATAACTGGATTTATGACAATATTCCATTATTCCTCTGCGTAGTATTGTTTTTTTATTTCAAAAAAATTTTTAAATCAGCATTTAGCAAAAAATTAAATGGGATAATTTTCTCTTTATTCATACTTTTTTATGTTTTCAATTGGAACAAAGCAGTCGACAGGCTACCAAACTCAGAATTCTATTTGATTTATGCACTGTTTATCATTATCAATGCTATATTGTATTTTATACAAGAATTAATGAAAATTGATGTCCCTGTTTTTGAAAAGGGTGATTTCTGGTTTATAAGTTCTGTTTTATTTTACTCTAGTTCGGGCACACTGTTTTGGATGTTTTATAAGGAAATTTATTCTAAGTATCCAAATCAGTTTAATCTAGAGTATCTTTGGCCTGTTTGTTATAACTCTATTCAATTTATCTCATGCATTATCTTCGCATCGGCGATATATTTAAAAACCCGTCCGTCACGTTAATACTTGGGATTGTTGTTTTTATACTTTTGTTCGTTTTTTTCTGGACATTCCTCATAATATATTATAAACGGCTGAATGCCATGCGGCTAGCCCAAGAAAAACTGCAGGCCGAAATAAGCAACGAGGTAAACAATGCCCGCAACGAAATTCAGCAGGCCACTTTGAATAATATCAGTCAAGAAATACATGATAATGTAGGGCAACTATTGAGTTTAACAAAAATGCAATTGAATTTAATAGAGGCTTCAGAAGTAAAAGACAATAATTTAATTAGTGAGGCTAAGGATAATATCAGCAAAGCCATGACCGACCTGCGCGATCTTGCTAAGGGGATGAGCAGTGACCGAATACAGCTACTTGGTTTATATGATTCAGTTTCACAAGAGGCAGTAAGAATTAATAAAGTAGGCAGACTTCAGGTGCAGGTGAGCAGCAAGGGAAACAATAAAGAACCGGAGCATAAAAAGCAGTTAGTAGTGTTTAGGGTAATTCAAGAGTGTTTCCAAAATATTCTTAAACATGCTCAAGCTAATCATGTATTGGTTTCCTTTACTTATTTGCCTGATTCTTTTGAAGTGGTAATTAAAGATGACGGCGTTGGCTTTGATTACCAGCCTGGCAGTCCCTCATCAGAGGGCTTGGGGTTAATGAATATTTTTAATAGAATTCATTTGGTGGGAGGCGAAGTTACCTTAAACAGCGCTCCCGGAGTTGGCACATCCGTGCATATTAAAGTGCCATTTTAGCATAAAAGCATGTATTGTAGTATTTTTTTTTGACATCCTTTGCCGAATTCTTCTTTGTTTTCACTATGCTTTTTCACTTACAGTTAGCGATGCTTCTGATCAAATAGTTGCCTGCATGTTAGGCCCGCACCATTAATGGCTTTTATGCTAGAGACAAGCGATTTTTTTTATGTGTAGTTTTTTATAGGAGCAGCCATCTGTATGTAACCCAATCATTTTTTATTGCTCGAAGGAGAGATTCCCATTAAAAATCGCTAACTTTTAGGCATGAATCCGAGAAAAATAATAGCACTAAGCTTGGTCTGCATTGCTACTTACATTCAACTGGCGGCGCAAGACAGCGTATCTATAACGCAATTGATTTTGCTGGGTACCGGAACGCCTTTTGCCAATCCTGAGCGATCAGGACCTTCACTGGCAATTGTAGTAAACAATACTTCCTATGTGGTAGATTGCGGTCCGGGTGTGGTGAGAAGAGCTGCCCAGGCAGCAAGGGATAAGAACATACCAGCTTTGGAGCCCGCTCAGCTGCGCCATTTGTTTATCACGCATTTACATTCCGATCATACTGCGGGCCTGAGTGATTTTATCTATACGCCGGCAGTATTAGATAGAAATTATTCTCTACGTATAGTGGGTCCTCTAGGAATACAGCGCATGACTCGCCTGCTAAAAAAAGCGTATGCAGAAGACGAGGAAATTAGAATCAAAGGATTGGAAGGTGGCAATGCAGATGGTTATCGAGTAGAGGTATCTGCAGTAACACAGGGTGAGGTATATCGGGATGAAAATATTCGAGTGAAAGCTTTTGCGGTAAAACATGGCAGCTGGAAGCACGCGTTGGGCTATCGTTTTGAAACGGCTGATAAAGTGATAGTAGTGTCGGGTGATTGTACCTATAGTGAATCCTTAGTTGAAATGGCAAAGGGCTGCGATATATTAGTGCATGAAGTTTTTTCGGAAGCAGGGTTGCAAAAGCGGGAGCCTAAATGGCAACAATACCACAGCACCTTTCATACCTCTACTGCTCAGCTTGCCAGCATTGGCCTGGCAGTAAAACCGCCCCTGATTATACTTACCCATCAGCTAACTTTTGGCAGCAGCTACGAAAGCTTGCTGGAGGAAATCAAAAGAACCTATTCGGGTAAAGTAGTGAATGGGGAAGACCTGGCAGTGTATTGACCAACTTATTGCCGGGTTTGGGGAATCTCAACATAAAGTTAAAACAGCCGACTTTGCTGGATTCTTGATTACATTTACGAATAAAATGATCCGGGGCAATACCGCATCCCCCCTGCGCCTCAATATGCTTGCTCCCGGATCATACCACAAAGCTGAGGACTCAGCCTATAATCTATTGGTAGACTGAAATTTATTGTATGCCGGTTAATAAAAATGCACTGCTTCGCTACTATGCCATTGATGCCTGCTTATCCAATAGCATGCGCCCCTATCCAGATTTGGAAAAAATTCGCCAGCGGGTTATGCAGCAACTGGATGGAGATATATCGGTTTCCATGATCAATAAAGATCTGGCGCAGATGCGGGATATATATGCTGCGCCTATTAAATATGATAAAATAAAAAAGGGTTACTGTTATGCTACCCCGGGCTATTCTATTAAAAGGCTCCCCCTGTCGGAAGAGGAAATTACGGCTTTAGATTATTCTACGGCTCTTCTGCAACAATTAAAAGGTAGCAGAATCTTCGATCAGTTTGAAACCGCCATCAACCGGCTGATAGAGGGGTATCGGGTAAGTAAACTGATAGGTAAATCTGAAAAACAACTGATTCAGGTAGAAGAGCCGGTAGCCACTGGCGGGAATGAATGGCTGGAAATGATTTTACAGGCGATTGTTTCTCAAACAACGCTTGAAATTGAGTATGCAAAGTTTGGCGCACCGGTTAAGCAGCACCTGCTATCTCCCTATCTGATAAAAGAATACCGCAATCGCTGGTATGTGGTGGGATTTTCTGATGCACCCCGTAAAGTGTTGATTTTGGCACTCGACCGTATAAATCGAATACGCAAATCGAAAAGTACTTTTTATTCGGATCCCACATTTCAGGCAGCGGATTATTTTCAATATTCTTTTGGCATTACCCATACAGCCGATGCCAGTCCGGAAAAAATTGTGGTAACCTTTGATAAAAACCAGGCTCCTTATATTTTAGCGCAACCGCTGCATCATTCTCAGGTTGTATTGAGCGAGTCTGCCAAAGGGGTAACGGTTCAGCTAACTGTTTATGTAACTGCAGAACTTATTATGAGTTTACTCAGTTATGGTGAGGGTGTTGCAGTAATAGAGCCACTTGCCCTGCGAAAAACCATGAAAGAAAAAATTGCGGCTATGCAGCGGGTCTATCAATAGGCGGTATTCTGCTCCTGTATTTTGCACACTAATTTATCTATATGGAAATCTCCCAGATTGTTTTATTATTGATTGCAGCAGTACTTGCCGCTATCTTAGGCTACTGGCTGGCTAACCGTTCAATGCTTGGTTCGCAAAAGCTAGAGCAGGAGAAATATATGCAGCTGCAAAACAGGTGGCAGCAAGATCAAGGGGTACTAGATGTAATTAGAGATCAAAAAGCTGCTCTGGAAGCTCAACTCGCAGTAAGTGACGAGCGGGTTCGAGCCACGCAACTTTTACTTACAGAAGCCCGCCAAAACCAACAACAAATTAGCGAGGCCATGAAAAACGAAATGGAACTCATGGCAGCCCGGATTCTGCAACAGAACAGTCAGCAGCTGATGCTGAAGAACGAAGAAAAAATTGGTCAAATTCTACAGCCCCTCCAAACCGAACTCACCGGTTTTAAAAAGGCAGTTACGGAGGCCTATCAGAAAGAATCCAATGAAAGATTCAGTCTCACCAAAGAAATAGAGAAGCTGGTACAAACCAGCGTGCGGGTAAGCGAAGAAGCCAATAACCTAACTACTGCATTAAAAGGCAATGTAAAAACCCAGGGCAATTGGGGAGAGATGGTGCTGGAAACTTTACTAGAGAACAGCGGATTAAGTCGCGACCGCAATTATTTGGTACAACAATATATAAGAGATGCCTCCGGCAATGTGCTGAAAGATGAGGAGGGGAATATGTTGCAGCCGGATGTTATGATTGTATATCCCGATCAGCGCAGGGTGATTATTGATGCCAAGGTTTCATTGATTGCCTGGGAAAGGTATGTAAATGCTACAGATGAAGCGGAGAGAGCCAAAGCATGGACCGAGCACTTAACTTCCATCTATCGCCACATCGATTTACTTTCGAAAAAGAAATATGGACGATATGCTGGGGCGCTGGATTATGTGTTGATGTTTGTGCCCATTGAGCCAGCTTTTTTAGAGGCCTTGAAAAAAGACACCGAACTCTGGAAGAAAGCCTACGATAAAAATATTATGCTGGTTTGTCCCACTAATTTGCTGGCAATTTTAAAGATAGTGGCTGAATTATGGCGCATTGAAAAGCAAAACGAAAATGCGATAGACATTGCTAATAAAGCAGGATCATTGTATGATAAGTTCCATGGGTTTTTAGATAATATGGAACAGGTTGGTAAAAAGATAGACGATGCCGGAAATGCGTTTCAGCAGGCCTATAAGCAGTTGCATACTGGGCGGGGTAATTTGATAGGCAAAGTAGAAGAATTAAAGAAAATGGGAGCCAATGCTTCCAAACAATTATCACATACCTTGCTGAAAGAAGCACCTGATGAAACAACTTTACCGGAAAGCCATCCCTAATTATGCAATTGCCCCCCAAACATATTTTATCGAAATCAACTTTTATGTATGGCTGCCAATGCAACCTGCGATTATGGTTGCATAAATATAATCCATCATTAAAAGATCCCATCGACAGCCAACAGCAACAGCTATTTCAAACCGGAACCGATCTGGGCGAACTTGCCCGTCAATTATTTCCCGGAGGTGTGGATGCTTCTCCTCCCGACTATTTTCAATATGCCCTATCCGTTAAAAAAACCGCTGAATGGATTGCCGCCGGAAGAACCATTATTTACGAAGCAGCTTTTCAGTATGAGGGCTTACTATGTGCAATCGATATTTTGGTAAAGGGGCCGGATGGCTGGTATGCCTATGAAGTAAAAGGCAGTACCCGGGTAAAAGATGTTTTTGTAATGGATGCCGCTTTCCAGTATCATGTAATCACAGGTGCCGGATTGCCCTTGCAACAGATTTCGCTGATCTATATCAATAATCAGTATGTGAGAAAAGGGGCATTGGCATTAAATGAGTTATTTACTACCACTGCTATTACAGATCAGGTTAAGGAATATAGTACTTTCTTACAGGCAAAGTCGGAGGAGTTGCTGCAGGTAGTTGCCAATAAATTGCAGCCACCTGTAATTGCAGCAGGTAATCAGTGTACGCAGCCCTATCGCTGTGATTTTTATTCGCATTGTAATCCCCCAGCAGAGATAGTAGAGGAAGAAGTTGGGGAACCGGTGGTAGACCTTATTCAGCTTCAGTCTTTTATTTCAACACTTCATTATCCGTTGTATTATATGGATTTTGAAACCTGGAGCCAGGCTGTTCCTCAGCTAGACGGACATTGGCCTTTCCGGCAGGTATGCTTTCAATATTCAGTGAAAGTGCAACAAGAACAGGGAGCTATTCCGGTTGAACATGGGTACCTGGCAAACGATATTACAACTCCCTCAGCAGATTTTATCAATAACCTGCTAACTGTATTGGGTGAAGCAGGAACTATTTTAGTGTATAATGCAACATTCGAAAGAAGTCGTTTGCTCGAGTTTGTTCGCGACAATCCTTTATGGAAACCAGCGATTGACAGGGTGATCGGTAGAATGGTAGATTTGATGGAAGTGTTTAGAAAAAAACAGTATTATCTTCCAGTAATGGGCAATAGCTACTCTATCAAATCTGTTTTGCCTGCTTTATTTCCTGAAGAAGGATATGAAGGGCTTGCGATATCCGATGGGATGGAAGCGGCTAACGCTTTTTATCAATTGAACCAAGAGAACAATCCCGAAAAAATTCGAGCGACTCGGGCGGCACTTGAAGCCTATTGCTCTATGGATACCCTCGCCATGGTAAAAATAATAGATCATATCCGTAAACGCATCCAATAGTTGTTGCATAGCTGAACATGTCCATTCAATGTTGTAATTTTATGGGGCGATACGTATTGTAATCCCCCATATTGATAACTGCTTAGTCTATGAATTTAATTGCTTACCCCCGCTTCCGGAATTTGATAGTTTGTTTGGTAGCCGTATCCGGATTGTTTTTTTCATTTTCTGTTCGTGCCCAATCTTTATTGCCAGGGTATAGTCCTACTGAGTTGGCAGATATATTAATGGTATCCGTAAGAACAGGAAGTGGCAGTAGTTATTATAGCGATAGTAATTATGTGGCTGCTTCTACCCGTTTTCAGCGTGCCTATCGCTCTCCTGAAATGGGTTTGTTGAATTTATGGGAGTTGTGGACCGACAACCGGAATACAGCTATTATATCTGTGCGCGGCACGCTTCCCAATCCTGATAGCTGGTTATCCAATTTTTATTCGGCCATGATACCCGCTAAGGGCGAAATCATTTTACCGGGAAACGATACAGTACCTTATCATTTGGCCGATCATCCGCAGGCTGCCGTGCATGTGGGTTGGATGATTAGTACTGCTTACCTGGGAAAAGACATTCTGCCGCGGCTGGATTCTTTATATGAAAAGGGATACCGAAACCTGATGATAACCGGGCATAGTCAGGGCGGAGGCATTTCTTATTTGTTAACCGCCCATCTTCGTCAATGGCAAAAGCAACAAAAAATAGCGTCGGATTGGCAGATAAAAACCTATAGTACCGCGGCGCCTAAACCCGGGAATGTATATTTCGCATACGATTACGAAGCGGCAACCCGCGGCGGGTGGGCCTTTAATGTGGTAAATGCAATTGACTGGGTTCCAGAGATGCCGATAACGGTGCAAACGGTGGGCGATTTTAATCAAATCAATCCCTTTACCAATGCAAAAGATATCATAGGGAAACAAAAATTTCCTACCAACTGGGCTTTGCGGTATATGTATAATCGCTTAGATAAGCCAACCCGAAGGGCAGAGAAAAATTTCGAAAAATATCTGGGGAAAATTATGGGTAAAAGAGTGAGTGATAAGCTGGTAGGCTTACAAGTGCCGCCATTTGTGCATACAGTCAATTATGCCCGGGTGGGTGAGACTATTGTGTTGCGGCCGGATGCAGATTATTATACCAGATTCCCTAATAATCCCGATAAAATCTTTGTTCATCACTTTCATCAGCCCTATATCTATCTTGTAAATAAATCACTGTTAGATTCCACAAGTATACATTCCGCTTCGGGAACAAATAAATAAGCGGAAGCACCCGCTCTACCAAAATCTATTTATCAGGTATTGTTCCGGTATGCGAAAAGGAATAAGAGAGTATATTTGTAACTAGTAAACATTTTTTGAAAACAGATACCCTATATGGAAGTACATCATCCCCATCGTCACTCGACTCCCAGAAGTTTCCGGGAATATGCGGCTGAATTTCTTATGATATTCTTGGCGGTAACACTTGGATTTTTTGCTGAAAATATTCGGGAACACTTTGCTGAAAAAGAAAAGGCCCATCAATACCTAGAAGATTTGGCAAATGATTTGAAGCAAGACACGGCAAAGTTGACTGCCAGCATCGCGTTTAAATCACAAAAACGACAACAGGTAGATTCACTGGTTCATTTACTATTGGGGGCCGACAGAGATAAGTACAGCAGGGAAATATATTATTATGCCCGCATGTTATCGTTACGCGAGCCGTTTTATGCAACAGAAGGAACACTGAAACAAATGGAAAATGATGGAGGATTTAGAATATTGCACAATAAGGAGATCATTGAAAAAATCAACCACTATATAGCAGCCAAAGATAAAATTGTGCAAATTCAACAAATGGAAGATAATATTTCAGTTCAGATGCGAACCGCTGCCAGTAAGGTTTTTGATGCGAGGGTGTTTGAAAAAATGCTCAACCCCGAAACCAATGCTGCTTTCAAATATTATATTCGTCCACCCGAACAACCCGTTTCATTTACTACCAATAATCCCCGTGAGCTGAACGAATATGCCAACTGGGCAGTGTCTATCAATACCGGCCAAACCATGAACCGGATGCTGATGATACAACTGAAAGAGGAGGCTACTAATCTGATTGAAGCCATTGAAAAAGCTGTAAACTAGCTGAAAAGCGGCGGCAGGAATCTCTATGGGGCCTAAGCGGATTCCAGCATAAATTTGTAATTTACCCTAAATTCCTGATTATGAAATTTCGTATTGCCTCATTCGTACTATTGTTGGTAACCCTGTTGCAGATTGCAACCAATCAAGCAACAGCTCAAGTTAAAGATAGCCGTCCAATTATTGGTCGCTGGGATTTAACTGTTCAGATGGACCGGGTGGCTCCTTCTTGGCTGGAAGTTAAATTGTCTGGATTAAAAACACTGGTAGGTTATTTTGTAGCAGAGGGGGGCAGTGCTCGGCCTATTGCGGAGGTAAAATATGATAACGGGAAAGTAAGTTTTTCTATTCCTACGCAGTGGGACGTGAGTAGTAACCCCTTGGTATTTGAAGGGATGCTGCAAAACGATCAGCTGAGTGGCACAATTACAACTCCCAAAGGTGATAAATATCCATTTACAGGAGAACGAGCTCCCCTTTTAACAAGAACCAGTGCGCCGGTTTGGGGAGAGCCGATTGCTTTATTTAGTGGAAAAGATTTAACCGGCTGGCATGTGTCTGGTAAAGAAAAACAATGGGTAGCAGAAGAGGGTATTTTGAAAAGTCCTAAATCTGGCTCTAATATTATTACCGATGCCAGCTTCAATGATTTTAAGCTGCATATCGAATTTCGGTATCCTGTAGGAAGCAATAGTGGTGTATATCTGAGAGGCAGATATGAGGTTCAGGTAGAAGATAATTATGGGCTTGAACCCAGCTCCACCCTTTTTGGGGGCATCTATGGTTTTTTAACTCCGAATGAAATGGTTGCCAAAAAGCCTGGTGAATGGCAATCTTATGATATTACCTTAATTGGTCGCCGTGTATCCGTAACCGCAAATGGCAAAGCGATTATTGTTGATCAGATTATCCCCGGCATTACCGGTGGAGCACTCGACAGCAAAGAGGGAGAGCCCGGACCCATTTTTTTACAGGGCGATCATGGTCCGGTAGAGTATAGAAATATTGTTATAACGCCTGCCAAATAGTGAAGTTACCTGAAACGATAAAAAGCATTATCGTATTTCCTTTCATACTATTGATAAGAATTTATCAGTATGTAATATCTCCGGCGATGGGACCTAAATGTCGGTATACGCCTACCTGTTCGCAATTTGCGGTAACCGCTTTGCAAAAGCATGGCATAATAAAAGGAGGGTGGTTGGCTATTCGACGAATTTCCAGTTGCCGGCCCGGAGGTGGCGAGGGATATGATCCTGTTCCAGACTAGCCTGCTTTATTTTTTTATGGGCCGCGTTAAATCTTCCAGTTTGCCAATGGTTTCGCGGATTTCACGAATACTGTAAAACCGATACACTTCAGGTGCTTCCCCATTTTTGCTGGCGGCGGAAGTCATTTTGTGATAAGGTCCTACAATTTCCGCTTCTAAATTGGGCGTTACCAGCGCAGCTTGATTAGGAAGGATATAAAAATTACGATTAGCAGCAGAAACGTTTTTTCCTTCCACCAATAATTTTAAGGAATCTAATTTTTGGGTAACTATTTCCTGTGAAATAACCTGACCAGCTTTATCCGCAGAAACATAATTTTGGTAGCTGCCAATGATGGTATCGTTTTTGGCATTTACTACATAGAGCCCTTTTTCCGCAAGCTCAAAAGAACCCTTACCTGCAGGAGATTCGATAGTCCATTGTTTGGTTCCGGTAAGCACTGCATTTTGTTCGTGCCCCGCGCCATCAGTTGATTGAATGGTTCCTGCATCCGCATTAATTGTTGCGGCGCCTTTACTCATTACTACCAGTTTTTTGTTGCTGCAGGAAGTAAGCACCAACAAACCAATTAAAACAAAGAATCCATTTTTCATACTAATAAATTAAAAAGGACTGCAGAAAATTATTCAGCAGCCCTTGTTCTATAATGAATTAATGAGCGGCTTCGAAACGCTCCGAAACTTTTGTCCAGTTAACCACATTCCAAAAAGCAGCCAGATAATCGGCGCGGCGATTTTGGTATTTGAGATAATAGGCATGCTCCCAAACATCCACCCCTAATATCGGAGTTCCTTTTACTTCTGCGATATCCATTAACGGATTATCTTGATTAGGGGTTGAGCAGATTTCTAGTTTGCCATCTTTTACAATTAGCCAGGCCCATCCGCTGCCAAAACGCGTCATGCCCGCAGCAGCCATTTTTTCCTTAAAAGCATCAAACGATCCGAAAGCAGCAGTAATGGCATCTCCCAGTTTTCCGGAAGCAGTACCACCTGCGTTAGGGGCCAGGCTTTCCCAGAAAAACGTATGGTTCCAATGTCCGCCTCCGTTATTGCGAACGGGGGCACCTATACTTCCGGCGATGGCAACAATCTCAGCCAGCGTTTTTCCTTCATTAGGGGTTCCTGCCAGGGCTTTGTTTAAATTATCTACATAGGCCTGGTGGTGTTTTCCATGATGAATCTGCATGGTGAGTGTGTCGATATGCGGCTCGAGTGCTTCGTGTGCATATGGAAGGGGTGCAAGTGTGAATGACATACAAGTATAATTTTAATGATGTAACAAAATTAGGTGGGTTATTCGATTAATGGCATTTTACCAGGTTAATTGTTCTAAAAATCGATAATCAAAACAGCCCTATCGCTTGTTTCTGAAAAAGGCAGTCATTAAAGCTCCACATTCTGCTTCTAAAACCCCTCCTACCAATTCGGTTTTGGGGTGTAGGGGCCAGTGAGGAGCAGTTTTCGATTTAAAGCCATTTTTCGGGTCGGCAGCACCAAATACTACACGGCCAATTTTACCCCAAAATAGGGCCCCACAACACATCAGGCAGGGTTCTAAAGTTACATACAGGGTTGCATCCGGCAAATATTTTGCACCGAGCGCATGAAAGGCACTGGTTATTGCCAGCATTTCCGCATGGGCGGTGGCGTCGGTTAATTGCTCTACCTGATTATGTCCTCGAGCAATGATTCGGTTCTGCAACACCACAACGGCACCCACCGGAACTTCATCGGCTTCAAATGCCATACGCGCCTGAACCAGCGCCTGCTGCATAAAATATTGATCATCCGGAATGGATAATTGCATAAAGTGAAATCAGCTAGTTAAAACAGAATTGTAAATCTTTTATAAGAAGTTATGCCTCCTTCTATAAAGCCATAATTTGAATATTTTTAAACCATACATCGTTTCCATGGTCTTGCAAAACGATGTGTCCTTTGGTAAAAGTGCCAAAGTCTTTTTTGGTTTTGAACTTACTGCCGGCAATCAAATTTTTCCAGTTTGCATCATCATAGCGGGTATTTACTACCTCTTCTCCATTGAGTTTGAAAGTAAGTTTGCCATGGTCTGCAATAACTTCGGAGGTATTCCATTCACCAAAGGGTTTTACCACCCCTTCTTTACCCGCAATCATATCATACAAATTGCCGGCACGGTGTTTTTCTATCTTTCCATCCGAATGACCATCATTGTCTAGTATTTGCATTTCTGGCCCCGTATGCCAAGATTCTTTGTATTTAGCCGTGTCTTCGTTCGACCAGAAAATAACGCCGCTGTTACCGTTCTTGCTCACTTTCCAATCTAGCTTAAGATGAAAATTTTCGAATTCCTCATCCGTTACAAGGTCACCCGGATTCCTTCTTTCTTCTGCTGTTTTGGTTTTGCTATCGAAAAATATTTCTCCGTTCACAGCTTTCCAGGAAGGATTAACGGTAGACTTTCCATAAGTATGCCAGCCAGTTAAATCTTTTCCGTTAAACAGCGATTTCCACTTTTTGGCGGCAGGCTTTGAAACATAGTCTTGTGCTTGATGGGTTTGGGTTGGAGTTACGATAGAAGCTAACTGCATATAAACAGCAGCTCCGGCAACTAGAAGCGGGGCAACAAACAATACTTTCATGGGGGAGGTTTTATTGAGCTGTTTTCAGCAGTAAAATATATTTAACCATTTGCTTGGCATCGGCTTCGGAAATTTGCGGGTGCGCAGTCATAGGTATTTGGCCCCATACGCCTTGTCCGCCCTTGATGATTTTTCCGGCCAGCAGGTCGATGTTTTCTTGGTTGGATTCATATTTAGCTGCTACATCTTTGTAAGAAGGCCCAATAAGCTTTTCGCCTACTTTGTGGCAGGTAAGGCAATCTGATTTGGCAATCAGTTCCAATCCTTTTTGATAATCAGGGTTGCTGCTGAGCGAAGATCCTGAGCTGGCTGGTGCAGGTGCTGCTTCTTTTTTGTCGCCACCACTGCTACAGGCTCCCGCTAACAGGATAACAAATAAAGCGATAGAAATTTTTTTCACGGTTAATAGTTTACAATTGTTGAGCATTAAAGATATCAATCTATTCCTAAAATCTTCCGATTAAATTGTTCATCCGAACCGGTTCCGGCAAAGTCGTC
>CAMBUH010000025.1 GCA_945870985.1 Chitinophaga pinensis
TATTGTGTATATCCAAATCCCCTACAGCACTTTTATTTGGTACAATATTTTCGACAACCGTGCTTACCTAGTTGATTGTTTGGCCGGATGGGCCTTATGTGGCGCCTGGTTAGGTTGGTGGTATACGAGAAAAGTAACCTTACCAGCCTGAACTATTGGGTTAATTTTATAAATAATAAAGGTCTCGTCTGCATGAAGCAGCGAGACCTTTATTTACAAGCCTATAAAAAATTAAGGCATAATAATCATCGACTTGCTATTGGTAATAGCTACCAACTCCAAATCGAAGTTAAGGGTTTCACCAGCCAGGGGATGGTTGGCATCTAACACAACCACTTCTTCTTTCACTTCAACAATACGTACCGGAAATTGCTGACCGCTTCCGTTGCTCATGTTCAGTTGCATTCCTACTTCAGCAACCATATCGGGAGGAAACTGTGCTTTAGGAAATTCCATGATCATATCTTCCATGCGGGGGCCATAGGCTTCTTCGGCAGGAATTACAATGGTTTTCTTTTCTCCGATCGTCATACCAGTAACACCGGCATCAAAACCAGGAATAACCATGCCGCTTCCCACTTCAAATTCCAGGGGATTACGACCTTCAGATGAGTCGAATGTGGCACCATCATTCAGTTTTCCATGATAATGAACCTGAATGGTATCACCGTGTTTTACTTGTTGCATGCTTTGAATTTAAAATGATAAAAAAAGGGAGTAGACTGTAGATCAACCCCCGGCAACATGGCCAGACAAGCTGACGCAATAACAAGGTTATCGACCGGTTAAACAGATTTTCCCGGCGCGAAAATACAATCCTTCCGGAATAATTGGTGCGTTTAGCGGCATAATCAGCAAAAAATCAATTTACCCTGCATCGGCAAAGGGGGTTATTTACCGCCAACCAATCCGAAACCCTAATTTTGCCCTATGAATCCCGAAGATCTGCGAATCGTGTTTATGGGTACCCCCGATTTTGCTGTTGCATCCTTGGATGCACTGGTAAAAGCAGGATTACAGGTAGTAGCCGTTGTAACCGCTCCCGATAAACCCTCCGGAAGAGGTCTCCATCCTACGCCCAGTGCGGTTAAAAAATATGCTATCGAACAGGGTTTACCCATTCTTCAACCCGAAAAATTAAAAGATCCTGCTTTCATTAACTCCCTAGCCCAATTAAAAGCGGATGTGCAGGTGGTAGTAGCTTTCAGAATGTTGCCAGAAGTAGTTTGGAATATGCCACCCCTAGGAACCATCAATGTGCATGGAAGTCTGCTCCCCCAATATCGCGGAGCAGCCCCTATTCACCGAGCCGTAATGAATGGTGAAAAAGTTACCGGTGTAACTACCTTTCGCCTACAACATGCCATAGACACTGGAGGTATTTTACTACAGGAATCTTTACCCGTTGGGGAAGATGAAAATACCGGAACTATTTACGAAAAACTTAGCAAGTTGGGTGCACAACTTTTAGTAAAAACAATGAAAGGATTGGCAGCCGGTGATCTAAAAGAACAACCGCAAGACTCACTGATACACGAACCCCTACACCACGCCCCAAAAATTTTTACCGAAGATTGTATTATCCATTGGGATCAACCCGTTGCAGTAATTCATAACCAGATTCGTGGTTTGTCACCCAGTCCAGGTGCCCTCAGTAAACTGGGCGAAAAAACTTTAAAAATTTATGCGGCGCAACCCGAAAAATCTGCGCATCAACTCGCCCCTGGAACCATGGATTCCGATGGAAAAAATATCCTACGCTTTGCCGCAAATGATGGATGGATCTATATTACCGACCTGCAACTAGAAGGAAAAAAAAGAATGCAAACAACCGATTTTCTTCGTGGCTACCGAATAGAGAAATAATCAACTACTGAAGTTGCTCCTTGAGGATATTTTTATCAACTACCCCCTGCACCCGATAGGTTTCTTTGCCATTTTTATATACGATAAAAACCGGTATTGCACTAACCCCATTGGCCTTCATCATGTCTGTATCACGACCGCCATCCACTTTCACCAGTTTATACTTATTGGGCATCTCTTTTTGTAACGCCGCTAAAACAGGTTCCATCTTTTTACAGGGAGGGCACCAATCGGCACCAAAATCAACCAATACCACACTGGCAGACCGAATCAGTTTGGCATATTCTTCGGCAGTCATCTGACGAGTTGCTTCCTCCGTAACAAACGGCAAACTTGCTTGCTTCCAGGAAATCATTCCGCCGGAGAGATTATCCACTTTTACAAAGCCCTTCTTCACCAACCACTCAGCAGCCTGTCCGCTTCTGCCCCCGGATGCACAATACACCAGCAAGGGCTTATTTTTATCTAAATACTTTATCCGCTCAGCAAATTCAGCTGAATTGGTCCAATCTGCTTGTAAGGCATTAGCCAAATGGCCTTGCTTATATTCACCAGCTGTTCTTACATCTAGCAATTGCGATTGCCCAGCTGAAACTTGTTGCTGAAACTGTGCGGATGAAAGTACCCCCGATTGAGCAGTTACCTGAAAAAAGCAAATAATGCCAAAGAGCAGCATGGTTCCTGTTTTGATCTGCATAATACTATACTTTTTATTGAAAATAATTTACAGTTGCGGTAAACATCATTTCTGAAACACCCAAGGCAGCTGCCGCCGCATTACTTAAACGAACCAATAACCCTTTGTTCGGTTTGTTATCTGGGATAGGGCCTAACACCCTCGCACAAATATACTTTACCTGATCTACGGTAATTCTTACGATACTTCCTGGCACCACTTCATTCATAAGCACATAATATCTTTTATCACCCCAACCGGTGATTGATTTGAATAACCCCCCGGTTCCAGAGATTTCCAATAATTGCTGAGCGGGTAATGCAGCTGAAAACTGCGCTGCATAATATCCCTCTGCAGCACTTACTTGGGGTATTGCAACCACCTGCTTTGCGGGAGCCGCTTCAACTGCCGCTGGAGCTGCCGGTACTGGAGTGGAAGCAACCATCGCTGGCATTGCAACAGTTGAAGTGGGGGTATTGGTTGGCAATTCATTTCCACTCAAATAACCCACCACCACCATATCGCCGTCTTTCAAAGTTTCCGATTTCAATTGGTTCCATTCTTTGATGCGAGGTATGCCCGGTTTAAAATATTGTAGGTTGAGTCTATACAAATTATCGCCCTTCTCTACCACATGAAAAACCGGTAAAGGGGTTTTGTCAGTAATCAAATTAGTTGCTGTTAATGGAATACGAATAGAGGAAGGGGTTGTTGGCGCATCTCCTGAAGAAATTTTGTTATACGCTTTAAGTTGAGCAAGAGGAATCCCCGCCAAAGCCGATATCGATTCTAGTGTTTCTCCGGGCTTTAGCCGATACTGAACATAGCATTCTGGGCATTTACCTAACACTAATAATTTTGCCTGTGCCCTGCTAGCATAGGGAACCAGAAATAAGGACGCTATTAACCACCATTTTTGCAAGCAATCGAGTTAAGAGCACAAAATTACTCGCAATTGTAAGAGTAGCCAAGAAATTAACTCATCCGCCTATCTTTAAAATCCGCCAATGGGTAGGATAATAATTATTCAGCCGGTGTTGAATGATTTTTACCCAACCGAGAATACAGCCCTCATAATTTACCAAATTCCATCCATTGGCAGCTTCCAGTAACAGGGGCTGGCGACCCAGGTATGCCAACGCTTCGGATAAGTTCAGGTGAATTACGGGCCAGCCTTCTTTTAAACCATATTGCATTGCCCATTCGTGGGAGGGGATGATATCCTTTCCCTTTTCTTCCCCTAACTCAACCCCTGCTTTTTTGATATAAAGTGCCGCTGCCAATTGCTGAACGGCTTTCCAATGAACCGAAGGAATACTTCGTACCAGATTCCCCTGTAAAAAAAGGGAAGTATTTTCTGATAAGTGAAATTTCTCTCTAAATAACTGCGCACTGTTTTTATTGGGCTGCAGCAAAGCGTTCTCCCTATAATACTCCTCCTGAACAGCCTGCTGCTTTCTGAGCACCGAAATATAAAATCCTTCTCCGGCAAGCCGATTAGGGAAAAAACGAAAAGCCCCGGGTATATCAGCTGCAACAATACCCCATGCCTCCGGAACCAAGATAGGCACTGCCTCCATCTGCATTTCTTCCATCAACCACTTACTAATAGCTTCATCTTCTTCAGCCGAATAAGAACAGGTAGCGTATAGTAAAATACCTCCTTCTTTTAAAGCCGGCAAAACATCCGCCAAAATCCGCTGCTGACGCCTGCTACAAAGCATTACCGCCTCTTCACTCCATTCATCTAAGGAGGCAGGATCTTTTCTAAATAGTCCGCTCCCACTGCAAGGAGCATCTACCAACATCAAATCGAAAAATCCGGGTAACTGTTTAAAATGGGTAGGATCATTATTCGTAACTACGGTATTGGGTGAACCCCATTTAACCAGATTTTCAACCAATATGCCCGCCCTAGATTTAATCACTTCATTGGCAATCAGTAAAGCCTCTTGAAAATAAGAAGCCACTAAGGTAGACTTACCGCCGGGGGCTGCACATGCATCCAGTATTTGTAAGAGATCTGTACGCTTAAACAATTGAGATAGAATATGCCAGATAAACATGCTGCTGGCTTCCTGTACATAATACCCACCTCCGTGTAAAAATGGATCTTGGGTAAAGGAAGGTCGGGTTGCCAGATACCTTCCCTCCGAACACCAGGGAACCTCCTTGGTTTGCCAGCTTTCTTGCAGCGAAATTTGTTTATCGGGATTTAATCGAACTGAAGTAACCGGTGCATTTGACTGATGGCACTCAACAAAGGATGCCCGATCAAATCCAGGAACATCCGCTAATGACTGTAAAAATGCTTCGGGTAAAATCATCTGCTACCCATTCATGGCATAAACAATGCCACCCCAAATATGTTGAAGAAATAAGGGCTCTACAAATGATTCATCTGTATGGCCTAAGCCAGTATAAAAAGCTCGTCCGCCATCAAAATCATGATACCAGGCAATGGGATGAAATGATCCGTTCTTCCCTCCTGTATAACTGGTTTCATCTAGGGTAAGCAATACGTGCAAGTCGGTTTGAATATTTTTATAATTATACCACTCATCGAATCTTTTCCATTGTTGTGGCAGGTGTTGTGTAGAAATATGAGTGGCATCCTGCACTACTAGGGTTGCCTGCTGTTGCTGGGGATGACTTAAAAAATATCCTCCCACCAATTGATTGTACCATGGCCAATCATACTCAGCATCTGCCGCCGCATGAATGCCTACAAATCCCCCCCCTTTATTGATGTACCGCTTAAATTCTGCTTGCTGCGCATCATCCAGCATATTTCCGGTAGTACTCAAAAAAACAATGGCATCGTACCCCTTCAGTTCTTTATATACAAATCGGGTAGCATCGGAAGTAGTGTCTACCACAATGCCTTTTTCAACACCCATTGCCATCAGGGCTTTTGCGCCGGCAGGAATAGACTTATGATAAAAGCCTTTGGTTTTTGTAAACACTAATATCTTTTGGGGCTTCTTAATAAAAGCAGCTATCCCCTGGGATTGTATCGCAAAAGACATCAGTAACAAAAAGAGTAATTTTTTCATGTATGATTGCAATTAAGGTAAAGTTAGGTTTCCAGCCTGAAACGATATTGATAAATTAACTATATTGAAGCGATTTTGATGGTTTAAACTTACAAAATTAATTAGATAAACCCGGCGTAACTATGAAAATGAATAGTGGCATTTTATTATCCCTAATGATGTTTTTAGAATATTTTATCTGGGGCGCCTGGTACGTTACGATGGGAACCTATATGGGTGAGCATTTACACGCCTCTGGATTAGAAATCGGTGCCGCCTACGGAGCACTGGCCATCGCAACCATGATTTCCCCGTTTTTTGTAGGATTGGTTGCCGACCGCTATTTTGCCGCTCAGAATATAATGGGTGTATTGCATCTGGCAGGAGCGGTTTTGCTACTTTCCGCAACCTTTGTGAACCATACCGGTACTTTTTACTGGGTCATTCTTATTTACGCTCTACTTTATATGCCCACCATTGCACTTAGCAATAGTATTGCCTTTTCGCAAATGGATGACCCCGGCAAACAGTTTCCCTGGATTCGTGTGTTTGGTACCTTGGGCTGGATTGCAGCGGGATTACTGATTAGTCAATTAAATATAGAAAAGACTTCCGTTACCTTTAATATGGCTGCCTTGTTTTCGGCTGCCCTAGGTTTACTGAGTTTTGTGTTACCCAATACCCCCCCCAAAGGAAAATCAAGCGATGCACTGGGAACCGATGCCTTTGTATTATTCCGCAACCGCTCGTATTTGATATTTTTTATTGCGGCTATTTTAGTTTGCATCCCCCTCTCTTTTTACTACGGATTTGCCAACCCATTCTTGAATGAATTAAACTTTAGCAACGCCGCCGGTAAAATGACGCTGGGACAAGTATCTGAAGCGGTATTTATTTTAGCTATCCCCTTTCTATTCTATCGAATTGGCGTAAAAAATATGCTGCTACTGGGTATGACCGCTTGGATTCTGCGATATGTATTCTTTGCCTATGGTGATACGGGGGCCAATACATGGATGCTATATGCCGGAATTATTCTACACGGAATCTGTTACGACTTTTTCTTCGTAACCGGCTATATGTACACCGAAAAGAAAGCAGGAGAAAAAATTAAAAATGCTGCGCAGGGACTATTTACCTTTGCTACCTATGGTGTGGGCATGTTTATTGGTACCGGATTTTCGGGATGGATTGTAGACAAATACAAAGTAAGCGAGGGACACCAATGGACGAATATTTGGATGGTACCCGCCTATATCGCTTTAGGTGTACTGATTTATTTTATCTTGTTTTTTAAAGAATCAAAAACAGCTGAAACCGCTAACAACCCTAATGTATAAATTTATATGAAAAAAGTTGCCATGCTAGGCTCCGGTTTTATTGGCCGGTTTTATGCCGACTCGCTGCAAGGTTATCGCAGTAAAGACAAAGTTGTAAGTGTGTATTCGCGCCGGGAAGAAAGTGCCCAAAAGTTTGCAGCAGATTATGGTTGCAGCCACTGGACCACCACCATGGAGGAATCCATTGCCCATCCCGATGTAGATATTGTTTGTATTGCACTACCCAACAATTTGCATGAAGAAGCTGTAATGCTATGCTGCAAACATAAAAAAGCGGTAATGACTACCAAGCCTTTGGGCAGAAATACTGCGGAAGCCAAAAGAATGTTACTTGCTGTAGAAGAAGCCGGCATTTTTAATGGATACCTCGAAGACCTTGTATATACTCCTAAATTTATCAAAGCACAGGAGAGCGTGAAAAATGGAGCACTCGGCAGGATACTTTGGGCAAAATCCAGAGAAACCCATCCTGGTCCGCATAGTGATTGGTTCTGGGATTTAGAACAAGCCGGCGGCGGATGCATACTAGATTTGGGCTGCCATTGTGTAGAGATTACCCGCAGCTATATTGGCAAGGATATAAAACCAGTGGAAGTAATGTGCTGGGCAGATACCCAGGTGAAGCCCATTGATGCGGAAGATCATGCCATTGGCTTGGTGAAATACGAAAATGGATCGATTGCTCAGTTTGAAGTGAGCTGGACTTTCCGCGGAGGATTAGACTTACGCGATGAGGTTATGGGAACCGAAGGAACTATCTGGATCAATAGTTTTTTAAGAACCGGGTTTGATATGTTTACCACCGGCAAAGGAGCTGACTATGTAGCAGAAAAAGCCGAAAGTAATTCTGGCTGGCTCTTTCCGGTAGGAGATGAACTGAATGAATTGGGATACAATCACATGTTTATGGATATGTTCAATGCCATGGAAAAAGGCGTTGCCCCTAAAGAAACTTTTTACGACGGCTATGTGGTGAATGCCATTTTAGATGCTGCCTATCGTTCTGCTAAAACCAAACTCTGGGAGCCCGTTCAACTAGATATCTGGAGAGGAAAGACCGGATTAACCAAAGAGAGTCATCTGGTGAATTACGACGATGACCATTACCTGGTAAAAGAGGAAATGACACACTATGGTGCTAAAAAATTAATCCTAAAAAATAAGCATACCGGTAAAATTACCGAGCAAATTATTTCATAGCCGAAAGCCACAGGATTAATCCTGTGAACAAAAAACAGTTAACCTCCTTAACTAATTTGATATGTTGTTACCTCAACAATTTATTCACCATGTATATTTTTGGCTGGAAAATCCCGATAGTGCCCAAGACCATGCTGCGTTATTAAAGGGATTACAAGATCTTTCTGCAGTGCCCACCATCCATCAATTTCATATTGGGGTGCCGGCAGCTACTAATCGTGGGGTAATTGATACGAGTTATGCGTTTTCTTGGCTGGCGGTATTTCTTACCCCTGAAGATCAGGATATCTATCAGTCGCATCCCATTCACCTCCACTTTGTAGATAGCTGCAAACATCTATGGAATAAAGTGGTGGTTTATGATTCGGTTGGCGCCTAATTCTATCCCCTACAGATTCCCTTTCTTTAACTCACTCACGGCAAAATCAGCCGCCCTGGCCGTTAATGCCATATAGGTTAGGGAGGGATTCTGACAAGCGGAGGAAGTCATACAAGCCCCATCTGTAACCAACACATTCGGAGCATCCCACACCTGATTATTTTTATTCAGCACCGATGTTTTGGGGTCGAGTCCCATTCGTGCAGTACCCATTTCATGAATACCATGGCCCATGGCATGACCATTATCACGGGTTTGAATATTTTTTACGCCGGCATTTTCCAGCATTTCTTTCAGGTCGGCAACAATGGCTTTGCGCATCTTCAGCTCATTTTCTTTTAATTCGCAATCCATGGCTAGCACAGGCAATCCCCATTTATCTTTTCGTTGTTTATCGAGGTAGATATGATTATCGTGATTGGGTAAAATTTCACCAAATCCGGTAGCCCCTATCTTCCAGGTTCCGGGTTCAGTAATGGCTTCTTTATAATCGGCGCCAATTTGTAACTCGGCAATTTCGCGGCTCCAGCCATCTCTGCTGGCACTGCCCTGATAGCCGTAGCCGCGAAGAAAATCTCGCTTATCGTTGCCAATATTGGCGAAACGGGGAATATAAAATCCATTCGCCCTTCTGCCAAAATAGTAACTGTCTTCAAATCCCTCCACTGTTCCCGACGCTCCCAGATTATAATGATGATCCATCACATTATGCCCTAATTCGCCACTGCTGCTTCCCAATCCTTCCGGCCATACATCTACGGCTGAATTCATCAATACCCAGGCAGAGTTAAGTGCAGAGGCATTCAGAAATACTATGCGCGCGTAATATTCATAGGTTTGGTTGGTTTCAGCATCCAACACTTCTACCCCCTTGGCTTTGCGGGTATCTTTATCGTATAAAATTTTTGTAACTATAGAAAAAGGCCGAACAGTAAGGTTACCGGTTTTTAGGGCTGCAGGCAATGTGCTGGATTGGGTACTAAAATATCCGCCAAAAGGACAACCCTCCCAGCATCGGTTTCTGAATTGACATTGGGTTCTTCCTTCGATTGGAGCCGTTAAATTGGCCGTTCTGCCGATAATCAAGTGACGGCTTCCCCCATATTGTTTTTTGATGCGGGCAGCCACATCCTTTTCAACACAATTCAAATCCATGGGTGGCAGAAACTGACCATCGGGTAAATGAGGAATCCCCTCTATAGAACCACTGATGCCGGCAAATTTTTCAACATAATCGTACCAAGACGCAATATCCCGATAACGGATTGGCCAATCCACGCCTACCCCTTCTTTTGCATTGGCCTCAAAATCCAAATCACTCCAACGATAACTTTGTCGTCCCCATAATAAAGAGCGTCCACCCATTTGATAACTGCGCCACCAGGTGAAAGGTTTTACTTCCGTGTAGGGACAATCCTCCTCATTCGCCCAGGAATCCATCACGGCTTCTGCAGCAGCCCAACCGCGGTGGATTACCGGGTATTTTTTCTTTTGTTCATCGGTGGTTCTTCCGCGGTGCGGAAATTCCCAGGGATCAAGTGAGGCTGTTGTATAGTCTTTAATGTGCTCTAATGGTTTACCTCTTTCGAACATCATTACCTTCAATCCCTTTTCAGTAAGTTCTTTAGCGGCCCATCCTCCGCTGATTCCGGAGCCAATTACTATGGCATCAAAGGTTTGCTGAGCTTGTACCTTGGTATTTAAACGTGCTGAGTCGTTGGGCATGGCATTGTTTACGTTGAAGGAGTAAAATAAGCAATTTGATTGAAAATAAAAAAAGCATGCCCTATGTTTAAAGGCATGCTTTCTAGTTTGATACATTCAATTGCTTACAGGTTCCCTTTCTTCATTTCGGCAACAGCAAAATTAGCAGCCCTGGCCGTCATGGCCATATAAGTAAGCGAAGGATTTTGGGTGCCGGTTGATACCATGCAGGCGCCATCGGTTACAAATACATTTTTACAATGATGTAATTGATTGTGTTCATTCAGTAGGGAAGTTGCCGGGTCCTTCCCCATGCGAATGCCTCCCATCTCATGAATATCCAATCCCGGTGCTTGTCCGGTATCTTGTTTTTTGATATTGGAACAACCAGCCTTCTCCAGCATCAGGCTTCCCTGTTCTAAAAAGTCTTTCACCACTTTATCATCATTTTCATCATACCCTACTGAAGTAACCAGTAAAGGGATACCCCAGGCATCTTGCTTGTCTTTACTCAAACGAACATGGTTCGATTCTTTAGGAATGGTTTCGCCTTGCATCATCATAAATATCGACCAGTCACCCGCCTCTGTAATGGCTTCTTTAAATGCGGCGCCAATTCCATCAGCCCCAGCCCTTCCTCTGCTCGCACTAAAATGCACCATGTACCCACAGAGAAAATCCATTTCTTTTTTATTCACATTTCTAAAATTCGGCATCATCACTTGGGTGGGTCTTCTGCCATAATAGTACTTATCGTCTGGTCCATCATACGATGCGGTTACTTTTCCGCGGTAGTTGTGAAATGCAATGTATTTTCCGAGTAATCCATTGTCGTTTCCTAAGCCATTAGGAAAACGAGAGGAAGTAGAGTTCAGCAATACCAGATTGGAGTTCAGGCAACTGGCATTTACAAAAATGATGCGGGCAAAATATTCGGTTGCGGTATGGGTATTGGCATCAATCACCCGCACCCCAACAGCTTTCTGCTTTTGCTCATCGTAAATAATTGAATGTACTACAGAGTTAGGTCGTAAACTTAATTTACCCGTTTTTTGCGCCCAGGGAAGGGTAGATGAATTAGAGCTAAAATATCCTCCGAACGGACAACCCCTTTCGCACATATTGCGGGCCTGACAAGATCCTCTACCCTGCTGAATATGAATTTCATTCGGTTGGGTAAGATGGGCACATCTTCCTTGAATAACCGAACGGTCGGGAAAATGATGCATTATTTTTTCCTGTATTTCTTTCTCAACGCAATTCATTTCCCAGGGTGGTAAAAATTCTCCGTCGGGTAAGGTTTCCAATCCATCTTTATTGCCACTGATACCGGCAAATTTTTCAACATGCGAATACCAGGGAGCCAAATCTGCATATCGAATGGGCCAGTCCACGGCAAAACCATCACGTGCGGGTGCTTCAAATTCAAAGCGGCTCCAGCGTTGAGTTTGCCGGGCCCAGAGTAACGACTTACCCCCTACCTGATAACCGCGTATCCAATCAAAAGGCTTCTCTTGCACATAGGGATGTTCATTATCTTTTACAAAAAAATGCTCGCTCGCTTCGCTATAGGCATAACAACGGGAGAGCACTGGATTGGCGCTTTTTTCGGCTTCCGGAATGCGCCCATGGTGGGGAAATTCCCAAGGGGGCATGGTTGCAGTAGGGTAATCTTTTAAATGAACCACGTCTTTACCCCTCTCTAATACGAGGGTTGAAAACCCCTGGTCACATAATTCTTTCGCTGCCCAGCCGCCGCTGATACCCGAACCAATAACAATAGCATCATAGGTTTGTTGCACTTTACCTTTTCCGGCAATTTGAAGCGTATCCGACATAGAATTATTAATTAATAGGTTGAAATAGAAAATTAAATCATTCTTTCGTAACTATCTGGTAATTAACTGAATTAATTATCCACTTTCCCGGTAATTTTACCCATAAAATTATTGTATGACTTACCGCCAATTGGGCAATTCAACTATACAAGCTTCCACCATTACTTTCGGGGCCTGGGCCATTGGGGGTTGGATGTGGGGAGGAAGTGATCAACGAGAGGCACTGCAAGCAATTTTAGCGGGATGGGAAGCCGGAATCACTTCAATAGATACCGCACCTATTTATGGACAGGGATTGAGTGAACAAATTGTAGGACAGGCCCTCAAAACCATACCCAGAGATCAGCTACAAATTTTTACCAAATGTGGACTGAGATGGGATTTAGCAAAGGGCAGTTTTAATTTACATAGCAGTGATAATGCAGGAAATGACATTGACATTTACCGCTATGCTGGTAAAGAAAGTATTATAGTAGAATGTGAAAACAGCTTACGCAGATTAGGAACAGATTATATTGATGTGTATCAATTGCATTGGCACGACCCAACTACCCCAATTGAAGAAAGTATGGAAGCACTTTTACAATTAAAGCAGCAGGGCAAAGTGAGGGAAGTAGGAGTATGCAATTATACAGCAGCGCAAATGCAAACAGCTGAAAAAATCATTTCACTTGTATCCGCCCAAAACCCCTTTAGCATGCTTAACCGAGATATAGAAAAAGAGTTACTGCCCTACTGCAAACAACATCAGAAAGCGGTGATGGCTTATAGTCCTATGCAACGCGGATTACTAACCGGAAAAATTAAACCCGACCATACATTTGCAGCAGGAGATACCCGAGATGGGAACCGGTATTTTACTGTCCACAACATTCAAGAAACCCAAAACTTGTTAGCTAAGATTCAGCCCATTGCCGATGGACATTCCATTAGCTTAGGTCAATTAGCCCTTGCCTGGACCCTTCACCAGCCGGGAATTACCATTGCTTTAGCAGGTGCACGCAATGCGGAACAGTGTATTGAAAACGCAAAAGCAGCCACAATACAATTAAGCGCCCAAGAGTTGATTATCATAGAGGGGCATTTGCAAAAGCTACACCTGATTTTTAACTAACTATTGCGTGGTTGCAAAAGATTAGCTATTTTAGAAGTCTATGAAAAATTACCTTCCCATAGGCTTGTTCCTGCTCCTATTTAGTTGCAAGAAAGGGGAAGATATTGCAGTGATTATACCGGCAGCTCCGCTTAGTTCAGGTATCAATGTGAGAGACTATGGAGCAGTGGCTAATGGGTTTCAGGATGATACCCAGGCATTTGAAAAAGCCATGCAAGTGGCTGATTCCCTGAAACAACCCGTTATTGTTCCGGTTGGGAAATACCGGGCATATGTAAAAATACTTTACAATGGGTTAACCATAACCGGACAAAAACAACCTTCAGCCTCATTTCAGGAAGGCACCATTATTGTAGGAAGTATCAATTGTAATAATAAAAAGAATGTGCTTATTCAGCAGCTTGGTATTGATGCAGCCGGTGTATTAAGACCACAAGATGCTGCTGCGCTAATTTCCGGGGATGGAATTGATTCGGTAAGTCTGTTTCAAACCTTTCGAAATATCAGTTTGCGAGGAGGCGGCTATCACGAATTTCAACATGGCATCTTATGCCAAACAGGAAGAAACATCCAAATAAAAAATATTATCGTAAGAGACTTTTACCATGGCATAGCGATTCGGTCTGGCGAGGTAAGTATAGATAGTGTTGAAGCCATTTCTTGCGGCTTCACGTCTATTATCATTAAATCTGCCGAAACGTTTAATGCAAGAACCGCAGATGTGGAGGTTAATCATGTAAACATTTCTGGCAATGCCGGTAATCCATTTGAAAGAGGCGGAACCATACTGGTACAATCTTATAACGACAATAGCATTACCGAAAATATCCATATTCAAAATGTAACCAGTAATTCAGCGGGCGTATCTGCCATTGCGATCAATCAAACCCGTGGCATAGTTAGAAAAGTACAGATAGAAAATTGTAAAGCGGTTAATCAGGGTGATGATCCTAGTAGGGCCTGTTATGAGGTACAAGGAGGAAGTGATATTCTCTTTAGAAATTGTACCAGTGAGCAGGCAAGAGGTACCGGCTTTCGATGTGCCGGAAATACAACTAGGGTTCGGGTGGAACAATGCTTCGAAAAAAACTCCGGCATATTGCCCTGGCAGGGAAATTTCAATTACCTGCAGTTGAATGGTATTGAGATTATTAAATAATCTTTCCCGATTTTGATCAATCAAACACCAAAAAAAATTGATTACCTTAGTGAAATATCTAGTAAGTAATTTTTTCCTTTTTTTATCTGAAACAAAACCGAACGCTTATGTATTGCTCCAACTGCGGAAAACAAATAGACGATAAGGCCGTAATTTGTATTGGTTGTGGAGTTCCTACCCAACATTATGTACCTCCGGGAAATAGTGGTTTTCAGGTGATGGATACACCGGTTCCCGAGGGACGCTTCGATTGGCTTACAACGCTCTTGCTCTGTTTCTTTTTAGGGGTTTTCGGTGTTCATAGTTTTTATACTAAGAAAACTACAATAGGTATAGCACAATTACTTACATTGGGTGGCTGCGGTATTTGGACGACCATTGATTTAATTATGATTATTGTTGGCAGTTTTAAAGATGGCGATGGAAATGCTTTACACAGAAAATAAAATAGTACGTATCGCATTGTTGCTATTTGTAGGGCATCTTATCTGGCAGCTAGACTATACCCAAATAGAAACCAACAGCACACTCTGTCTGTTTCATGCCCTTTCGGGAAAATATTGTTATGGTTGCGGTTTTTTAAAAGGGGTAGCTGCCTGTATGCACCTAAATTTCATCAAAGCCTGGCAGTTGAACCCTCTCAATAGTATAACGATTCCCTTAATCACTTATCTGGTAGTTAAAGAGATTTTTCTTATCGATAAGATGCTGCCATTTATTAAAAAAAACAAATGAAATACCCCAAGTTACCCTACCTGTTTTTACTGCCAGCTGTATGGCTTGTTTCTTTAGTGCTGAGTATAAATAAATCACAAGCGCAACAGAAAATGGTAAAACGATCCTTTCCAATTGGCGTATTTGATTCCGGTACAGGAGGATTAACGGTGATGGAAGCCTTACTTACTATTGATGAATTTAATAATGATACTGGCGAGCCCGGTAAAGATGGCAAGCCCGATTTCAATAAAGAGCATTTTCAATACCTGGCCGATCAGGCCAATATGCCTTATGGCAACTATGCTGCCGAAAATAAAACGCCGCTGCTAAAAGAGCATATCCTAAAAAATATGCAGTTTTTATTAGGCGATTCATTCGAAATGGCTGCAAATGGAACTTGGAAACAATCCGCGAAACCGGGTGTAAAAATGCTGGTACTGGCCTGTAATACCGCAACAGCCTTCGCATTGGCAGACATTCGTAGTTTCTTGAAAAGTGAACAATATCCGGTGGCTGCAATTGGTGTAATTGATGCGGGTGTAAAAGCAGCCCTGCAATATCAGTCAACCCACCAACGAGGTGCTATAGGCGTTTTTGCAACGGCAGGTACAGTTGCATCCAATGGCTATCCTCGAACCCTATTAGAAATGGCTGCCCAAAAAGGCATGGAAACCCCGGTAATTGTTAGTCAAGGCGGACTTGGCCTGGCAGAAAGTATCGACCGTGACTGGAGCTACTATGTAGATACTGCTACCAGTTATCGCAATGAATATAAAGGGCCCTCGGTAAAAAATGCACAATATAAAATAGATACCACGCTACTGTCGATATATCGTTTTAATAGAACCGGCAATAAATTGCTTTGTGAATATGACGACAAAGGCGCATGTCAAGACATACAATTGAACGACCCCGAAAATTATGTACGCTATCACCTGGTGAGTTTACTGGAAAAAATGCGGCAGAACAAAACTACTCTGCCTATGAATACGCTTATTTTGGGTTGCACCCATTATCCCTTTATGCGTCCCATTATTGAACAAGTGTTGAAGGAGTTATACGATTATCAAGATAACAGCGGATATCGCTACCGCGAATACCTAGCAAAAGAAGTAGCCCTGATAGATCCTTCCTATGAAACGGCGAAAGAAGCCTATCTGGCATTGCGTGCCATGAATCTGGAGCAGGAAACCAGACAAAAAAAGGAGAATGCCTTTTATATTACCATCCCCAACCAATCCTTATCGGAAGTGCAGCTACAAGAGGATGGATGGTTCACTTATCAATACAAATATGGCCGCCAGGCGGGAGAATCAAAGCAATATGTACGTTATGTGCCTTTTGATATAAATAATATCTCCTCTGCCACCTATCAACGCATTCATGCTGCCCTGCCGAATGCCTATGGTCAAATAAAAAGGGTGGTGAAGGGGGCTGGGAAATAATTCAATTTTTTGTTTTTCCAAATTGCCTGCTCCGATTCAGAAACTATAAAAAAATTTAGAATCGAATAATTCTAAGAAGGACAAAACATAGAAATATTTTTACATATAACTTAACTGACAGAATACGCAGGAAAAAATATAGGATTCATGATTAAATTATTAACCTTTTTATTTTTATCATCAACAAATAGCTGTTCATTATTTTTATGCCCGACCTTGGTATGAAAAAAATTCCCTTTTTAATTATTTATATATTAGCAATCATTACAACGATTGCTGGTCAAGATACTATTCCATCTCTAAAAGAAGTAATTGTTACAACCAGCAGAAATACCGTAAACGCTCATCTGCTTCCTTATTCATTTGCTATTAGGGATAGCCAACAAATGGCTAAACTAAATGGCAGATCTGTTCCTGAACTGCTGGATGGAACTCCCGGTGTATTTCTGCAAAAAACAAATCATGGAGGAGGATCTCCCTTTGTAAGGGGGTTTACAGGCAATCAAAACCTGATACTTATTGATGGCATCCGGCTGAATAACGCCATTTTCCGGTATGGCCCCAATCAATATTTAACCCTTCTAGATCCTCAATCCGTGCAAAAAATAGAGGTAATCAAAGGAACCGGGTCTGTGCAATATGGAAGTGATGCGTTGGGAGGGGTAATTAATATTATTACCCATATGCCTCATTTTTCTGATCAACCGAAATGGGCAGGAAAAACCTATGTACAATTAACTGATGGCGGAATGGAAAAAACTTTTCGTCCGCAGGTTGAATATAGTCGCCCCAAATTTGCCTTCTCACTTTCTGGCAGCTATGCTGATTTTGGCAACTTGAGAGGCGGGGATACCACCGGATATCAAATCCCCTCAGGATATTTGCAAAGTTCGATAGATTCAAAAATCCTTTGGAACGCAGGAGCCGATTGGATGATAAATGCTGGCATCACAGCAGTAAAACAACAACATGTTCCTCTGTATCATAAATATGTACTTGAAAATTTTATTCAAAGTTTCTCTAACCCTATCGAAAGAATTCAATCGGTTATTGGCATTAAAAAAGTATTCAAGCAAAGAAATATACAACAGGTTACCTTTCAGTTTTCTCGTCAGCAAATGAGTGAAAATCGCATCTCACAGCCAGGCAACAGTAAGGTTGTTACCTTTGAAAATGACCATATCAACAGTACAAGTTTTCAGTCGGAAGCAGTTTGGAAATTGTCGCGTATATGGACTACCCGCGTTGGAATTGAATACAATTTCGACAAGGTTTTTAGCAGTCGGATACAACAGAATACAACAACTGGAGAATCAATCAATAAAAGAGGGTTATATCCGGATAATGCTACCTATCAGCATGCGGCCCTGTATAATTTGCACCAAATTCAATCTGGAAAATGGCTGATAGAAGGCGGTTTGCGATTTCACCAGTATGCAATTCAAATGGAGGAAAACACTTTAGGAAAAATAAAGGTTGAACCCAAAGCCTTTGTATGGCTAATGGGAACTTCCTATGCATTGTCAAAGAAAATAATACTGTATGGTAATCTAAGCTCGGGCTACCGGGCTCCGAATATCGACGATATGGGAACACTGGGTATCATTGACTTTCGCTATGAAGTTCCCGCCTTTGGGTTGAAACCCGAATCATCCCTCAATAAAGAATTGGGCATCCGCTACCAATCGGATAAAAGCCAATTTTCAGCTTCGTATTTTCATACATCCTTACAAAATTTGATTACCAGAATTAAAACCGATCAGGTAATCAATGGTTACAATGTATATGTAAAAGAAAATGTTGAATCAGCTTATGTAAATGGTTTTGAAGCCGAACTTCGCTATACGATTACCCCCCAACTGAGTGCATCCGGAATGATTACTTATTTATTTGGACAAAACATTACTCGTAACGAGCCCATGAGAAGAATTCCTCCTTTCAATTCTTATTGTAATATTGATTATTCATTTAAGTTTATTCATGTAGGTGTAAACTTTGAGCAAGCAAACGCCCAAACCCGTTTAGCGCAGGGTGATAAAGATGATAACCGAATTCCAATGGGAGGTACCCCAGGATATACCCTATTGCATTTCTATGCGGGTGGATCCTATAAAAATCTAAACTACAGAGTGCTTGCCAACAACCTGACCAATGCAGATTACAGAAAACATGGATCCGGTATAAATGGAATGGGAAGATCTCTCACACTTACGCTGCAATACAACTTTAACTAGTAATTTTATAGCATATTTTTTACAAATCGTTTTGCAATATACAAAACTACTTATGTAATTATTTGCACTTACATCTTTAAA
>CAMBUH010000026.1 GCA_945870985.1 Chitinophaga pinensis
CTGGGAAATATCAAATTAGTAGAAGATTCTGCCACCTTGGCGGCGGTAACGGTAACTTCTTATAGCAAACCCTTACTGGAGTTGGGCATTGACCGAAAAATTTTCACGGTAGATAAAAATCTAACAAGTACCGGACAAACAGCAGCCGAAGTGATGAGAAACATCCCTTCGCTAAATGTGGATATTGATGGGAATGTTACCCTAAGAAATGCAGCCCCTACCCTTTTTGTAGATGGAAGACCCACTACCCTTACCCTAGATCAGATACCCGCTGATATTATAGACAAAGTAGAGTTAATTACAAATCCATCCGCAAAATTTGATGCGTCGGGGGGAACAGCAGGTATACTCAACATAGTTCTAAAGAAAAATAAAAAAATTGGCTATAATGGAGGACTAAGAACGGGGATTGATTCGCGCGGCAGAGTAAATCTGGGTGGCGATATCAATATCCGCCAGAATAAATTGAACCTGGGATTAAGCGGTAACTTAAACCAATTTAAATCTATATCCGACGGAAAAACCGACCGCGATAATTTATTAACTACTCCCAGCACAGTTAATAATACAACGCATAGTGAAAACATAGGTGAGTTTAAGTTTTTTAGGGGAAGTCTGGACTATTTCTTAGATAACCGAAATACCATTACCCTATCAGGTAACTATAACCGCGGAAAATTTGAAACTGAGCAAACCCAACAGGTTGATTCCATCATCAAAGGATTTTTTACCGCGTATAATCTGATAGAAAATACCAGCAATCGAATTTTCGAAAATCTGGGAACCCAACTAAGTTTTAAGCACAACTTCGAAAAAAGTGGGCATAACATTTCAGCCGACTTTAATTATAATTCCAGCAATAGTTCTGGCACTAGTAATATCTCTACCCAAACATACACCAATACAGGTGTTGCCAAAGGGAACCCTTTATTACAATTGAATAAAACTAGCGGTGACAATCAGTTTTACACTTTTCAAACCGATTATGAAAATCCAATTTCTGATGATAAAAAACTAGAAGCGGGTTTTAGAGCAGCTATCCGGGATAATAGCAGTATTAATGACCAGTATCGGTATAATTCTGTAACGGGTAAATATGAGTTGGTGCCATCTATCAGCAGCCGATACAAATTTCATGATGAAGTATGGGCAGCCTATTCTACTTTTAGCTTCAAAAAAGGGAAATGGAGTTATTTAATGGGGTTACGGGCAGAAAGCTCTAATTACTTGGGTACGCTGTTGAATGCAAAGGGCAATGACTCACTAAGTTTTAATGTAACTTTCCCCATTAGTTTATTCCCTAGTTTGTTTTCTACTTACAAATTAACTGATAAGCAGGATTTACAACTTAACTATACCCGGAAAATTAATCGACCCAATTTCTTTCAGTTAATGCCTTTCCCGGACTATTCCGACCCACAAAATATCAATGTGGGTAACGCCGGATTAAGACCGGAGTTTACGAACTCATTTGAAATCTCTTACAGTAACGCCTATAAAAAGAATTCGAACTTTTTAGCATCCCTTTATTTTAAACACACTACCGACCTCATTACTCGTTATGTTTACCGAGATGTAAATGAATTAACACCCGGAGATAGTGCCTACTTTAGTACCTATATCAATGCGAACTATAGCTTTTCGTATGGATTGGAATTAACCAATAAAATGCCCATAAATAAGTGGTGGGATCTTACGTTGAACGTTAATATTTTCAATTCAGCTATCAATGCGTCTGTGCCCGGAGAAGAATTGAATAACTCGCTGGTAAGCTGGTTTGGTAAAATGAACAATACTTTTAAACTGCCTAAATCTTGGAGTATACAATTAAGTGGAGACTACCAAGCTAAATCAGTTATACCACCCAGCAGCAGTGGCGGTGGAGGCCGAGGTGGTGGTGGCGGTGGTGGTGGTATGATGTGGGGAGGCGGACCACAATCTACCTCACAAGGCTACAATCTTCCAAGGTATGGTATTGATTTAGCTATCCGTAAAGACTGGACTTGGAAAAACGGTAGAACCGGATCATTAACTTTGAGTATGAATGATATATTCAGAACCCAATTGTTTCAGTCATATTCAGAGAGTATCTATTTTACCCAAACAACGCAAAGAAGAAGAGATCCTCAAGTATTGCGGCTGAATTTCAGTTATCGCTTTGGTAAGTTTGATGCTTCGCTGTTTAAACGGAAAAGTAGCAAAGGCGATCAGGGTTCAGGAATGTCGGATATGATGAATCAGTAACCCTCTCAGAAACTACCTAATAAAAAACCGATAGCACGAACCTGTTATCGGTTTTTTATTGATGCGATATTGTTATTGGAAAATTGTTATCGGTTTTTTCCGGATAGCATCGGAACAAAAGAAAAGAGGTCAAAAGATTCCTCTATAACCGAGCCATCAGCTTGTTTGGTAATGCGCAACATACGTTGACTTTCGCCCTCATCTCTGGGTATCACCATTATGCCACCTGGCTTCATTTGGTCGATTAATTTAGGGGGCGTAAAAGGAGCAGCTGCTGTGATAATTACCCGATCGAAAGGAGCAAAAGTGGGCAACCCTTCAAAACCATCTCCATAAAAAAACTTAGTTCCGGGATATTGCTTTTTAAAGGGATAGGATTGTTGTAATTGATCGAACAATATTTTTTGCCGTTCGATGGTAAACACCCTGGCGCCCATTTCTGCCAAAATGGTACACTGATATCCGCTTCCGGTACCGATTTCTAATACCTTACAACTTTTGGTTACCTGCAATAGTTGGGTTTGATAAGCAACGGTGTAGGGTTGAGATATGGTTTGCCCCGCAGCAATCGGAAAAGCCCGGTCTTCATAAGCAATCCGATCAAATGCCGAATCAAAAAAATAATGTCGGGGTACTGCTAAAATTGCCTGCAGCACTTTTTCGTCGGTAATTCCTTTTTCACGCAATTGATTCACCAGTTGATTTCTGAGTCCCTGGTGCAGGGGACCATCTTTATACACACTCATAACCTTGCGAAGATAGGTAAGAGAAATTGGCTTTAGCAGAGAAAATAATCCGACTTTTTTACTCAATCAATATAGGCATATCCCCTTGCATCAGTTCAGGTTCATATCACTGATAATCTGGCTGATTTTATCTTTTAACTGCACTTGTACCTTTTCAAAATCGTTTTTATCGAAAAGCGGTGCCTGCACACTAAAATAAAATTTAATCTTAGGCTCTGTTCCAGACGGTCGGGCAGAAATTTTTGATCCATCGGCTGTGATAAATTGCAATACATTACTTTTCGGTAACTCAATTGCTGATTTTTCACCAGTCACCAAATCGGTTGCTTGTTGCAGTTGATAATCGAGTAAACTAACCACTGGAGTGCCAGCAAGCATAGCAGGGGGCTGTTGGCGGTAGCTTTCCATCATCTCAGCGATTTCCTTTTGACCGTTCATGCCTTTTTTAGTAATGCTAATTAAGCTTTCGTAATAAAATCCATACTGAATATAGAGTTCAATCAATTTTTCGAACAAGGTTTTTCCCTTACTCTTTTCATAGGCAGCCATCTCACAAAGCAAGGCAACTGCACTAACGGCATCTTTATCCCTAATTAAACTTCCTATCATTAAACCAAAGCTTTCTTCTCCTCCGATTACATAATTTTTCTTGCCTTCCAGTTCTTTAATTTTTTCTGCAATCCATTTAAATCCGGTAAGCACATTCAGGCAGGCTACTCCATTTTCTTCTGCAACCCGGTTAATCATTTCCGTAGTAACAATGGTAGTAATCACCATATCATCTGGAGTGGCAATACCCTTAGCTTTTCGGGCTTCCATCAAATAACTAAATGCCAGCACGGCTGTTTGATTTCCGTTCATCAATATCCAGTTACCGTGATTGTCTTTCACGCCAATGCCCACCCGATCTGCATCTGGATCGGTTCCCAATAATATATCGGCATCCAGTTCTTTTGCTTTTTGCAACCCCATTTGCATGGTTTCGCTTTCTTCGGGATTGGGATAGTGTACGGTAGGAAAATTACCATCAGGAGTCGCTTGTTCTTCTACAATAGTAACCTGTGTAAATCCATATAATTTCAACACATCTGGCACCAATTGAATACCGGTTCCATGAATGGGGGTATACACAATTTTCAAATCTGCCTGCTGCTGAATTACTTCGGGATAAACGCTCAAACTCTTTACCATTTGCAAGTACGCTTCATCCATTTCTTTACCAATCAGCTGAATCAGATGCTCCCCTCCCGAAAACTTCACTTCCGAAATGCTTTGAATCGCTTCCACTTCTTTTATCACATTAACATCGTGCGGAGGAACCAGCTGTCCTCCATCATTCCAATAAGCTTTATACCCATTGTATTCTTTTGGATTGTGAGATGCGGTACATACTACTCCCGCATTACAATGCAATTGGCGAATGGCGAAACTCAATTCAGGCGTAGGGCGCAGTGATTCGAATAGGTAAACCTGTATGCCATTGGCAGCAAAAACATGGGCGGTTGTTTCGGCAAAAAAACGACTGTTATTTCTACTATCATGGGCAATTGCTACGGAAACAGGAGTATCTCCGTAGGTTTTTTTAAGATAATTAGAAAAACCCTGGGTAGCCATTCCGATGGTATATTTATTAATCCGGTTGCTACCTACTCCCATAATTCCTCGTAGCCCTCCGGTACCAAATTCCAGATTCCGGTAAAAGCTATCGGCTAATTCATCGGGCTGAGAAACTTGCATTTCCCGAATGGTTACTTTGGTTGCTTCATCGTAAGGCCCTTGGAGCCAGCTATTTATTTTCTCTTCAATTGCACTGTTCATGGTGTTACAAGATTGGTGAGTATAGAATGCCAAATTAACAATATTTCTCTATTCTATTCCATGGAATCAACCGCAAGGCAATTAATGTGTAAGTTTGAATGCGTGAAATATTTAATACTAATAGTCTGTATACCCATTTGGGTGCAAGCGCAACCTAGCAGTGATTCGGCTGCCCTAGATATCCGTAAACAGCGGTGGGTGGCAGCGGGAATGGCGGCAGGTATTACTACCGGTGTGGTGATTTTATCTAATTACTGGTATCAGCAATATCCATCGGAATCTTTCCACTTTTTTAACGACAATGCAGAATGGTTGCAAATGGATAAAGCCGGACATGTATTTACTGCCTATACAGCCGCTATCTGGAGCCGGGCATTGTGGATATCTACCGGGATGCAACCCCGACAAGCAGCTTTGGCTGGAGCTTTTAGCAGCTTAGTATTTGTATCGGCAATTGAAGTGCTGGATGGTTTTTCAAGCGAATGGGGATTTAGTTCGGGGGATATGCTGGCAAATGTGCTGGGTGCAGGCTTACTCCTAGGCCAGGAATGGGGATGGAAGCAACAGCGGATTACCATCAAGTTTTCCTATCAACCCGTAAACTACACACCAGCTGGATTGCAGGGCCGAGCCAATGCATTATTTGGAAACCGTACCATTGAAAAAATGTTGAAGGATTATAATGGCCAAACCTATTGGGCGTGTTTTAACCTGGCTTCCTTTTTTCCGAAAAGTGGGTTACCCAAATGGCTTAATTTATCGCTCGGATATGGTGCAGGGGGTATACTGGGAGGTACAGAAAACCAACAAAAAGACGCCACCGGAAATATTGTTTTCAACCGGATGGATATTGCAAGGGTAAGAAAGGGATTTCTTTCCATAGATGTAGACCTTAGCACCATCCCTACCCGGAAGAAATGGCTGAAAAATGTTTTACTGGTAGTAAATTCCATTAAAATACCTGCTCCGGCCTTAGAATGGAGTGGGGGTAAATTGCAGGCACATTGGCTAAAATTTTAATGGCATCATTCCATATATGCACCAATCACTTCGCCATTTTCTACTTCTACCTGAATATGCTCCTGCAAGGTAGTTGCTACCGATAAGCCCACATAGTCTGCTTTTACTGGAAACTGATTATGCATCCTTTCTACCAGCACCAAGGTTTGAATACTAAGGGGATAGCTGTTCATAAGCGGTTTTAAAGCATATAAAAGCGTTCTACCCGAGTTGGTTACATCATCCACCAATACTACATGTTTACCCGAAAAATCGAGGGATTCACTGATCTCGATGGTATCGGGATGAGATTTATCCATTTGCACCCAAAGCTGGGTAATGGGGTTAGATAGATATTGTTTAAGATAGCCGGCGATTTGCGCGGCAATCACTTCTCCGTTATTGCGGATTCCCATGATAATCAATGGGGCATCATTTCCACTCAATTTTTCAGCCAGCTCCAATGCCATACGATGGAGCTTTTGTTCGGCTTGTATCTGGGTAAGTATAGTTTTCCTCAAAATCATGAAGTATATTTGGTATAAAATTAAAGAGATTACGCTCAACTTGCCGAAATCCTGTAAAAAATGGGGAACCAGGCAATTTCAATAAACTTTCTCTTATGCAGTACCTACCTCAACTTCTTTTTTTATTGGCCGCCGGTTTTGCCGGATATTGGTTTACCCGCCGCGCCGGAATAATCAGATCACTTATTCTACTGGGGCAGCCTTCCTTGCCTAATGACCAACCTGCAAAACGATGGAAAAATGTGATTTTGCTGGGATTAGGACAGAAAAAAATGTTCCGAAATTTTCCGGTAGCCATCATGCACCTGATTATTTATGCGGGTTTTATCATCATCAATTTAGAAGTGGCAGAAATTGTATTAGATGACATTACGGGCCAACATCGGATATTTTTGCCGCTGCTGGGCAATGTTTATACTTGGCTAATTAATAGTTTTGAAATATTGGCTGCAGGCGTATTATTGGTTTGTGTGGTATTTCTGATTCGCAGAAATATAACCAAAGTAAAAAGGCTGATACATGGCGACCTGCAGGGTTGGCCTGCTTCGGATGCGAATTACATTCTGCTGGCAGAAATTATTCTGATGAGTTTATTTCTCACCATGAATGCTGCCGATCAGTTACTGCAACAATCGGGAAATCCACATTATGCGAGCACCGGTAATTTTTGGGTGTCGCAACACATCATGCCCCTGCTATCTGGCGGCAATGAAACCTCGTGGCTAATGCTGGAACGAACCTGCTGGTGGCTGCATATTTTGGGGATCTTTGCCTTCTTGAATTATCTGCCTTATTCAAAACACCTGCACATTATTTTGGCATTTCCTAATGCCTATTATTCCCCCCTTACCACAACTGGCAAGTTTACCAATATGGAGGCAGTTCAGCGGGAAGTATTGTATGCTATGCAACCCGAACTAGCCCCTTCCAATGCTGCCCCACCCGAGCATTTTGGTGCCAAAGATATTCCCGCGCTTAGTCAAAAAAGTTTACTCGATGCCTTTAGTTGCACCGAATGTGGCAGGTGCACTGCCGCTTGTCCGGCTAACCTAACCGGAAAAAAATTAAGCCCCAGAAAAATTATGATGGCCACCCGCGATCGGATGGAAGAAATGGGTAAGCACCTTAGCAAAACAGGTGAGTGGACGCCCGATGGAAAAAGTTTGTTGCACGATTATATTTCGGTAGAAGAACTGAGAGCCTGCACCACCTGTATGGCATGTGTTGAGGAATGCCCCGTTAGCATATCGCCGTTGGATATAATTACTGAGCTTAGAAGATCGCTTATTATGGAAGAGAGCAATGCACCGCAGGAATGGAACAGCACCTTTAGTAATATAGAGAACAATTTTGCTCCTTGGAAATTTTCTCCTGATACACGGGATAATTGGATAAATGGATAATTAATATCAGTTATTTTTTGGTCTTTTACATTCATTTTACCCGCATTTTTTACTATCCTCCCCCGCTACCCTTCATGGCTAAAGGCAATTGGGGAAAATGGCAGTAAAATTTATTATGAATATTCGGAAATTGGTTATAAATAAATGAATTTTGTACTACCCTTTGGAGTATTTATATGAACGATGTTACAGGCTATCCTATAAATGGGTAAATTTACGCTGATCCATTAAAAAAAAATATATGGCTAAATACAAATTAAAAGTCAATGGCAAGATGATGGAAGCCGAAGTAGATCCCACTACGCCGGTTTTATGGGTTTTGCGCGACCACCTGAACTTGGTGGGTACCAAATATGGTTGTGGCGTTGGCTCCTGCGGTGCCTGCACCATTCATTTGAACGGAAAAGCCATGAAATCGTGCCAGTTGCCAATAGCAGCAGTTGCGGCACAAGAAATCACTACTATTGAAGGATTATCTGAGTCGGGAGAGCACCCGGTACAAAAAGCCTGGTTATCACTGGATGTAGCCCAATGTGGCTATTGCCAAACTGGACAAATTATGGCAGCCTCAGCCTTGTTAAAGTCGAAGCCCCATCCTACCGATGAAGAAATTGAAACTGCAATGAATGGAAATATTTGCCGTTGCGGAACTTATGTACGAATAAAACAAGCAATACAATCCGCAGCAAAAAATGCTCATCAATAAAATAAAAACGCATGGAAAATATATCCACAAATAATAGCCGACGCTCATTTTTAAAAATTACTTCATTAACAGGAGGTGGAATGATGATTGGCTTTAGTTGGTTAGCCAATTTGATACCCAATGAAGCATTAGCAGAAATTACGGCTCCTAAAGAATGGGTTGAACTAACCGGATTCATCAAAATTACTGCCGACAATGATATAACTATTTTTTGTCCGAACCCCGAATTTGGAACGAATGTAATGACCTCCCTACCTATGATGGTTGCAGAAGAACTGGAAGCTGATTGGAAAAAAATTAAGGTAGAAATGGGAGATTATGATACACCCAGATTTAAGTCTCAATTTACGGGCGGTAGCCGAGCGATGAATATGGCATGGGTGCCACTAAGAACTGCTGGTGCAACTGCCAGAATGTTATTATTACAAGCCGCCGCCAATGAATGGAATGTGTCCGTTTCAGAATTGACTGCCAGCAATAGTTATGTTTCTCATAAAGCATCCAACAAAACTGTATCGTATGGTGCATTGGCTGCTGCTGCTGCTAAACTACCCAAACCCGAAAAAGTAAGCTTAAAAAAGATCAGCGATTTTACCTTACTCGGTACCCCCCAGAAAAATGTAGTCGGAAAAAATATTGTATCGGGTAATCCATTATTCACATTGGATTATAAGCAGGAAGGCATGTTGATTGCGATGGTAATTCACCCACCTGCATTTGGGATGAAGTTGAAATCTTTTGATGGTACTGCAGCAAAGAAAATGGCGGGTATTCAAGATGTATTTGAAATACAGGTTTATAAAGATGGCTATACTCGAGCGGGATTTGATACCCGTGCTTTCAATAATTTGGTGGCCGTGGTAGGCAAAACCACTTGGGAAGTTATCAACGCCCGAAAAAAAGTACTGGTAGAATGGGAACCAATGGCAACCTATACCGAATCAGTTGCCGGAAGGGGTGGTAAAAAAATAGAAACTATACCAGGCGGATTAGAAAGTACCGATGAACATTTGGCCCAAATGAATGAAATGCAAAAAAAACCGGGTAAAATTTTGAGAAAAGATGGCGATCCGGAAGCCGCTTTTGCGAAAGCTAAAAAAATTCTAGAGCGAACCTACAGTGCGCCGTTTTTGTCGCATAATCCCATGGAACCCATCAGTTGTGTTGCGCACATCACCGATGAAAAAGCATTCTTTGTAGCGCCGATTCAGATTCCGGAAATGATGAAACAAAATATTATAGCCAATCTAGATATTCCAGCTGAAAAAATTGAAATGAAACTAGCCCGCATGGGGGGAGGATTTGGAAGAAGAGCCTATGGCCATTATATTGTTGAAGCAGGTCTCATTTCGAAAAAAGTAAAAGCACCCATAAAGCTCATTTATACTCGGGAGGATGACATGACGAATGGCATTTACCGACCCACTTATATGGTATCTTTTAAAGCAGCCATAGATGAAAACAATCAGGTAACGGCGCTTCATATTAAAGGAGGAGGAATTCCGGAAAATTCCATTCACGAAAACCGGTTTCCTGCAGGAGCCATTGAAAATTATGTGGCAGAAGGCTGGAATATTCCATCCAACATAACCATTGGTGCTTTCAGAGCCCCTCGATCGAATTTTATTGCTTCGGCAGAGCAATCATTCTTAGACGAATTAGCCGAAACTATCGGAATGGATCCGATTGATTTTAGAATTGAATTGCTACAGAAAGCAAAAACCAAACCCGTAGGAAAAAACAACGAATACGATGCCGCCCGATACATTGGTGTGCTGGAATTAGTAAAACAAAAATCTAATTGGAGCCAATCCAACAATAAGAATCGGGGGGTGGCTGCGTATTTTTGTCACAGCTCCTATGCTGCCCATGTAGTGGAAGTTTCTATAAAAGATGGACAACCACAAGTTGAAAACGTAGTTACAGCTTTGGATTGTGGATTTGTTGTAAACCCCGAGGGTGCTAAAAATATGGTAGAAGGAGCGGTGGTAGATGGAATAGGAAATGCCTTGTATGGAGGAATGCGCTTTGAAAAAGGGGTTCCCATGCAAAAGAACTTGAATCAATACCGCATTATTCGACACAAAGAAACTCCGAAAAAAATTGATGTACATTTTGTACAAAATACGATTGATCCTACCGGCTTAGGTGAGCCGCCTTTTCCTCCTGTATTCGCTGCACTCGCCAATGCGTTGTATAAGGCAACCGGAAAACGTTTATATAATCAGCCGTATTTAAAAGAACTTACCAAAAGCTAGGCTTTTTTAAAAGTATACAAAAAAAAGATTGCTATAGGGCAGTCTTTTTTCTTTCATAAAAATACCAATGAGAAAAATAACCACCCTACTTTTTGCTACCCTTTTGTCAACTATTTGTTTATCATTTGTACAAACCAGCGCACCTAATGCCAGCATACAGAACGGGAAAAAAGTATACGAAACCTACTGTATATCTTGCCATATGGAAAATGGAATGGGTGTTGAGGGGGCTTTTCCTTCACTGGTAAAAACCGGCAATTTATCGGATAAGAATCGCTTAGTAAAAATTATCCTACTGGGAATGCGCGGCCCATTGATCATTAAAGGAACTTCATTTGACGGCGAAATGGCAGGAATTGAAATGACCGACAAAGAAGTGGCAGATGTGATTAATTATATCCGAAATACTTGGGGGAACAAAGCACCCCTAGTTCAGGTTTCAGAAATTCCGGCAGCTAAAATAGCGGTAGTAAAAGGATATCAGCCTTATTAATTTCAACTGCACCTAATAACATGAGGGAATTTCGAGAAATAATCGCATCCTACAACCAGGCCGCGCAACAGGGTCTGGATTGTGTTTTGGCAACTGTGGTTCATTTAGAAGGTTCCTCATATAGAAGACCCGGTGCTAGAATGTTGGTAACAGAAAATGGAAAAATGACCGGTGCCATCAGCGGAGGCTGTTTAGAAGGAGATGCTTTACAAAAAGCCATGCTCACTTTTACTGAAAAAAAAAGCAGACTGGTAAAATATGATACAACGGATGAATCGGATGCAGTAATAGGCGTTCAACTGGGCTGCGAAGGCATTATACATATATTATTCGAATACATACACTCCGAAGATCCCTCCAATCCGATTGAATTATTGCGACTTTCGCAACAAAAAAGACAAGAATTAGTATTAGTAACTGGATTTGACCTATCCAATAAAAAAAATCTCCAGCTAGGTACCTGCGCACTTTTGAACCAGAAACATTTGATAGCAGGGAAAGACAATATTTCATCCCTTACTCGTTTTTTAGAGGAAGAAGCAGCACCATTATTCAGCAAGCAAATATCGATAGTAAATGACTACGAACACCCTAACTACTCCGGCAACTTATTATTAGAATTTATACAACCTGCCATTGCTCTGTACATCATTGGGGCCGGGAATGATGCGATACCTTTGATAACGATTGCGCATCAATTGGGTTGGGATATAAGTGTAGTAGATGGAAGAAATACCCATGCCAAAAAAGACAGATTCATCAGTGCCTGCCAGATACTGGTAAGTAAGCCCGAGCAAGTGCTAAACAAAATAGCTATTGATAGTAGAACCTGTTTTGTTTTAATGACACATAATTACCAGTATGATGTAAAAATGTTAGCCGCCTTAATACATCAACCCATTTTGTATATCGGCATATTAGGTCCGAAAAAGAAACTACAAAAAATGATTGCCCAGTTAACCGATGAAGGGATAGCAATCACGGATAGTATGCTGAATAAAATATATGGGCCCACGGGACTAGATATCGGAGCAGAAACGGCTGAAGAAATTGCGATTAGCATTTTGGCCGAAATACAGGCAGTATTCACAAATAAACCGGGCTCGATGTTGCGATTGAAAAAAGACTCAATCCACTCCTAATGAATTATTCAATTCAAAACGGTGGTGTTGTAATTGTTGCCGGCGGCGAAAGCAAGCGATTGGGAATTCCCAAACAATTATTGTCATATCAAGGGGAAACTTTATTAAATCGGCTTATTGCCAATCTAAAGCAGGCAACTAATTTTCCTGTTTTTTTGATTTTAGGAGCCTCCGCTGAAAAAATAATCCAAGAAATAGGCGCTACCGACTTTTCCATCACCATTAATGAAAATTGGCGAGAAGGGATGGCCAGCTCCATTCGATTAGGCATACAGGTGGCACAAAAAAACATACCCGATTTAGAGGGCATCTTGATGGTGGTATGTGACCAACCTTTTATTGCTGTACATAACATACAAGCCTTGATTCAATTACAACAGCATACCGGCTTACCTATAGCCGCATGTTTCTATTCCAATACTTTGGGCACACCCGCCTTATTTCATAAAAGTATCTTCCCAGATTTACTCGAATTACACGGAGACGTGGGAGCAAAAAATATTATCCTACAAAGAGGAGCAGAAGTAGCTAAATTGCATTTTGAAGAAGGATTGGTAGATATTGATACCCCAGAAGATTATCAGCAATTATTAGCATCGAAACCATAACATGATTCAGGATAAATTTAATAGAGTACATGATTACTTAAGGATTTCCTTAACGGATAATTGCGACTTGAGGTGTTTTTATTGCATGCCGGAAGAAGAATATTCTTTCACCCCAAACCAACAACTGATGCAGGCAGATGAAATAGAATCCATTGCCCGCTTATTTGTTCAGGAAGGAGTTAAAAAAATCAGACTAACCGGCGGAGAGCCCTTAGTAAGAAAAGATTTTCCTCAAATTCTAGAACGACTATCCCGATTACCCGTTCAACTAACCTTAACCACCAATGGTACTCGCATACACGAAATGCTCCCGGCAATTAAAGCTGCAGGAATACATTCAGTGAATATTAGTTTAGACACCCTTCAAAAAGACCGATTTGTGCTTATGACTAAACGAGATCGGTTTAACCAAGTAATGAGTAATATTCAATTGATGTTACATAACCAAATTGAAGTGAAGGTGAATATGGTTGTAATCAAAGGAGTAAATGATACAGAAATTATTGACTTTATAAATTGGACAATCAACACACCCGTTCATGTGCGATTCATAGAATTTATGCCTTTTGATAGAAACCAATGGAATAGCGAAAAAGTAATCACTTTACATCAAATATTAGAAACAATCAGTTCGGTTTATCCCATTCAGCCAATAAATAGACAGCCCCACGAAACTGCCAAAAATTTTCGGGTACCGGGAAATCAGGGAACTTTTGCTGTAATTAGTACCATGAGTGCCCCATTTTGCGGCGATTGTAATAGAATGCGATTAACAGCAGATGGCAAAATGAAAAACTGCCTGTTTTCTAATGGAGAAACCGATTTATTAAGTGCATACAGAAGGGGGGAGAATATCATTCCACTCATTCATCAGAATATTTTCGATAAGAAAGAGGCCCTGGGCGGGCAACTTTCAACAGATATGCATACCATTGAAACCAATCAATTAACCAACAGAACCATGATTCGCATTGGAGGATAAAAATCCCTGCAAAACAGGTAATTTGATAGTATGGTAAGTGTAGAACAAGCATATAACATTATAAAGGAAAATATTCAACCCTTGGCAGCAATACCAATGAAATTGGAGGAAGCCGCCGGCTTTGTGTTAGATACCGATATATTTTCGCCGGTAAATGTTCCGGGCTTTTTGCAATCATCAATGGACGGATATGCATTTGCTTACACGAATGGATACCAAGATTCTCCGTTACAGATTACAGGCATGCTTCAAGCGGGATCCTCCGAACTGTTGGAGGTAACAGTTGGAAAAGCCGTACGTATTTTTACCGGAGCCCCCTTACCCGAAGGGGCTGACACAGTTGTGATGCAGGAAAAAACAATCATACAGAATCATTCCATCACTATCACGGATACTGCCCTTATCCCCGGAACAAATGTTCGCCAAGTAGGCGCAGATATACTAAAAGATAGTCTTACACTAACCAAAGGAACGTTGTTAACCCCTGCCACCATTGGTGTATTAGCAAGCATGGGACTTTCAGAAGTTACTGTAATCAACCAACCCTCCATCCATATCATTGTTACCGGAAACGAATTGCAGGTTATCGGAAAACCATTAACTAGCGGACAAGTGTACGAATCAAATTCACATATGCTGGTGGCAGCCCTGCAACAATTGGGTATAAAGAAAATTAGCGTAGAAAAAGTAACAGATTCATTAGACAATATCACAACGGCAATACAAAATTCCATTTCCCAATCAGATCTTACCCTTTTAGTGGGTGGCATCAGCGTAGGAGATTATGACTTTGTGCTAGAAGCTACCCAAAAAAATGGAGTTGAACCCCTGTTTTATAAGGTAAAACAAAAGCCCGGAAAACCCTTGTATTTGGGTAAGAAAGGCAAGCAAGTTGTGGTAGCATTACCGGGCAATCCGGCTTCTGCCCTCAGTTGTTTTTATTTGTATGTTACCAGAGTGATAGACGCTTTATCCGGAATACAAAAAGCCCCCCTAATTGAAAGTGCACAAATAACAAACGATTACCAAAAACCTGCTGGACTCACCCATTTTTTAAAAGGGCATTACAACATAAAACAAAAGCAGGTAAGCTTGTTAACAGGCCAAGAATCCTTTAAAATGAATTCCTTTGCCCAAGCCAACTGTTTTATAGTTTTAGGTGAACCTATAACGGAAGTAAAAAGGAATGATTTTGTTCAAATACATTTATGGTAGATTCATAGGAATTATATGACGATTACTTTTGGAATTCTATTATTTATTGTGGCGCTCCTATATGCATCCGTTGGTCATGGCGGTGCAAGTGGTTATTTGGCATTAATGGTATTGTATGGATTCGCACCAGATGTAATGAAACCTACTGCGTTAATTTTAAACTTATTTGTTTCCCTCTCGTCTTTTATGCTGTTTTACAAGGGCGGGCATTTTAACTGGAAAATATTTTTGCCCTTTATCATTACTTCTATTCCCTTATCATTTTTAGGGGGCTCAATATCACTGGATGCCGAGGTGTACAAAAAAATATTAGGGGGTTTACTCCTGATTCCTGTTGCTCGATTTTTTCTATATCCCAATACAGCCGATAAAGATTTGAAAGCACCCCATATAGGCCTCTCCTTATTGGTTGGAGGGACTATTGGTTTTTTTTCAGGATTAATTGGTATCGGGGGTGGAATTTTATTATCCCCGTTTTTGTTGTTGGCCAACTGGACTAATCAAAAACAAACTGCCGCTATCAGTGCGATTTTTATATTTGTAAACTCAGTGGCTGGATTGGCGGGGCAAATTTCTAATGGATACAGGGCAGATCTGCAAATAGTAAATTTTATTGCAATCGCATTTGTGGGAGGGCTTATTGGAGCATGGATGGGATCATTGCGTTTAAATCAGCAAGTGCTTAAAATTACCTTAGCCATTGTATTATTATTAGCATCCATAAAATTATTAGTAACTTAAGCGTATGGATATTGAGATATTATTTTTTGGACAATTGACAGATATTTCCGGGTGCCATTCAGTAAAAATTGAAAATCCGGGATCTACTGAAGCAGTAAATGAATGGCTATGCAAACAATATCCTGGTTTAGTGGGTGCTAAATTTGTTATGGCATTAAATAATCAACTGATAGTAGTTCCGCAAAAAATTACCGAACCGAGTATTATTGCTTGTATGCCACCATTTTCGGGAGGATAGCTTCTATTATGAAAGAATTTTTTTTACGATATCAGCGACAAATCATTTTAGACAATTTTGGAATAACGGCCCAAGATAAATTGTCGAAGGCAAAGGTTTTGGTAATTGGTGCCGGAGGATTAGGCTGTCCGATTTTACAATATTTAGTGGCTGCTGGTATAGGTAATATTGGTGTAGTAGATCATGATACCGTTTCGCTCAATAATTTACAGCGACAAATTTTATTTGGGCAACAGGATATAGGAAAGAATAAATCAATTACTGCTAGAGAGAAATTAAACCAGTTGAATGATTTAGTTTCAGTAACTGCTTTTCCCGAATATTGCAATCAGGCATTTGCCTTAGAACAGTTTATACAGTATGATATTATTGTAGATGCTACCGACAATTTTGCCAGTAGATATTTAATTAATGATGCCTGTGTATTACTGAAAAAACCATTAGTGTTTGGGGCAGTATCTAAATACGAAGGACAGGCAGCTGTATTTAATGTGCCGGGTAAGGAACCTATGCTCAGTTACCGCGATCTGTTTCCGGAACCACCCTCCGGGGATGAAGTGATGAGTTGTGCAGATGCCGGCGTTTTGGGGGTTATACCCGGAATTATAGGAACCATTCAGGCCACCGAAGTAATTAAATTAATTTCAGGAATCGGAGATGTATTGGTAAATCAACTGCTCACCTATCATGCCCTATATCAACGATTTTATACCGTTACGTTAACAGCAAATCCCAAAGCAACCCATTCAGCACCCAGCAGTGTTGAAGAATTTATGGCCTTAAATTATCAAGTAGTATGCAGCTAAAAAACATTTTTGTAGAAGGGGCTATTGCTCCCTCATTTATTGCAGATAGTATCACCAAACATGCCACCAAAACCAATATTGGTGCACATAATATTTTTTTAGGTCAGGTAAGGGCCGACAGTATAAACAACAAACAAGTGATAGGGATTGAATATACCAGTAACCAACCCATGGCGTTGGAATGCATGCAGGCAATCAGAGAACAGATTTTTGAAAAATACAATTTAACCTGTATGCATGTGTACCATAGCTTAGGAAAAGTAGCAGTAGGAGAATTGTGCTTATTTGTTTTCACTTCTTCTAAACACCGAGCAACTGCAATCAATGCCTGTACCGAATGTGTAGAGAAAATTAAGGCTGAATTACCCATTTGGGGAAAAGAAATATTCGAAGATGCCAGTTATCAATGGAAAGAGAATAAGTAAGTTACAATAATAAAGTTTTTACTTTAGCAAATTTATATGGTAAACATTACGCACAAATCTAACACCTTACGAGTAGCAGTAGCTTCTGGAACTATTCGAGTATCTAAACCTGAAACAATAGAGGCGATAAAAAATAGGAAAGTTCCTAAAGGAGATGTGTTTGAATTTAGCCGAGCTGCCGGATTATTGGCCTGTAAAAAAACATATGAAGTAGTACCTGATTGTCATCCCCTGCCCATTGAATTTGCCTCTATAATTTTTGATATTATTGAACTGACAATAAAAATTACCGTTGAAGTACAAACCGTGTATAAAACGGGTGTTGAGGTAGAAGCCATGCATGGAGTAATGATAACAGCGTTAACTATCTATGATATGCTAAAACCAATTGATAGCCATATTCAGATAACCGATATTCAACTTAACGAGAAAAAAGGGGGGAAAACGGATATGAACTATGCCTATCCATCAAAACTTCCCGTGGCAGTAGTTATCTGCAGCGACCGAATAAGTAAGGGAGAAGCGGAAGACATGAGCGGAGCAGTTATAGCTGAAATACTCGAAAAATTTCAATTGACCATTGATACGCAAACAGTAATACCCGATGAAATAGAAATCATACAGCAGGAAGCTAAAAAACTAATCGCAGCCGGTTATCAGCTAATACTCTTTACCGGCGGAACCGGCTTATCTGTTCGCGATGTAACCCCCGAAGCTATTCGACCCCTGTTAGATAAAGAAGTGCCAGGAATTATGGAAACAGCCAGAAGTTACGGCCAACAGCGAACACCCTATGCCATGCTTAGCAGGGGAATTGCCGGATTTGCTGGGGATAGTTTATTAATCACCCTTCCGGGCTCTCCTAAAGGAGTGGCTGAAACCATGCAGGCAATTTTCCCTCAGGTGTTACATATCTTTAGTGTAAAAAAAGGGGCTACTCACTAGCGAAATATTAATTACAGCATTGCCAGTAATAAATAGACATCTTTCGATTAGTTGCCGTCTGGTGAGTAAGCATTTTTTTTTAGTAACTTTACAAAAAACAACTAGGCTATGCAAGTGAAAACGATGGCAGCCAGTGTGGCAGCAGGTGAAACACCGGAAATTTTATTTTGGGTAGGATGTGCAGGTA
>CAMBUH010000027.1 GCA_945870985.1 Chitinophaga pinensis
ATTGCGGTACCTTCTGCTATTAAAGTGTTTAACTGGATTACTACTCTTTGGAGAGGTAATATCCGCTTCACACCGGGTATGTTGTTTGCGATCGGATTTGTAAGTTTATTCATCTCCGGAGGATTAACCGGTATCTGGTTAGGAAACTCTGCATTAGATATTCACCTCCACGATACGTATTTTGTAGTTGCGCACTTCCACATCGTTATGGGGGTAGCCTCTATGTTTGGAATGTTTGCAGGTATTTATCACTGGTATCCGAAAATGTATGGTCGTTTCATGAATAATACGCTTGGCTATATGCACTTCTGGATTACCATCGCCGGTGCTTACTTGGTCTTCTGGCCAATGCACTACCAAGGGTTAGCTGGTATGCCCCGTCGGTATTACGATTTCAGCATCTGGGAAAGCTTCAAGCAGTTTGTAGAATTGAATCGCTTTATCAGTATAGTGGCTATGATTGTATTTGCTGCTCAGTTCTTATTCCTAATCAACTTCTTCTATTCTATTTTCAAAGGAAGAAAAGTGACCAGCCTGAATCCATGGGGTGCAAACACACTGGAGTGGACAACCCCCGTGCGTCCCGGACATGGAAACTGGCCTGGAGCAATTCCCGAAGTACATCGTTGGGCATATGACTACGGTAAGGATGGAAAAGAATTCATCCAGCAAACTTCTCCAGTGGGAGACGATGAAAGTAATCATTGATTGTATATTACCCCAGCCTGATAGATTGTTCATCTGTCAGTAACCATACAAAACAATGCTCCCGAACATACGGGAGCATTGTTGTAAAAACAAAAGCCTCCAATAACTGTTTTGTAAATAGTTACCGGTTGCTGTAAGCTTTATCAATTTTGTAAAATTCGCTATCGGCATGCATGCATTCCCTCACAACCCGGTTGAGCCAACTACTTTACAAAGTAAGGTGAGGGACTATTATCAACTAACAAAGTTTACGCTCAGTTTTACGGTTGTGTTTACGTGTGTGATTTGTTATTTATTGGCCCCCAATATCATCAGCTTCAACTGGCCCATGATTGGGATACTATTTATTGCAGGTATGTTAATTACCGGCAGCGCCAATGCCATTAATCAATCGGTAGAAAAAGATACCGATGCCATGATGAAACGAACGGCAACCCGACCAGTGGCTGCTGGTAGAATGTCGCAGCAAGAAGCCTATGTGTTTGCTGGAATAGCCGGGTTGGTAGGTGTGCTGATGATGGGTTACTGCTTTCACGATGCTGAAAGTGTTTTTAACTGGAGTGCCGCATTGCTGTCGGCTTTCAGTTTGTTTTTATATGCATTTATTTATACGCCCTTAAAAAAAGTAAACTCCATAGCAGTGCTCGTGGGTGCATTTCCTGGAGCCCTCCCTTGTTTAATTGGTTGGGTGGCCGCTACCAATACCATTGATCCGTTTGCAACCGTAGTTGCCGGAGATAAATCATTCAGTAATGCAGGGGGATGGATTTTATTTGCCATTCAATTTATCTGGCAGTTCCCACATTTCTGGGCCATTGCCTGGGTGGCGCATACGGATTATAGTAAAGCCGGTTTTAAACTATTGCCTGCCGAAAAAGGACCCACCCGTTTTACCGCACTGCAAGCTGTGATGTATTCTGTGCTGATGATACCTGTTGGCTTTTTACCCTATTATTTTAGACTAACCGGATCGGTGAGTATGTGGATTGTAATGGCAGCCAATCTGGTGATGGTTTTTCAATGTATCCGCTTATATCGCCAAATGGATGTGCCGGCTGCACGACGGGTGATGTTTAGTAGTTATATCTACTTGCCGGTTGTTTTTCTGTCGCTATTGGCGGATAAAATTCACTGATCGAAAATTGACGCAAATGAGTACGCAAAATCTTACCTCTTCCCGCATTCACCCTCATAAGTTTACCTTATGGGTGGCTATGGCAAGCATTATTATGATGTTTGCCGGTTTTACCAGTGCATACATCGTTAAAATGAATGAAGGCAGCTGGCTTAAATTTCAATTGCCCGGTATCTTCTGGTTAAGTACGGTGATTATTCTGTTGAGCAGCCTAACTCTGCACCTGGCAGGTAAATCGTTCAAAGCCCGCGAAATGGCAAGATATCGCCAGCTGATTACCATTACCGCGGTGTTAGGACTGGCATTCATTATTTGCCAGTATTTCGGTTTCCGTAGCTTAGAAAAACAGGGAATTGAGTTAATCGGCCAAAGAAGTAACTCTGCGGCCTCCTATTTGCTGGTGATTACTGTTATGCACATGCTACACGTATTGGGTGGTGTAATAGCGATTGCCGTAATCCTTTTCCTTGCCTATAGCCGAAAAGTGAAGAATTACAGTCCACTGCCGATAGAGTTAACCACCATCTACTGGCATTTTGTAGATGGATTATGGATTTATTTATTCATCTTTTATCATTTCGTTGGATAGTTGAAGAAAAAGTTCAACATTATTGCCCTTTTTTGAACAACTCACAATAAATTTGCATCGAAATCTTATACAGTCCCATGTCTTCAACAACTACAGTTACACCCACCAAAATGTGGAACGGCGGAAAGAGCCCTTTTAACGTGGAATATGGAAAACTCATGATGTGGTATTTCCTCATGAGCGATGCCTTCACTTTTGGCGCTTTTTTGATTTCTTATGGCACTATCCGATTCTCATCCAACGGATGGCCCGACCCCAATGAAGTATTCAAAAGTTTCCCTTTTGCACCGGAAGGAATGAATGCTCCGCTGGTTTTTGTGAGTGTTATGACCTTCATCCTAATCATCAGCTCAGTTACCATGGTATTGGCTGTGCATGCAGGGCATAATATGGACAAGAAAGGGGTGGTTAAGTATATGATCATGACCATCATCGGTGGAGCAATGTTCCTCGGATGTCAGGCTTGGGAGTGGAATCACCTTTACCATGAAGGTGCTTGGTGGGGAAGCAATCCTTTCCTCAACCACGACGGAACGGCTTCTTCAACCAATTTTACCAATTACTTTTTTACCATCACCGGCTTCCATGGATTTCACGTATTCTCTGGCGTTATCATCAATATCATCATGCTGATAATGGCGCTCACTAATAAATTTGAGGAGCGTGGTCATTACCTGATGATAGAAAAAGCCGGCTTATACTGGCACTTTGTAGATCTGGTATGGGTATTCGTATTTACTTGCTTTTACCTGATTTAATTTATTCAATTTTCATAGTAGTAAATAATCGCATTTATGGAACATTCACATACAGAACAGCATGAAGGTGGCGGTACCAAAGAAATTTGGAAAGTAACCATCATCTTAACCGTTTTAACCATTGTTGAATTAGTATTAGGATTTTGGATGATGGATATGCCACTCCAGAGTGGCTTGCGCCTGGCAGTAAAAGGAGCTATAGTTATTTTGATGATGGTGAAGGCCTTTTATATTGTTGCGTATTTCATGCACCTGAAGCATGAGATTAAAAACCTGATCATGACCATTGTAGTTCCATTGGCTCTTTTCATCTGGTTCATCATCGCATTTTTATATGATGGTAATTCATTCAAAAATTTGCGCAATACGTACGATCCTCACTACAAAGAGCAGAGTACCATTAAAGTAGAAAAGAAAAAAGAGCATAAATCGGGAGAACATCATTCCGAAGAACATGCAAAGCCTTCCGAAGAAAAACATTGATGGAAAGCTAACCAGCAACAAAAACACCATCGCTTTCTGCGGTGGTTTTTTATATATACACTATGAATAAACGGGCATTATTAGGATTGTGTTTGGCATTACTCCTTCCGATAGGGTCGTACCTGATTCTGCAATATTTTAGTAAACAGGCCGTAGATATGCCTCGACACTATCTGCTAGACACGGTAGTTACCCGCGTAGAAAAAGGCAAAGTAATCAACGACTCCGTTTGGCATACCACGGCCAACATCCAACTGGTGAATCAATTGGGGGATACCGTAAGCTTATATGATCGCCCCGGAAAAATTATCGTAGCCGATTTCTTTTTTACCAGATGTGGAGGTATTTGTCCTAGACTTACCACGAATATGGCATTGTTGCAGCAATCTTTTTTACGCGGGGGAAATACCCGAAAAAAAGTAGACAGTGCCATTGTTCAGTTTGTTTCATTTACCGTTGATCCAGAACACGATAACCAAACGGTTTTAAAAGCCTATGCAGATCGGTTTGGGGTGAACCACGATAACTGGTGGATGCTTACCGGAGACCGCAAAAAAATCTACGACTTTGCCTTTGAAGAATTAAAAGTAGATAAGTTCAGTGAAGATCCTGTTAGTCCAGATTTTGTGCATACCAACCGGTTCGTATTGATTGATAAATATTATCGGGTACGCGGATATTATAATGGACTAGACTCGGTTGCTATGTCGAAACTGTCAAAGGATATCGGGCTGTTGCTACTCGAAAAAGACCGCACCAAAAAAAGTGAATTGTTTACCAAAATCATTAGTCTGAGTTGGTTGTGGCTCATCATAATTTGCCTCGTACTATTTTTTGTAGTATTTATGCAATCACGTCAACGGATCGATCGGTCAACCCCAAACTAATTAAACTATGCTTCCTGCATCCCTTACTAAGAATGATAAAAAAGCCTATTGGCTGATTGGAATTTTTTCTGTGGTGGTATTTATTGTGGTAGTGTTACTGGGAAAATTTCAACTTGAACTAGACTTGGGTTTTGATGTTCATATTTTTGCTGCTGCCAATGCCTTTATCAATGCCTCAATTGCGGTATTGCTGGTGGCTGCTTTGTGGGCAGTAAAAAATAAGCAGTATGCGCTACACAAAAAACTGATGTTAGCTGCGCTAGTTTTGTCTGTATTGTTTCTGGTATCGTATATCGCTCACCACTTATTGGCCGGCGAAGCGAAGTTTGGGGATAGTAACCACGATGGACTGGTAGATGAGCAAGAATTACTTGCCGTTGGAAATACCCGATTGATTTACTTTATCATTTTAATTACCCATATTTTTCTGGCTGCCATTATTTTGCCATTCATTTTATTTACGGCTTACCGAGCACTTACAGCTGAATATACCTTGCATAAAAAGCTGGCAAAAATCACCTGGCCACTGTGGTTGTATGTGGCGGTTACTGGCCCTGTGGTGTATTGGATGATTCATCCCTATTATCGCTGATTGCTACAAACCGATTGCTGTAGCAGGATCCCAGAAATGTTGATCAAAATCAACAATGGTATCATTCTCTACTTTAATTTTTTCTTTCAGCAGCAATTTTTCCATGCTGGTTGGGTCTCCGAAATGCATTTTGCCGGATAGTTGTCCGTTTCGATTTACAACTCGGTGTGCCGGAACGGGAGGTTTTTGTTGGTGCGATGCATTCATTGCCCACCCTACCATACGGGCGCTTCTCCCGCTCCCCAAAAAACGGGCGATGGCACCATAAGAAGTTACCCTTCCTTTAGGAATTAACCGCACTACTTCGTACACACGACTGAAAAAATCGTTGTCTGCCTGGCCGCTGGGTAAAACGGAACGAGGCTTTTCTATAGGTACTTTTTTTTGCAACTTACCTTTTGGGTTATTTAGGATAGATTATTCAGCTACTTCCTTTTCAGCACCCCTGTTTTCAGTAAGCTGAGTTTTGCGGGGTTCGGGTACATTTATATAGTCGTAAGGACAATGGCGACATCCGTTTCCACAGCAATATCCCTTTTCTAAATGATATACGCTAGTAAACACGGTAAGGCCATGCTCTTCATAATAAAAATGTACGCCCTCAATCAGTTGTTTGCTCACGAAATAATTGTTTAAGTAGTATATCCTTGTCGGCCGGCAGTGGTTGATCAATCAGGAAACTCAGATAATGAATCCGGTTACTTCCCGCAATGTCTAATCCTTCGTAGTGGGTTTTGATACGCAGTTCCGGCGTAATCACTTCCTCGGCATACAGGTTATCTGTATTATATAACAGAGAAAAACCAAATAAGTTAATAACCGTGAGGGTAAATTCATATAAAACCGGACTATCCGTTTTCAGGTGTACTCTTCCACCCGGCTTCAGTAGCTGCTGGTACAAGCGTAGGAACCGCGGATGGGTTAATCTTTTTTTAGCCCGCGAACCTCTCAATTGTGGATCGGGAAAAGTGATCCAAATAGCTGAAATTTCACCCGGCGCAAAATAGTCGGTGATTTTGTCTATCGAAGAACGAATAAATGCCACCTGGGTTAGCTGCTCATCCAGCGCAGTTTTGGCACCCCGCCAAATTCGGTTTCCCTTGATGTCGATGCCAATAAAATTCTCTTCCGGATGCAGTCTGGCTAATCCAACCGCATATTCTCCCTTACCACAAGCCAGTTCGAGCGTTATCGGATGGGTGTTGTTAAAGAATGTATGCCAGCTGCCCCGCATGTTTTGCGGATACTCCAACACATTCGAAAAATGTCGGATGGCCTCAAATCGAATCAGTTTTTTTTGTCCCATTGCGGTGCAAATATACAGTCTGTGTAATCAGTTTGCGGGTGGCGCCGCCGGGCTATTATTTTTTAGGTGTTTTTCCAGGGATAGTAGGATGATTTGTAAAACTTTCGAGTTGTGCAGGGTTCCTTCCGTAATCTTCCATTGAATACGCTTGTTCTTCAGCCCCTTATTTTCGAGCATGGGCCGGTTGCTTTGCAGAATAATTGACCGGTTCCGGCCAATAACCATTACCCGTTCTACCTGGTCCGACAAATAAATTAGGCGGGCCTTCAGCCGGATATATTTTCGGTCATAGGGTATCGTAAACAGCCATTCCACCCCACAAAATACTAAAATATTTAGCAAAAAGCATAAAATAAGATTACTATCACAGATTAATTTTAATGCGCCACAAGAGGCAAAGCCTTCCCCCATATCATAAATACGGATTTTAATCCGTCCACAAAGAGGCGCAACCTCCTCCCATATTAAAAAGCGGATTTTAGTCGGCCAAAAGAGGCATAGCCTCCATATCATAACAACGGATTTTAATCCGTTGTTACATGAAAACTAACATGCAAAGAGAGCCGTAGGTTCGGCCTATATGATAACATAAGTAGTAATCTTTATATCACCCTAGGAGTATGCAGTAACCAAGTTAGGTAGATCTTCATACTGGAACGGCTCCGTAGGATCAGGAGCGGTTCTGAAATCTTTTCGGATGGGGGTGGTACTTAATAAGTGACTATCTACAGAGTAATGCGCCAGCCGACTGATTTGTGCTTCGCTCAGATTAGGTTGTATCCATTGATACGCTTCTTCGGGCGGCAAAATTACTGGCATTCTTTTTTTGGTATTGTGTACCTGTTCCATCAGCGAATTGGCTGCAGTAGTTACAATGGCGAAACTGGGGAAGGTTTCACCGGTTTCCCGATCCGTCCAGGGTTGCCATATGCCTGCCATAAAAAAATAAGGCTGGTTGGCAAGGGTGATATGGTAGGGATAGGTAAGTGCTTTTTTCGATCTTGCAGGTGCCCAATGTCGCCACTCAAAAAATCCGGACGATAAAACCAAACAGCGTCGTTGTAAAGCAGCCGATTTGAACACACGGCTCTCTAACAATTTTTCGGCGGTTGCATTTAAGGTGGTAAATTTTTTTCTACTTTCTGCCAGGGCTTTGCGGTCGGTTATCCAATATGGAATTAGCTCCCAGTGGGCAAAACTCAGCTCCATACTTTTTCCATCAGCTGCAGGAATCAATATCGGCCAGTTAGCATATTCAAATCCACTCATAACTGGACAATACAAGTCATGATTTTTCACCTGCACTTCCATATTTTTCAAGCGGATGAATTCCTCTTTACTTACCCGTATGCCATTGTAGTAACACATAGCAAAAGCTTATCACTGTAATTTACATGCTTTCTGTAACATTGCAGCTAGGGTAGTGATGCACTTACCTAAATTCATGAATTTTGAAAATAGGTAGCCTGCCTAAAAAATGGTAATTTTATACAATACAGTTGCTCGTTTTTCAAAATCGTATGTATATGAAAACTTTCTTGCTTTCAGTTTTTGTTTTTTCAGTGGTAAGTGTTGCCGGGCAAAAATTAAAAATAGGTGATGAATACCTTGGCGGTGTAGTTGCCTACCTATTGCAGCCAGGTGAACTGGGATATGAAAAAAAGCATCCACATGGTTTATTAGTTGCCAAATCGAGTATAGGAAAAATGGTAAAGTGGGAGGAGGCCGCCAATTTATCCAAAGAAGTTCGCGACGGCGGCTTTGATGACTGGCGCTTACCGGTAAAAGATGATTTACTGAAAGTGTTTAATAATCGAACATTCATTAGCAACCTGCCATTAGGAAATTACTGGACTTCCCAGCTTTCTAAAGAAGACGAGAAAGGAGCCTATGTTATTAATTTCTATAATGGCTATACCTATACCGAATACTGGGAAACATCCGTACATATTTGTTTTATTAGAAAATTTTAGCATCCTATTCATCTTACTTCAATCGAAAAAAAATGAAAAAACACACAACTCTTTTTTTGGCCCTAGGGGTATTTTTTTTATTCGGAAATCTTGCTGCACAAAAAGCTTCGCACGATCAGATGATTATTTCAGATAGCGAAACTGCACGGGTTGAATTTATCAAAAAAGACAAATGGATGGAAACCTTGTTCACCAATTCATATGGGTATGTGATATTTCCCAATGTAGGAAAAGGTGGTTTGGGAATTGGCGGAGCTTCTGGTAATGGTGCGGTGTATGAGAAAGGAAATTTAGTAGGGATGGCCAGCTTAAAACAAGTTACGGTTGGGTTACAGGCAGGCGGACAAGCTTTTCGTGAAGTGATATTTTTTGAGAATAGTGCTGCGATGGAAAAATTCAGGAAGAGTCAACTGAAGCTATCTAGCGAAGTATCGGCCATTGCATTGGATAAGGGCACTGCCGCTAACGTAAAATTCACGGATGGTATGGTTGTTTTTGTTCAGCCAAAAGCCGGATTGATGTATGAGTTATCAGTAGGGGGTCAGGCATTTACATTTAGGCCGGTTGCTAAAAAATAGCCTGTGTAAAGCATTAAGTGATGGTAGGATTATTGGGTGTGAGTCAATTGAAAAGCTGGCAAGTGCTGTTATGGTACCATTGAACTGCCTGATTTAGAAACCGGAGAATTTTATTAGGAGTTAAAACGCGTCAATTGGATTCATGCACGCAATCCATTGATTGGCAAACACTTACAAACTTGTTGCTTTTTAGAAATTGAATCATAAAATTCTGTTAAACGTTTCCCCATTTTAATTAACTTTGTTCTAAATAAAACAAATAATTATGTTCAAAAGAGTGTTATTGCTAGCAGTAATCGCATTAGTAGCGGTACAATTGCAGGCACAAACCAACCCTACAAAAGCACCAAAGCCCCGTTACACCGTTTCAGGTGGTTTATTGGGTGCTTTAAACTTGTCTCAGTTTCGAGTTACAGATGGTGGCTATGTTGCCTCTGTTGATTACAAGTACGGTTTAGGTTACGCTGGTGGTGTATGGTTGAATATTCCATTGAATGATGTATTGTCGTTCGAACCACAGGCACAGTATTCTGTATTAAAGTACAGTCTGAAATCTGAATCCGGTATTGTAAAGCAATTTGCTGGAACCATTCAGTACCAGTCATATCCTTTGTTGTTTAAAGTACGTGCAAGCGAGAAGCTGGCTATTATGTTTGGACCACAGCTCGACTTCAATAATACTTTGAAAAACGACAATAGTCAGCGTTATTTCAAAAGAAATTTCCAGGCTTTCAGCACAGCCGCAACGGTTGGATTGGAATTATTCCCTCATGAGAAAGTACAGATTTATGCCAGATATTTTGCCGGCTTAAATGATATGAAAGACGGTGCCAATCCTAATCTGGTTCCTCGTTTCTTTAATGAAGGATTCCAGTTCGGATTAAAGTATAAATTATTTGGAAAGAAAATTATGCCTCCCCCTCCGGTAAAAGTGGCTCCTCCGCCTCCACCACCTCCTGCTGATACCGATAAAGATGGTATCATCGATCCGGAAGATAGATGTCCAACCGTACCAGGCTTGGCTAAATACCAGGGTTGTCCTATCCCAGATACTGATAAAGATGGTATCAATGATGAGCAGGATAAATGTCCTACTGTTCCAGGTTTAGCTAAATACCAGGGTTGTCCTATCCCAGATACCGACAAAGATGGTATTAACGATGAGGAAGATAAATGCCCAACTGTTCCAGGTTTAGCTCGTTACCAAGGTTGTCCGATTCCGGATTCTGATGGTGATGGTGTAAATGATGAAGAAGATAAATGTCCTACCGTTGCCGGTGTTGCCAGCAATGGTGGTTGTCCTGATCTGGCTGCTGATTTAAAAATAGCTGCTAAAAGCATTTATTTTGTAACGGGTACCGATAAATTTGCGTATCCTAAATTGGCTCCTCTAAAATTACAGTATGCATTAGATATGCTTAATAAATACCCAACTTTGAAAGTGGATATTGAAGGACATACTGATAATACAGGATCTGCCAAATTGAATAAGGCACTGTCTCAAAAGCGTGCTAATGCGATCATGAAGTACTTCGCCAGTAAGGGAATTGCTGCAGATCGTATGACTTCTATTGGTTACGGAAGTGAGAAGCCAGTAGCTGATAATAAAACAGCTAAGGGCAGACAAGATAATCGTCGCGTTGAAATGTTACCTCGTTGGAACTAGTCCATTCGTAACATAGAATAAAACTAGCAAGGGCCTCTGAAAAGGGGCCCTTGCTAGTTATTGGTGGCGCAACTTTTGGAAAGTTCAGAACTTTCCAAATGCTCACATTAAGATAAAATTTCATTTTAGCTTATATTTGCTCCACTTAAACCGTTTTCCAAGCATGAAGCCATATGAAAGCTGGAAATACTTTTACGCATAGTCTTCCGATCCGCCCAAGCGGGAGTCGACTATGCGTTTCGGAGTACAATAAACTATCGGATAGATCAATTCATTGCTGCATCATAAACACAAGTCAATCTCTTCTAATTACATGTATAATAAAATGCCGTGAATGTCATAGATTATTCCTTCGAACCGAATAGTCCACTGAAAAGTGGCCTTTTCTATTGTAGGGCATAACAGCGCTTTCGGTAATTTCCAAAATTGCGGATAGAACGAGTTCTTTAAAGAATAGCTAAGGAGGGAGGTGGTTTTGGGTGGGGATTTATAGTCATCCTAAAATTCCTACATTTGAGATTGTATGCAGCACCTGGTAATAAGTGAAGACAAATAGGGATAGGGAGGTTTAAGAATAGCAAGTTGGCGTTAATGGAATATATCCGGTTCCAAAGGTGACTATAAAATTCAACTAATATGCTTACTAACATCAACCCTAAATTACCAATGCGGGATAAAGTTCTTACGAAGAATTTTTATGTAAACCAATTGAATTTTAAAGCGCTCGGAGAATATCCTGAATATTTAATTGTTGCAAAAGACAATATTGAAATTCACTTTTTTGAGTTTAAGGATTTAGACCCTAAAGAGAATTACGGACAAGTTTATATCAGAGCTGATGATATAGAAGTTTTCTATCAATCACTGCTTGCCAATAAAATAACTATTCATCCAAACGGAGATTTGCAGCTGAAACCATGGGGGCAAAAAGAATTTTCGCTGCTTGATCCAGATAATAACTTGCTTACTTTTGGACAAAGCATATAGATATGAAACAACATAAAATAGTTCCTTGCCTTTGGTTTCAAACAGAGGGCGGTAAAATATCAGAAGTAACCAACTATTACCAAAATATATTTGGAGAAAATTTTCAAGCAGGGCGAATCATTCCGCTTGGAGAAACGCCTAGCGGGAATACTGAAATGTGTGAAGTGGATATTTTTGAAACGAAGTATAATTTTATGAGTACGGCAAACTTACATCACTTATTTAATGATGCTTTGGCATTCGCCATCAACTGTAAAGATCAAGACGAAATCGACAAATACTGGGACTATTTTACCCGAGAAGGCAAAGAAGTTCAATGCGGATGGTGCATAGATAAATTTGGACTTCGTTGGCAAGTGCTACCTGAAAATTTAGGATTTTTAATGAGAAAAGCAAACTCATTTGAAATAATGATGAAACAGAAAAAAATTATTATTGAAGCTTATTTGACTTAAACAGCGACCCGCCAATATGGGCTGCATTAAGTTGTGGACTAATTGACAAACATTTTTTGAAATTCTATCAAAAAATAGTGAATAATTGAGTTTGATGTAACTGGTCTTCCCTGATAACTTCATGCTTCGCTTTACTAGTAATTATACTTTAAGGTATTCTTGCAAGGCTTTCACATAGGCTTCAAAAGCCAAAATCCCCTCGGGAGTAATTTTGCAAGTAGTTTGCGGATAATTATCTTTGAATTGTTTGGCTACTTGAATATAGCCTACTTCTTTTAGTTTCTGCACTTGCACACTTAAATTACCCGCTGTAGCATTTGTTTTTTCTTTGATGAAGCTAAAGTCAGCCTCTTTCACGCCAATGAGTAAACTCATTACCGCAAGGCGTAATTGAGAATGTAGTATGGGGTCTAGCTCTTTAAACATTGGATTTTTTTTGAGCCAAATATTTTTTTCTTAAAATAATTCCGGGAATAAACCAACAAACTATTGCGGCTATGGCCCCCAATAACATATCATATTGAGATTCTGTAAAACAAGAAAAAATAAATAGAACATAGGTAATGATTGCGCCAATAATCATTGGCAGAAACTTTTTAACCAAACCTGTAACCAGCGTGGGAAATGCATAAATCAAAATATACAATGAATAGATACTTAATGTAAAAGGCTTTATTTGTTCATCTGCCTTGTTTCCAGAAAGATAATGTTTCATCATAGCCCAGCCTTCTTCTTGTATAATTCTGTTCGTGGTTTCTCCCACTGTTGACTGGTAAAAAGACAAACCAAAAATGGTTAAGCCAAATACCAACCAAACCGTATCGATGGCATCATCATCATAACGTTTAGCTTTGCTTGACTTATTTTCTCTAATTGATAAATATATTTGAGGAATGATCGCTCCCAATACGAGTAACCAGATATCAAAACCGATATCAATGTTATAGCGATACCTCAAAAATGATACAAAGGAAGCAATAAAAACTACCGTGCCCCATAAAAGAGAGCCAATACCAGTATCGTGGTAGCTGTTTTTAACTTTCTGAATCATTGTTGAAATCAGTTCCAAACTTTCTTGCTCGGTTAATTTTTTTTCTTCTGACATATTAGGCTGATTTAAATCTTGCTCTAAGTAAATATGCAGGAATGATCCAACCAAATAAAACTGCAGGAACCAATAATAAAATTACTTCTATGGATGTAATAAAAGAGGCCGCAATGGATAAAAGCCAACAACATATACCCCCAAACATTAATGGTTTGAAGCGCATAATGGCTCCGGATAGAAATGTGGGTATTCCATAAAACAAAAAAATGAAGGGATAAAACAATATCCAAATATGTAACTTACTCATGATGATAGTGAGCAAACCCATGCAGATTCCAAAGGTCATCCAAACATATCCAATAATCTCATCAGAATAGGTTGTTACTTTATCTGTTTTTCGTTTTTTGGAGAGATAGAATATTTGATATATCATCACAAAAACAACCAGCAGCCATATTAAAGAAGCATTAGAAAAAGAGGTAAACTTTACAGAAAAGTATTGCACCAAAGAGCATAAAAAAATCGTCCATCCCCATATTAAATACAAAGTTCCATTCTCGGAAAAACGATTTTGCGCTTTGTGAATCATGCTTTCTATAAACTTCAGGCTATCGACGGGTGATAGGGATTCGTTATTTTCCATAACAAAAATTTAAAAGATAAATATACCCCTGTATAATTAAGTGGGGCTATAACATGTACACAAATTACTGACAAGCCGCTAGTGCTGTTGTTGCCTGCTCTTTACCCCAATTTGGATGATATGGAGAGGCAGGTTTAAAATTTTCAAAAAGGGTTAACGATTTTTCTAAAATCTTTTTAGCCACAGCTTTACCTCCACCAAATGCTTCCGGAACATTCATTAAATATTGACCTTCTAACACATATGGACGTGGATTGGAAGCATCAGCCGCCTTAGCTTTGGCAATTGCTTCAGATGCTATAGCGCCATAGGATTGCCATCTGCTCATTGCGTCAACTGTTAATTGCAATACTGCTGTCATTTGTTTTAGGCAATAAATTTCAGAATTGTTTGCACTTATCAGTTCTGCTTTTAAAATAAGTGAATTTGCTTTTTCGGCAACTTTATCTTTATCTGAATTTGGGTTCATCCAAGCTGCTAAAATTTGTGTTTGCGCTGCATAATAATAAGGCAACCATTTGTCTTTTTCCGCATCAGCTACTCGCTCAAAAAATGCAGAAGTTGCCAGCATTTCTTCTGGCGATTTAGCCTCTTTAAATTGTAGCATTCCCTTTTCCATAGCACCTTCAAATTTTTGGGCATTAACATTTCCCATCAAGAACATCGATAAAACAACAAATAATTTTTTCATAATTAGTAGTTTTTTTTGATTGATTTAGGTATGGTTATTTATTTTTTAATTTATTGTATTCTTTTTCGATAGAAAGAATGCTATTGCCATGATACGCTCTAACATAGTGAAAGGCAATACCAATGCCCCACCCCAAAATGGGCCAGATAGGCCAAAAATGCTTGTACTGATTACTTGTGAAATACCAAATACCCACTAAAAAGCAATTCACAATAATATAGCTGGCAAAACTCCATTTAAAGGCGACTCTCTCCTTGGCAATTTTCCATAGTTGTTCGTCGTGTTGTTGATCGTTGTTCATGTTGAGTAGTTTATATTGTTAATTATAGGTTTCCATTAATATTTTGTTGGGTTCTATCAACCCCCCAGCTTAAAAATATGCCTAAGAAAAAGCTACGAGGGGCAGGTGGTATTACCGCTTCTCTGATTAATAGCCCTTGTGAATCTCTTAATCTATTGCTGTAATTGTACCCAAAGATTTGGGTTTCATTAAATACATTATTGATGCCAAGAACAACAACTGTATTCGCTTTGCCTAATTTCGGCAACCAGTTTACACTAAAATTATTGGTGCTATAAAAAATGGTTCGATCTGTTAAGAAATCCGTTTTGGCATTATTAGGATTATAATAAGGTCGGCCTGTGCTCCAATTCCAACTCCAGTTAACTCCGAACATTTGTTTTACCCAGAATTTTTTTAATACCAAACTCCCACTATGATTGGCTGCAAATGTAGGCATCGCTGCAGTGGGGTAATTATTGTAATTTCTCTTAGAATCTAGATAGGAATAACTGATCCAGTAATCAAAGTTTTTAAATGTTTTTTTATCCCTCCAAAATAATTCAACACCTTGTGCATATCCTACTCCTTCGGTGCTTACAGCATTTGTTACAGCAGCATCTGTTTTTAATAAATTCTCATAATCTTTGTAGAAAGCTTGCACTCTAAACGTGTAATTAGTGGATAAATTTTGATAGGTAAGTATGTAATGATCTGCTCTTAAAAAACTGAAATTACTATTGGCTACTAGATATCTTCTTTCTGGAGTTTGATAGAACATTCCGAAGTCGATGCTGAATTGACTGTTTTTATCTAGTTTATAGGATAAAGCTGCTCTCGGAGCAATATTCCATCGATTTAACAATCCACTGTGTTCTATTCTAATTCCAGGTCTAAATGCGACATTATTCGATAAATACAAATCAGATTCCGCAAAAATGGCCGTATAAAAATCACTTATTTTAGTTGGGAATGTACCCGCTAAATTGGTGTACCTAGCACTGTCAATATTATTCCAAACTTCTGCACCAAATCGAATTGTATTGATAGCACCGAATCTTTTATCTAATACAGCACGAGCTTGAACCATCCATTGGCGAGCATCTAAGTTGAAGTGGGTAAAATCTATTACAGGGATATTTACAACAGGAATTTTTTCGTTTTGTTGATTTTGAACTTCGGTGTTTATATTGTCTTTGTTATAGCTTACACTTGCTACCGTATTGAGTTTCCATCCTTTCCCTAAGAATTGACGAAAGCTAATATTAGTAAAGAAATTTCTGTTCTTTAAACTGAAGGCATTTTTTAAGCCAATACTATCCAGAGAAGGATTGCGTACCCCTAGGTCACCTGAATTAAAATAGGCGTAGATTTTAAACATGCCATTCTTTTTGGTTTTAAATCGATAGTTAGCATCAACCGTATGAAAAGAAGGCGCATTAAAAAAATCGGGAGCTTGCGGAACTAATTTTTGATACAAGGTTAAATTCACCCAATTATAACTCAATCCAAAACTAGATTTTTTGTTGTTGGCTACTTGCTGAAAACCAGCACTTAAAAAAATAGGAGAAATACCAATCTGAATTTCGCTTCTTTCAGGAATATCAATGCTTTCTAAACTCAACACACTACTCAATGCTTGTCCGTATAAAGCAGAATAGCCACCTGAACTAAAAACTGTTCCACTAAATAAGAAGGGAGAAAATCTACCCCGCTGAGAAATACCTGGCACTGAACTATAAAAGAAATTATTGACTACCGATCCATCAATAATAATTTTTGCTTCCTCTGCACTTCCGCCTCTAATAAACAAGCCCTCTTGTTCCCCCACTTTTTGGGCACCCGGTAAAGTTTGAATGGTGGCGGATATATCTGCATTGGCCCCAGCAGTAGTAGCAATGTCTAAGGGCTTTAAAACCGTACCTTTTTTCTTATCACTTGCTTCAAAAGTACCTGCAGTAATCACAACCGCAGATAATTCGTTGATTTCTTCTTTTAATAGAAAATCTACCACTAAGGTATCTTTTCCTATGGTAACGGGTACTTCCTCCATTTTAAACCCAATATTATTGGCCACTAAAATAACTGCCCCTTTTTCGTAAGTCCTGAAGGAGAAATTACCCGCTGAATCTGAAGTAGTACCATCATACGACCCTTTTATACTAATATTTGCACCCGCTATAATTCTACCTCGTTTGTCTTTGACCGAACCTTGCACCCTTGTTTGTGCATGGAGTGATAACCCGATTAATAAAGCAGCTATAATTAGGATGGAATGTTTCATTCTTTTCAGTTGATAGAACAAATGTAGAGTAGTTTATAAAATAAACCAAATTATTTTATAAATGTTTCCTGTGATCAACATATTTCGCTTTTCAGCCTACTTTTAGTGCTTGTTTTTTGTTTTAGCTGGGTTACTATAAATATAGATAGGAAGCCGAATGGCAGACTTTGGGGTTGAGGAGCCAATTTTTATGCAACTACGTTGCAACCATCCTAGCAGCTATTTCTTTGCTGATCTAGGCACAAAATGGTTACCGTATGGTTAAATCAGTACCAAATGACTGATCATTTTGATACCGACTGAGCATACATCATAAAATAAAGTATACGCATCTATAAATCCGAGGATTTGTCTCTTAGGTAATTTGTACAAAAATTACAGCAGTTGAAAATTTGGTAGAAATCACAGGGAATATTATTTTATTTCTTATATTTGTTAATATTAGCAATAATAAGAAACAAAATGAATTATTTGGACTTTAGAACTGCCCTTTACAGCTTTGAAGTATTCTGCATAAGGGATATAGAAAAGCTGTTCCCAAAGTTTGATTCAAGACGATTGGTGGAATGGCAGCGGAAGGGATATATCCAGAAGCTAATCAATAAGTGGTATGTATTTGCTGATATTCCCATAAATGATCGGCTTCGGAATCGGATCAGTAACTGCCTGCATCGTCCCTCCTATATTTCACTTGAATCTGCCCTTTCACACTATGGACTGATACCGGAAGCTGTGTATTCTGTTCAGAATATCACCACGAGAAAAACGATAGCCTACGAAACAATTGCTGGCACATTTAACTACAGAAGTATTAAAGCGCAGCTGTTTTTTGGGTATGAAGTAAACAACAAACAAGCAATACCGTTGTTGATTGCTTCACCTGAAAAGGCGATTCTGGATTATTTATATCTTAATCACCAATTAAATACTATAGAAGATATAGAAGGGCTGAGACTAAATATGACCACTTTTAATGAAACCATTAATAAGGACCGGTTAATTTCTTATGCTGCATGTTTTGAAAGTAAAACATTGAATAAGCGACTTAACCTATTGAACAAAATCAATAAGTATGCTAACATTATCTGAAATAGAAAAAGTTTATCCAGAAAGCCTTCGAGGGTTCAAACGATTTATTTTAAGAGAATATCTACAGCATAAATAATTGCAGATTCTTTTTGACAGTGAATATGCCAATGAGCTATGTTTTTTAGGGGGTACTTGTTTAAGGATTGTGCACGGGAACACTCGTTTTTCTGAAGATCTTGATTTTGATAATTTTACGATTGCAGAGGATACGTTTGCAAAAGTATCAGGTGTTTTAAAAAAGCAATTAGAACAGGAAGGCTATGATGTTGAAATGAAAACGGTTTTTAAAGGTGCATATCATTGCTATATTCGTTTTCCTGAAAT
>CAMBUH010000028.1 GCA_945870985.1 Chitinophaga pinensis
CTATTTTCAGATAATCAATTTTTTATACATATAATAATTTTCCGTATGAGCTAATCCCTCATTGCACCCCTTCATTTTCTGAATCTACCCGATTCAAAGATTACTTGAGCACCCCAGATCAGATTTAGTCAGTTACACATTCATATAAATTATATTTACCATATTATATAGTTTAATCAATACCTCTCGTAAAATTAATTTTGGAATCTGACCCATTATTGTAACTTAGTGGTAGAATTTAATGGGTTAGTAAGTGATTGGGTCAACAGCAATGTTGGCCCTTTTGCTTTGTATACCCCTCCCCCTTCTTAGCCACACTCAGCCTGCATTTACACGCATCGCATTGTCAAATTCGGTGTAGAAATCCTACCCAAACACTACCTTTGAAACATGAGTAAAATAAAAACCGCTTTCTTTTGTAATAACTGCGGATATGAAAGTGCGAAATGGATTGGTAAGTGCCCTGCCTGTGCCGAATGGAACACTTTTACCGAAGAAATATTGGATAAAGGAAATAAAAATTCGGAGAGCTGGAAAGACAATAGCGGAGAAAAAAGAATACACAAATCCATTGCACTGCAAGAAGTGATTACCTCACAAGATAAACGCATCTTAACTTCGGATTCTGAATTAAATCGGGTGTTGGGAGGCGGCATTGTTCCGGGAAGTATTGTGCTGGTTGCCGGTGAACCAGGTATTGGTAAAAGCACCTTGTTTCTCCAAAACGGCCTACAGCTAAAGGATTTGCGCGTTTTATACATCAGCGGTGAAGAGAGCGAACAGCAAATTAAAATGCGGGCCGACCGATTAGAAATTGCTCATGACCAATTTTTTTTACTAACCGAAACCGACACCGCCGTTATTTTCCGTGAAATAAAAAAATTGCAACCGCAGGTGGTAATTGTTGATTCCATCCAAACCCTGCAATCACCTTTAATTGATTCTTCCGCAGGTAGTGTTAGTCAAATCAGAGAATGTGCCGGTGAATTTCAACGCTTTGCAAAAGAAACACAAACCCCCGTTTTTTTAATTGGCCATATTACCAAAGACGGCGGCATTGCCGGACCCAAAATTCTCGAACACATGGTTGATACGGTGTTACAGTTTGAGGGTGACCGACATTACACGTACCGGATATTAAGAACCCTGAAAAATCGGTTTGGCAGCACTTCAGAATTGGGAATTTATGAGATGACGGGTACCGGCATGCGGATAGTTGCTAATCCCTCCGAGATTCTGATTGCCCAGCGAGACCATGCCCTGAGTGGCAGTGCCATTGCCGCTACCCTAGAAGGTATGCGCCCTTTGTTAATAGAGGTACAAGCCCTGGTTACCCCCAGTGTATACGGAACCCCACAGCGCACGGTAACCGGCTTTGATTTACGCCGGCTTCAGCTGCTGCTGGCTGTGCTAGAAAAGCGAGGTGGATTTCAATTTGGCATGAAAGATGTGTTTGTAAATATAGCAGGTGGCATTCGGGTAGAAGACCCATCTATAGATTTGGCCGTAATCTGCGCCCTGCTCTCTTCATTCGAAGACCTGCCCATTCCAGACCTTACCTGCTTTGCCGGAGAAGTAGGATTGAACGGAGAAATCAGAGCCGTTAACCGCATAGAGCAACGCATAGCCGAAGCTGAGAAACTGGGCTTTAAAAAAATTATCATTTCCCCTTTTAACAAAAAAGGTATTGAAAAATTAGCTAACAAAATGCAAGTAGTTGCCCTCAGTAATGTGGAAGATGTGTATCGCCATTTATTTTAAGCAAGCCGTATAAATACTTGTAGTAATTACGCATTTTTTTTGCCTGTACGCGCTGCAAATTTGGAACATGAAACCATGGATTCCTTCTTTGCTGCAACCCTTGCTACATCTTTTATATCCGCATTATTGCGAAGGTTGCCATACCGACCTCCTACTCCGCGAATCGTTGCTCTGCGCCCGCTGCGAGTTGAGTTTACCCGCCACCGGCTTTTGGGAAGCAACGAACAATCCGGTAGAAAAAATTTTCAGGGGCAGACTGTCAGTAGAAGCAGGAGCAGCTGCCTATTTCTTTACACAGGATTCGCTGATGCAACACCTAATCACATTATTGAAATATAAAAACAATCCTGCAGTAGGTAGATGGTTGGGTAAAAAAATGGGCTATGCGCTATTAGATGCAACACGTTTTAGTGCTATCGACTGCATCATCCCCCTGCCGCTGCATCCCAAAAAAGAATTTATCAGAGGCTATAACCAGGCACAAATGATAGCCGAAGGAGTGGCTGAAATTTTACAAAAACCCGTGATGCAACAAGCTATGGTTAGAAACCAATTTACCCGAACACAAACCCATCAAAACAGAAATAGCCGATGGGATAATATGCAAGGCGTATTCTCGCTTCGCCATCCCGAATGGCTGGTTAATAAACATTGTTTACTAGTTGATGATGTAATTACTACGGGAGCCACCCTAGTAGCCTGTGGTAACGAACTAATTTCAGTTAGCGGCTGCCGAATTAGTATCGCTACCGCTGCTTATACGGCCCTGCAACCTTAATTGTTTGTAATTTTGTGAACCTTTCGAGCAATTATATGTTTTAGTAGTTGAACGTTAGTATTCAGCACCACCCTTTGGGGAAACCCGACTTTACTAAATATTAATCCTGTAATCAAATACAACCCTTCCATGAAAAAATTTCTCCAATTTGCTGCAGTCTGCCTGCTTTCTGCCTTTGTAACCCCCGAACAACCGTCTATACATGGTTTTAAAGTAAAATCGATTGAGGGAAAAATGATTGATTTTGCCAGTTTTAAAGGAAAAAAAATTCTGATAGTAAACACAGCATCCGAATGCGGCTATACTCCGCAATACGAAGGACTTCAAAAATTATATGAGCAACATAAAGATAAATTGGTGATTGTGGGATTTCCGGCAAATAACTTTATGGGACAAGAACCGGGCACGGATACAGAAATTAATCAATTTTGCAAGTCGAGATACGGAGTAACTTTTCCGCTGGCCAGCAAAATCAGTGTAAAAGGAAATGATATGGCTCCCATTTACAAATGGCTTACCAGTAAAGCAGAGAATGGCGTGTTGGATGCCTCTATTTCCTGGAATTTTAATAAGTTTTTACTGGATGAAAATGGTAAAATGATTGCTTATTTTGGCAGTAAGGTGAAGCCAGATAGCGAAGAATTACTAAAGTACCTCAAATAATATTTTCTATCCAACTTTTTAATAAAAAGGGAGTCCGCCAGCGGATTCCTTTTTTTATGTCGAAAATCCTACATTTACAACCCGGGTTTTATTTACAATCCGGTACACGTTGATATGTTGTTTAGTGATGTGATTGGTTTAGGGCCCCTGAAAATGAACCTGACTGAGATGGTGAAAAAAAGCCGGCTTAGTCATGCATTGCTTTTTTTAGGAAAAGAAGGAAGTGGCGCTTTACCACTTGCCTTGGCATTTGCCCAATATGTAGTTAGCATACCGGCAGCAGCACCACTGGTTCCAGATTTATTCGGTAATCTAACTCCTTTAAGTACTGATGGTGGATTCATAGCCCCTGAAGATATACCTACCCAGCCTGCCTATCAACGCGCAGCCCAGTTGATGCATCCAGACCTGCATTTTACTTTTCCCGTTTTTCCTAAAAAATCGGGCGATAAACCTATTAGTGATGATTATATCGCTGAATGGAGAGAATTCATTACTTCCTATCCGTATGGCAATGTGTACGACTGGCTGCAAAGTATTGGCGCAGATAACAAACAAGGAAATATTACGGCAGAAGAATGTAACCGGATTCACCATCAACTGAATTTAAAAAGTTTTGAAAGTGAAACCAAAGTAGTATTGATTTGGATGCCGGAATACCTAAGAAAAGAGGGTAATAAATTGTTGAAATTGTTAGAAGAACCCCCTGCCCATACCTTGTTTATATTGGTGGCCGAAAATGAAGAAGATATATTACCCACTATTATTAGCCGCTGCCAGTTAATAAAGGTTCCCGCTCCCGATTCTCATGAAATTGAAGCCGCCCTAATACAAAGAGCAGGTGCCGACCCTACCCGGGCAGCCCAAATTGCCGGAATTTGTGAGGGCAACTACCGCGAAGCCCTCCAACTATTGCAACATGCCGAAAACGACTGGAATAGTTTACTACGAGAATGGCTGAATGCTACCATGAAAGGTGGACCAGTTCATCAGTTGAAATTTGCCGAAGAGATGCACAAAATGGGTAGGGAAAAGCAGAAACAGATGCTGAAATACTTTATACATCTCCTCGAACAAAGTATCCGAATCAAAATTATGGGCATCCAGCAGGTAAAGTTGGGCGATAATGAACGGGATTTTGCCGAAAGAATGAATAAAATAACGTCGGTTAGTCAGCAAGAAGCCATCGTAAACGAGCTGGAAAAAGCCATCTACTATATTGAGCGGAATGCGCATGCCAAATTGCTGTTCCAGGCCCTTAGTATTAAACTATTCTATATCATTCAACACAAATCCGTACTTTTGGTATCGTGATGGGGGGCTATCCAATTGGAAAAACCTCTCTGAAACGCTGTAGTGAGCAGGAAATGTGTCGATTTTGCCGATGAATTTACTTCGTTAGTCCGCCACAGGCGGACAAAACATATACCAGCATCCGGTTGATTTGTAACCGGGGGCAGCCATTGGAAAAATTTCCAGGTTGGCCATATGGGTGGTTTTTTACAGGCAAATTGGCTGTTCCCTCTCTAATTTATTCACGATTAAACTACTACGCATATGGGTTGCGGATCATGTGGCACGGCATCTAACGGCAAACCCGGCGGTTGCAAAAGCAATGGCGGATGCAGTTCGGGCGGTTGTAACCGACTGAATGTACACGACTGGTTACTCAATTTGCCTTATCACGACCCGGAAAGTAGCTGTAAAGTGATAGAAGTTTCCTTTCAACAAGGCAGCCGTAAAGACTATTACAGAAATACTACCTTACACTATTTTGAAAAAGGTGAACGCGTTACCGTAGAAGGGGTAGGCGGTTTTGATGTGGGTGAAGTAAGCCTAACCGGAGAACTGGTTCGTTTGCAACTTAAAAAAAAGGCAATTGATGAGTTTAGTCCGGATATCAAAAGAATTCTGCGCTCTAGCGGCGAACGGGATTTAGATTTGTTCAACCAGCAAAAAGCCCGGGAAAGAGAAGTATTGGCCAGAAGCCGGGCCGCAGCGCGGCAGTTGAAACTTCCCATGAAATTGAGTGAAGTGGAAATTCAGGCAGATGGTAAAAAAGCTACCTTCTTTTATACTGCCGACGACCGGGTTGATTTTCGTGAGCTAATCAAAATATTTGCAGCCGACTTTAAGCTAAAAGTTGAAATGCGCCAGATTGGTATTCGCCAAGAAGCCGCTAAAGTGGGGGGTATTGGAAGTTGCGGACGGGAACTGTGTTGCAGTACCTGGCTGAATGATTTTAAGAGCGTAAATACCACGGCCGCTCGTTATCAGAATTTGTCTATCAACCAAACCAAACTAAGCGGACAGTGTGGCCGATTAAAATGTTGCCTCAACTTCGAATTGGATACTTATCTGGATGCCTTACAGCAATTTCCAGATTATGCCGATACCTTAGATACCGAAAGCGGTACCGCCCATTTGATTAAGAAAGATATTTTCAAGAATTTGATGTGGTATGTGCTACCCAACAATACCAAACATTTTCCGCTAACCATTCAGCGGGTAAAGGAGATTAAGCGGATTAACCGTGAAGGACAGAAAGTGGCCGAATTAGAACCCGTTGAAATCACTTCTAGTAAAATTAAAGAGGAAGAGCCGGCTTTTGTAGATCTGGTGGGTCAAATCAGTTTGCGTACCCTTGAAAAAAATGAGCGTAAAAAGCGCGACCGCGATCGACAAATGCAGCAAAATAGACCGGGAAATAAAACCATGGGTGGTTCTTCCGGTGGTAATCGCAATGCGGCACCCCCCAACAGAGATCGCGATCGTGGAAGAGGAAATCAGGGACCCAGCAGAAATCGCCCCCCTCAATCTCCTCAAAACAACCGGCCTCCGGCTGGTCCACGAAACAACGACGGGAAGGGGCAGGCGTAAGCTAACTGTTTATTATAGACGGATTGAAATCCGTTAATACAAAATCTGGCGAGGCTACGCCTCTTGGTTGCCATCTGTGATTATGCTGGAAGGGAAATTAAAAATGTGGTTCCTTTGATGGTTATACCCTGCTTTTCAGAAATGGAGCATTTTTTATTGAGTTGTAGAATAACCCGTTTTAAAAAAGTAGTTACAGGATTAACTCGCACATTAATGATGGGCTATAGCTTTTCCATTTCGGAAGCGGCAAACTCCATCAGTGTTTTAATATACTCGGGAGAAAGATCAAACGACAATCCGGCTGCCTTATACAATTCCGGTAATGTTTTGGTACCCCCCATGCTAAGTGCCTGTATATAATGTTCTAGCGCCGCTGTTGGATTTTGTTGGTATTGCATCCAAAGGCCTATTGCACCTAATTGCGCAATGCCATATTCAATATAATAAAAAGGTACTTCAAACAAGTGAAGCTGACGCTGCCAGCCAATGGCACGATAGGCCTCTAATCCGCTCACATCCAATTCGGGACTAGAAAATTCTTGCACAATTTCCATCCAGCGACTGGTTCGCTCTTCGATGGTATGATTGGGATGTTCATATACCCAATGCTGAAATTTATCAATAATGGCAATCCAGGGGAAGATGGTAATAGTTCTCTCCAGCTGATGTTCTTTAGCGCGTTTGAGTTCTTCGGGATTATCGAAAAACACTTCCCAGTGTTGCATGCTGATTAATTCCATCGCCATACTGGCCACTTCAGCAATCTCCATGGGGTATTCCTTAAAAGCCTGCAAGGCAAGTTCGTGCGTAAGAAAAGAATGTATAGCATGGCCTCCCTCGTGTAACATAGTGGTAACATCACTCATTTGCCCTGCTGCATTCATAAAAATAAATGGGGCGCCCGATTCTGCCAGCGGACAATTATATCCGCCCGGTGCCTTGCCCTTCCGGCTTTCTAAATCAAAATGATTCAGCTCCTTCATCTTGCGAAGGCAGTTGGCAAAATAGGGATGAACTTTTTCGAAGCACTGTACCGATTTTTCATACAGTTCCTCAGCACCCGAAAATGGACGCAAGGGAGCAACACCAGCAGGCTCAGCCTCAATATCCCAGGGGCGCAACTCGGCCAACCCTAATTTCGTTCGCTTCTTACGATAGATGCTGTTTATCAAGGGCATTACATGCAACTTAACTGCTTCATGAAATTGAAAGCAATCATCTTTGGTATAATCAAATCGACCCAGCTCTACGAATTTATAATCCCGATAATTTTCAAAATCTGCATTGGCGGCTACTTGCTGTCGCTTACTAACCAAACTACTATACAATGCATGTAAGGCGTCTTTATCTTGCAAACGCCTGTCTTGAATTTTTCGATATACTTCTTCTCGCAGCGAACGGTCATGACTTTCTAAAAAAGCAGCGGCCTGTTGCAGGGTATATTCTTTTCCGTTTACTTCCACCGTCATTTTACCGGCAATCACGGCATATTGTTGTTGCAGTACACTTAATTCAGCCTGCAGGGGAATATTGGCTTCCCGAAATAAAGTAATGCTCTTTTTTACAGAACGGAGATAGGTATAATACGTGTCGGTATCTAATTGGGCAGTAAACGGACAATCAATCAACATCCGGTTTAACTGATCGGCAATCGGCTGAATGCGGGGTTGAATCTCCATACAAAAATAATTGAAAGAGGCTTCCAGTTCCGGATCTTCGGTATTGCAGGTCATTTTAATCTGTCGCCAGCAAGCATCTTCACTTACCACGGCTTCCAGCTCACTAATTTTTTTCAACCAGTCGGTTAGTGCTGTAACCGATTCGAGGGGCTGTTGGGCCAGTTGCAGAAAATAAGGTTCCAGGGTAGCCCAGTCGGTTACCGTAAAACTTTCCGGTAAAAAATGCCTTGGCTCCTTTTGTATATTGGCGTTTAAAGTCATACTAATTGCAATTTGAACCACAAAGTTAACTTACTGCGGTAATTTCTTTTAAGAAAACATGTAAAGGGGTAGATAGTACCTGAAATGCAAAAAAGGGTGAAAAAACCCGGATTCGCTTCGTATTTTTACGGTTTAGGATAAAGTAGCGAATGTGGGAAACCTGATACAATTATTACCGGATCATATTGCCAACCAGATAGCAGCGGGGGAAGTTATTCAACGGCCTGCCAGTGCGGTTAAAGAATTATTAGAAAATGCCACCGATGCCGGGGCTACGCAAATTCAATTGATTGTTTCTGAGGGAGGGAAATCGTTGATTCAGGTAATCGATAATGGTAAGGGCATGAGTGAAACGGATGCCCGTATGGCATTTGAACGGCATGCTACTAGTAAAATTCGCCAGATAGACGACTTATTTCGCATCAATACTATGGGATTTAGGGGGGAAGCGCTGGCTTCCATTGCTGCGGTGGCACAGGTAGAATTAAAAACCCGACGCGAAGAAGATGAGCTCGGTACCCGGCTGGAAATAGAGAACAGTAAAATACTTGTTCAAGAGCCCTGCGCCTGTGCGGTTGGCACACAAATCAGCATGAAAAATCTTTTTTTCAGTGTGCCCGCGCGCCGAAATTTTTTGAAGAACAATGCAGTGGAAATGCGCCACATTATTGATGAGTTTATGCGGGTAGCTTTGGCATTTCCGCGCTTAGCGTTCAGTTTAACCAGTAATGGACAGGAAGTATTTCATTTAGAACCCGGCAGCCATAAACAAAGAATCATTCAACTACTGGGCAACGCTTACCAAACCAAACTGGTTTCAGTAAATGAAGAAACCGATTATATGAACATCCATGGATTGGTTGGCAAGCCAGAAACGGCACGTAAAACCCGGGGTGATCAGTATTTTTTTGTAAACAACCGTTTTATTAAAAGTGCTTATCTGAATCATGCGGTAAATACTGCTTTTGATAATCTACTGCCCAAAGACAGTTTCCCTACTTACATTTTATATATAGAGTTAGATCCTGCGCAGGTGGATATCAATGTTCATCCCACCAAGCAGGAAATTAAATTTGAGGATGAGAAAATCATCTATGCATTTGTGCAGGCAGCAGTAAAACATGCTCTGGCACAATTCAGCGTTGCCCCCTCACTTGATTTTTCATTGAATGCGGGTATTCAACAACTAGATGCGATCAACCGGCCCTTTACCCAGGATAAAAAAGAAGCTACGGCAAGTAGTTCGCTGTATCAAACATTCAGTAAAAAAAATCAGGCACACTTTATTGAAAAATCCGGTGATGCTTCATTGAAACACTGGAAAGAGTTTTTTACGCCTGCCAGTTCCGATGCAACCCAATCCGCAGCAGACAGTGCTACCCCACTTTGGCAAAAAGAAAATTCAGTTGCCCCGGCTAGTTCGGGTATTCAAATTGTATATGAAATTCCATTTGTGCAACTGCACCAAACCTATTTGCTGGCCACAACCCGCGATGGATTTATGGTGATTCACCAGCAATTGGCACATGAAAGAATCCTCTACGAAAAATACAGCCAGGCCGCCCATGAGCAACAAATGGCTACGCAAAAAAGCTTATTCCCGGTATCACTTACTTTGGCCCCAGCAGATGCCGCCTTACTAAATGATTTGCTTCCCGATTTGGCCCAAATTGGCTACCAGATAGAAAAGAATGACCAGCACGAGTTTGTGATTCAGGGCATTCCTGCCGATATATTGCCGGGCAACGAGCAAAATGCTATTGAACTTTTATTAGAACAGTTTAAGCATTTCAGCAGTGAGATTCAATTCAGCAAAAGAGAAAAAATTATCCGCTGCATGGCACGCCAACAAGCCATCAAAGCCGGTAGAACCTTAACTTCCCGTGAAATGCATCAATTGGTAGAAGAATTATTTACCTGCAATAGTCCCAATATCAGTCCCTCAGGTGCAGCCACCTACTTATTATTCAATGGTGATTATTTAACCCGGATATTTGGCAAGTAGTGGGGTTGTAAACAAATCAATACTTATCGATTAAACCGGTAAGAAATTTTTCAATTGTTTTTCTCACTTCACCGGCAGAACGTTGATGGGCATTTACCAGCACAGAGAAGATGAGCGTTTTTCCTTTTCGGGTTAGCAGATACCCGCTAAGGGCAACATGATTACTTAGGGTGCCGGTTTTGGCATAAATACGCCCGGCATAGTTAGTATATAAGCCACTCAAAGTTCCTTCATTACCAGTAGGCAAAATGGCGGTAATTCGTTTCCAATCAAATCCAGATTTCATTGCTTGCAATACGGCAATAAAATCTTGCGGAGTAAACAGGTTATAGCGACTTAGTCCACTGCCATCTACCCACTTAGGTTTTTGTGGCAAAAAATTTAAATCATTGTTCAGCAAACTGTCTACAACCATTTTAGTATTCATCACCGCAAAACGTTCATTGCTTACCATCAGTAAGAGCTGTTCGGCAAAAAAATTGTCGCTCCGGTGCATCATGGTCGATAATACAGAATCGGTAGGTTGAGATTTGATGGTTACTACATCTGGCCAGCGTTCTAGCCTGAATGCAGGAGATTCAACGGTTGTATGCAGTGTATCGGCAAGTAATTTCGCCAAATGACCCGCGGTTCCAACCCGAAAGGGCATGGTCGATTGCTGAAAAGGTTTGTTAGCAGGAACCATATAAAATGAATCACTGCCTAATGAACGGGTAATAGAAAATTTTCCGTCAGCCGGCAATTGTTGTGCAGAAAGCATGCCAGTGGGTATAGTAGTAATGCCTGCTAAATTTTTTTGAAACTGCGCTAGGTTACCATATACAGGAAATACAGAACGCTCGGGCATATAATCACTGGTATAATCGTCCCATGCCCAACCCGCACCCAGTGCCGGCTCTTTCCAGTTAGTATAAGAAAGTAAAACTTTGTTTTGTTGCTTCAAAAAATGAAAGGCGGGCTGAAATGCATATTCGCTGAGTAGAAAAGTTGGATCGGCATTTCCTTCTACTTCCACCACGCCCTTTCCTTTATCTACATATCGCAAGGCAGTTAAACTATCACCCAAATGCCGCAGGGCAGCATAACAAGTAAACAGCTTGGTATTACTGGCGGGCACGAAATATTTATCACCCTGATAATTGTATAGATATTCCCCGGTGGCCGCATCCATTATAGAGATGCCCACATGAGCAGGAGCCATAACGGGTTGGTGCAATACTTGCTGTTGGGCATCCCTGCTTATTTTACTGCTGATACTACAGGCATTCAGCAAGAGCAAACAAAGTAAACATATAAGGTTACTACTATTTCGCATAAAATCAACTTTTAATTACCCGCCACACAATCTGCAGGCAATAATTAAATATACGAATTGATACTGGGAAAATATCCTTAACTCCGCTCAACGGCTCTCAGCCAGGCTTCGGGAATCTCATTGTTACTGGCGGCTAGATAGTCCTGATAACTGCAGGCCACATAATTTTGCTCGTTTATCTGCATCCACCAACGACCAGAGCGTTTACTTTGCAAGAAGGTGGTAGAAACCTCTGCAAAAGCCATATTATAATGATTGAATTCGTGGGCCTGCTCTAGGTGGGCTTCTTCTTTGCCGCTGCGAATTCCATCCATCAAATACCAGATCATTTGCGCCATTTGTTTGGCAGTCATGGAGTGAAGATCATTTCCCGGATCGTATCCATATAATCCTATGCTGCTGCATTGGCGGCTCATTCCTGCATATTGCAGTAGGGTGCAGGCTTCTTCGCCGGTAAAACCATTGGGGGTTACCCGATTTGCAGGCGCATGAGCATGTTGAATAGCCGCTATATCAAAACTTACAAAATGGCTATTGCGTATGGCAGGTTCCATTTGCTCGATGGCTTCTTTCACTTTACCCACGCGAAAACAATCAAACCGAAGATTATCAATCATCTCCAACATATCGGGATGCATAAAATAGCTTTGAAAGCCTATATGTGTATAATGACGAAGATGGTTGGGCAAACCGGTAAACATATCTACCAGAAAAATATCCTCCGGCAAAACCCCCTCCATATCGAGGTCAATTTTCGAATCAATTACCGTAGCATCAATAATGCGATTCAAATCGCCATAGGCCTGATACTGAGCCAAGGTATTATCATGAGAGCCTCCAACAATCAACACTTTTTTTCCGGCCTCCACCAACTCTTTCACTACGGTTTTCAGGGCAGCATAACTATCCTGCAGCGATGAACCAGTACGAATATTTCCCAAATCGGCCAGTTTCACATCTGAATGCCAGTGAAATAATTGATACAGTTCTTTTCGTATACAATCGGCGGCATTGGAAGCCTGTTTTCCCGGACCCGCCCCTCTCATTTCGCAACAACCCACCAAAACCAAATCGGCTGTGCTGATGTCGGGAATAGCAGTTTCATGCAAAAGTATATGCCTACCTAGCTGATTGTCTTTAAATCCTTCATCCTCCATGATGGAGGCAACTGAAATTGGGGTAAGAAAATCGGCAAGGGCCTCAAAAGACATAAAAATACATTGAACACTCTTAACGAAAAATTAGTCAATATATTGCCTGAAACCTCCTAAAAACGGGTACTTTCCTCCCCTCCTGATTGTTCGGAAGTAAATCGGTAGCCTACGCCTCTAACGGATTGAAAGAATCGGGGTTGACGGCTATCCCGTTCGAAATATTTGCGAAAATTTAAAATAAAGTTGTCGATGGTTCGGGTGGTTGGATAAACCTGGTATCCCCATACCAATTGTAAAATTTTTTCCCGAGGTACTACTTCTTGCTGATGCTCAATTAGTAATCGAAGTAGCATGATTTCTTTTTTACTCAGGCTCAGTTCCTGCCCTGCAAAATTGATTCCCTTTTGAGCTGAAAAATAAATAGTATTGCCGCCAAACCGAAAGGTATCCGACAGCGAAACCAACTGTTGGGATTTGTTATTTTTTTCAATTAGCTTCCCAATTCGTAAGAGCAGTTCTTCTAAATGAAAGGGTTTGGTAAGATAATCATCAGCCCCCAGCCGAAGTCCCCTCACTTTATAATCACTCGAATCTCGTGCACTCAAAATTAAAATAGCCACTTCGCGGTTTTGAAGTCGGATGGCTTCGGTAGCACTGATGCCATCCATTTCGGGCAACATCACATCCATAATTATTAAGTCGAAATGAGCTTGCTCACATAAACGAATAGCCGAAGCACCGTCGGAAGTGCAGGTTACTTCATATCCCTCCAACTCGAGATTGAGTTTGAGGGCTTCTTGAAGATGTTCCTCATCTTCCACCAATAATATCTGTGGTTTAAGATGCATATATAATTGGAAAAAGAACAGCGAAACGACTGCCCCCAGTTAACTGATTGGTAACGGTGATGGAAGCACCATGACTTTCAGCAATTTTTTTACAAAGATACAGTCCCAGTCCGGTTCCCTTTTTTTGTCGGGTCCATTCACTTCCTGTGCGGTAAAATTTTTTAAAAATATTTCGCTGCTCCCCTTCTACAATTCCTGGGCCCTGATCGGAAACGGAAACTTCCCAGCCATCGGACAAACGTTGAAGAGCTACTTCAATGGGTTTTCCGGCGGGGGAATATTTGAGGGCATTTTCTATCAGATTATTCATTAAAATCAACAGCAACCATTCTTCCCCTAATACGGTAATATCCGAATCAGCCTCGAATAAAATTTGGCTATTAGTAAAGCGAGCCCGATTTTCTTCCACCGATTGCTGCAATATATCCGACAGGTTTACCGGCATGGCGGTGGCACGATACATTCCACTATCGAACTGCGAGGCCAGCAAAATATTACTGCAAAGGGTATTCAGCCGATTCGTTTCTACTAGGGAATTATTCAACAGTTTTTGTTGGGTAGCGGTATCGAGGGTTCTTTTTTGTAAGGTTTCTAAATTTAATTGGGTGATGGCTATAGGCGTTTTGAGTTCATGCGAAATGGCCATCATCAGATTTTGTTGCTGCTCCGAAAGGCGAAATTGGCGGCGGGTAGCTCGGAATACAAAAACTGCCCCTACCAATATTAAAGCGAGAAAAGTGAGGCCCTCGGCCATGTATTGGATGGTTTTGCGATCAGCATATCGCTGAATTTCCTGCAAGGGTGCCGGGTGATTTTGTGATGTGGCAGGAACCTGTTGTAACCTGATTTCTTCAATCAGTCGATTTTGTTTTTCCAGTGCAAAAAACCAATAGGCCAGCGCCAATATCATGTAAAAAAGTAAGGCCCAAAAAATAATGCTTAAGATATTTCTCTTTATGGGGCGATGGCTAAGCGATATCATAGAACAGATTTTTCTACCCGCAAGCCCGCCTGTAATACTTTTTGAAGGGGATCTTCGCGCATGATTTGTCGCAGAACAAAACTGTATTCGCCGGCCACCAGCCTAACGGGTTGTTGGGTGATGCGAACCCGATGATCAAACACATCATCCATACCAACCCCCTGCCATCCTTTTTTATTATCGCCCAGGGTTAGCATAACCGTTTGCTTTTTGAGTGTATCGCCCGGTGCACGGGTGCCTACCTCCAGCCAGAGATTATTATAGTGATAGGCATCTTCGTGGCGAATAATTACATAAATATGATAACGGGCAGCGGTATCCGTAATCTGAAACCGAAAATCACAGGAATCACCGGATGCCCATTCATGGGTAGGGAATGGCCTTATCTGCTCATACACATTCAGCTGGCGACAGGCGGCGAATGAGCCCAACACAAACATCAACCCTATCAGTTTTTTCAAGTTAACCCGATTTTATGCAAAGATAATAGCTGGCACAGCAACCTGTACAGCCCGAATTCAAAAATCAGAGAATATTCAACACCTGTTCCTTGGCTTTTTCCAACTCATCCTTCATTAATATAACCGCCTGCTGAATTAACACATCATTGGCTTTGGAACCGGTTGTATTTATTTCTCGCCCAAACTCCTGCAGTATGAAAGATAATTTTTTGCCCTTAGCAGCTTCGGCATCTGACAAAATCGAACGAAAATAATCACAATGATTTTTCAGGCGAACCTGCTCTTCACTGATATCAATTTTCTCGATATAATAAATTAATTCCTGCTCTAAACGGTTCGAATCATAATTTTCCTTCCCCACCTGCTCTTCCAAAAGTTTTCGCAAATTGTCTTTTACCCGAACCCGCCGCTGCGGTTCCAGGGAGGCTATCAAAGTCTGTTGTTCTTCAATATTGGCAACCCGTAATAATAAATCCTTTTCCAATGAAGCCCCTTCGTTTAAACGGTGCTGGTTTAACAGACTAATGGCATCCGCTAAAACCAACCTGAATTTTTCCCATTCTTCGGTAGTAAGCGTTTCCGTGGTAGGCACAATAACTTCGGGTAGTTTAAGAATGGTAGACAAAATATCTCCCGTAGCAATTGATAAATCGGCTGCCAGTTTGGCTACTGGCTCGTAATACGATTTCGCCAGTTCGGTATTGATAGAAATAGGCTTGGATGCACCATTCATTTTAATATGAATAATACATTCAACACTACCCCGCTGCAATCCTTCCAACAACTTATTGCGGATATCAAACTCAAAGGGTTTTAATAAAGCCGGGAGGGTAAGCCGCAGATCGAATTGTTTGCCATTGAGTGAGCGAATTTCTACCAGATAATTTTTATCTCCAATCGTTTGCTCTGCCCTTCCAAAACCTGTCATTGAATATAACATATGCTATTTAAAATTATATAAATGAAGCAAAATCTCATCCTCTTGCTGGAGTGTGAGAAGAACATTCCAGATTTATTTCTGAAGACCAAAGATCGAATGCCTGATGGTTTTACCGCCGAATTTGGCTGATAAAGAGGCACTGGCCAAAGAAGTAAATTACCCGTTCCGGCTTCCGAAATGCGTGCAGAAATGTTTGGTAGCCGACAAGGTACAAATTTTACCAATATGCTGCTATTTTTGCAGTTGGATACCCAATGGCGGATAAATGTATTAATTTCTCGCTGCAGCTATGATGTACGATTCAAACACCCTACAACAACTCACCCGCGAAACGGAGCGACTATTGCCGCAGGCGCAATCAACCCCCTTTTGTGTGGATGAAAAAGATTTGGCCCTACTGCGGGAGATTTTGCATTTTCACGAACACCGTTATTATGTACTGAATGCGCCATTACTGGCAGATTATGAATACGATCAGTTATTCAAATGGCTGGTAGCCACCGAGCAGCAATTTCCAGAAAAGCGCACCCCCGACTCCCCTACGCTTCGTATTGGCAGCAGTTTAAATAGTCAGTTTCAAACTGTAGCACACCTAGTTCCGATGCTCAGCTTAGATAATAGCTATCAGCCGGAAGATTTGATAGACTTCAATCGCAAAGTTTTGGAACTATCGGGCGCTTCCCAGGTAACTTATTGTGTAGAACCCAAATTTGATGGAGCCAGTATTTCCTTACTTTACGAGAGCGACCGATTAACCCGCGCCACTACCCGGGGAGATGGGGTGGAGGGAGAAGAGATTACTCAAAATATTCGCCAGATACGTTCTATACCGCTGCAAGCATCCTTTTCCGATTTTGGCATTAAACAGATCGAAATTCGGGGGGAAGTAATAATGAGCAAGCAGTCATTTGAAGCGTTCAACCGCGAGCTAAGTGCCCAGGGACTGAATGTATTGGCCAACCCCCGAAATGCAGCTGCCGGAAGCCTACGGATGAAAGATACCCGAGAAGTAGCTCGGCGCAAATTAGATGCCTTTTTGTATCATATCAGCTATGTGTTACTGGATGATTCGAATAGAATCCCCGTACAAGCAGCCGTAGCAAGGGGTAAACAGAAGCTGGCTACCCATAGTGGCAGCCTAGAATTATTATGGGAACTGGGCTTACGCTCTCCGGAAAAAGAAAAACGTGTGTTTGAAAATATCGAACAGGTAATTAATTATTGTGCCGAAGCAGAAGCTGGAAGAGATAATTTACCCTATGAAATTGATGGGATGGTGATTAAGGTAAATAACATCGATTTGCAAGATCAATTAGGGATGACTTCCCATCATCCCCGCTGGGCCATTGCGTTTAAGTTAAAAGCCCGGCAAGCCACTACCCAACTATTGAGCGTTGAATTTCAGGTTGGCAGAACCGGAGCTGTTACACCGGTAGCCAAATTGGCGCCCGTTTCGGTGGGGGGCGTAACCATCTCAAGTATTTCTATCCACAACGAAGAATATATCCGCGAAAAACAATTGATGATTGGAGACCGGGTATTGATTGAAAGAGCAGGAGATGTGATTCCCCAGATTGTGCAGTCACTGCCAGAACTAAGAAACGGTTCCGAAACAGCCATTCAATTTCCAACCAATTGTCCGGTATGTAAAAGTGAATTGTTTAAAGAAGAAACCGAAGCGGTATGGAGATGCATCAACATTGAATGCGAAGCACAGGTGATTGAAAAAATCATTCACTTTGTTAGTAAAGATGCGATGGACATCAAAAGCTTTGGAGAAGCGAATGTGAGAAAGTTTTATGAAATGGGTTTGCTGAAAGATATACCGGGCATCTACACCCTGCCACTTGATCGGGTAGCCGGTTTGGAAGGATTTGGAAAGAAGAGTATCGACAACTTACAAGGGGCTATAGAAGCATCGAAACAACAACCCTTACACCGACTTATTTATGGATTGGGCATTCGTTTTGTGGGAGAAACTACTGCCAAAACACTGGCCAATCCGATTACCCATTTATTAGATTACCGGAATATTTCGGAAGAGCAATTAATGGCGCTGGAAGATGTTGGCAAAAAAGTGGCCGCCAGTATCCATGCATTTTTCAGTAACCCACAGAATATTGAGATGCTGGAACAACTAGAAAAACTGGGGGTTCAGCTGGTGAATCAAAAAAAAGAAATTCCTACTTCCGGAGCGCTTACGGGAAAGAGTTTTTTGTTTACCGGTACCCTCAATCAATTCACCCGCAAGCAAGCCGAAGAGATGGCCGAAGCACAGGGAGGTGTTATCGTTGGAAGTGTGAGTGCTAAATTGAATTATCTGGTAGTTG
>CAMBUH010000029.1 GCA_945870985.1 Chitinophaga pinensis
GCGTGCCCATTCTTGCTCCAGTTCCCCCTGCCACTATGATGGCTGTCTTTTTCATCGATGGTTCAGTTTTATAAACAAGTTAGGGGAAAATATGCAGATATTTGTTTAAATAAAATCATAATATATAGACGAAAATCTATGCGAGATTAGCAATTCAGCTATGCCTTATGGAAATAAAGCTATAATAAATAATTGTACAACTAAACTATTGATAAATAAGTACTTGAGAAAAATTATCGCTGTTTTTAACTGCCCGGTACATACCCGCACTATTAAAAATCATAGCATAATTACCCTTTCCATCCACCCCAATCATCCCACCTTCCCCATTCAGCTGCTTCAATTTATTGTTCACAACCCGATCCATGGCCTCCTGCAAACTGAGCTGACTATATTCCATCAAACAGCTTACATCATAAGAAGCTACCGCCCGAATAAACATTTCTCCGTGCCCCGTACAGCTAATGGCGCAGGTTGCATCATTGGCATAAGTGCCCGCCCCTATCAGCGGACTATCCCCAATTCGTCCATATTTTTTATTGGTCATTCCACCCGTTGAAGTAGCTGCCGCAAGATGGCCATGCTGATCACAGGCAACTGCCCCAACAGTTCCAAACTTTTTATCCCGCATTAATTCTTCTAGATGATGATGGGTATGATCAAGGGAATAGGTATCCGAATCTCGAATAGCTTTCCATTGATCGTAACGAAACTGAGAGAAAAAATATTCATCCGGCTCTAGCTTTACCCCCTGCTTAATGGCAAAATCATTTGCACCTTTTCCACTTAAAAAAACATGATTGCTGTTGTGCATTACTTCGGTTGCCAGTTCTATAGGATTTCGCACATTGCGCACACCTGCCACCGCTCCCGCTTCCAGGCTTTTACCATCCATGATAGCAGCGTCCATTTCCTGTACACCTTTTTTGGTGAATACAGCCCCTCGCCCAGCATTAAACAATACATGGTCTTCTAACAATACCAGTGAAGCTTTCACGGCATTCACTGCAGTTCCGCCCTCTTCTAAAACGGCAAAACCTACCTGTAATGCCTGGTTCAATCCATCCATATAGGCTTTCTCCAAATCAGGAGTCATTTCATCCTTTAGAATGGTGCCTGCACCGCCGTGAATTACAAGTGTGTACATATTTGCTTTGGGTTTGAATCAACAAAATTAGCCGAATGATAGCCAGAAAAATACTAAGATTACCGGCACATCCTTAGAGAAGGTTTAACTGAAAATGGAATTCCTTTAAAATTATCAACAAAGCGGCCATTAATGATCCGATAATAAACGGATAGATTCCTGCAGCAATACCTGCTTGCGGATGGGGGCTGTGCCAACTTCTTCACAAACCAGTCCCCCTGCAATATTCGCCATTTCTGCAGCGAGGTGCATGGTTCGGGTTACCGCATATACTAGGGAGGCAACAGCAATAACCGTATCTCCGGCACCACTTACATCGGCAATGTTTCTGATATGAGTAGGGATAAGCGCCGAATTGGTTCCATCATGGTAATAAACGCCATGCTCACTTAAAGTAATGAATGAAATTTGATGTTGCAGTTGTTTCAATAAACTTGTGTGGATTGAATTTAAATCCGCTAATTCCACAGAAGTATTGCTTAGTTGCAGTCCTTCCTTCACCTCTTTTAAATTGGGCTTAAAGAGGGTGATGCCCTGATAAGCAAAAAAGTTTTTCTTTTTTGGATCCACCGTAGTGATTACCCCTTTCGAATTACATAATTCTATAATGCGAGTTATCAGGCTGGCCGTTAATACGCCTTTGTTATAATCCTCTAAAATGCATACCTGCGGCAATCCCTGTTCAAAATAATCCAATATCTTTTCCCAAACTGCTTCCTCCAATTCAGAAGATATATCATCCGCCACTTCAGCATCTAACCGAATCATTTGCTGATTGCGGGCCATCACGCGGGTTTTAGTGGTAGTTACCCGATTGGGTGTTTCAACCATAAATGAAATATCCACCGGAACTGCAGCCAATAAATTTTGTAAGGTTTCACCCGAACTGTCTTTTCCAAGCACACTGATGATAGTAGTAGCGGCTCCGAGTGAGGCAGTATTAATAGCCACATTACCGGCTCCCCCAATTCGGTTTTCCGATTTTCTTACGGCAACCACCGGAACCGGAGCTTCCGGAGAAATCCGCTCTACCACACCCCAACAATAGGTGTCTAGCATCACATCCCCAATCACCAGCACCCGCAGGCGGGATATCTCTTCGAATAGGTGCTCAAAACTCATGCATCATTTTTTTTAAACTGCCGAACGGCCATATAATACAAAGGTACTCCCAACAAAGTAATCAGCAATCCCGGCCAGGTATATTCGCTCTTATAGATTAACAACAATATACAAAATCCAATTCCCATACAAATATACAGTGCCGGTAAAAATGGATAGCCAACCGCACGGTAAGGACGTTCCGCATCCGGACGCTGCTTTCGTAGAATAAAAATTCCAATGATAGTTAATACATAAAATATAACCACCACAAAAGAAACCATATCAAGCAAGTCGCCATATCTCCCACTCAAACATAACAGGGAAGCTACTACACATTGTGCCCATAATGCCCAACCGGGTACCTGGTTTTTATTTAAAGTTCCTGCCTTTTTAAAGAACAGTCCATCCCCTGCCATGGTATGATACACCCGCGCTCCGGCTAATATCAATCCGTTGTTACAGCCAAAAGTGGAAATCATAATCATAATGGCAATTACATAGGTACCTGCCTGGCCAAATATCACATTCGCCGCTGTTACTGCCACCCGGTCTGCTTTTGCAAAAGCAATATCCTGCAAAGGCAGTACCCCTAAATACATAAAGTTGGCACTTACATAAATCAGGGTAACTATAGAAGTACCCAAGAATAAACTCAGGCCAATATTGCGTTGCGGATTTTTTATTTCTCCAGCAATAAAAGTTACATTGTTCCAAGCGTCACTGCTGAAGATAGATCCTACCATGGAGGAAGCAATAGCCCCTACAGCCGCCGCACCCAGTAAAGGCATCATAATTGCCTGCCAACCGGGTCTTGTATCAGCAGGTGCTGTTAAGCTCTTCATTTCCCAGGCATGCTGCCAGTTCGCCTGCCATACTTCGGGTTTTAACATAAAAAATCCCACCACAATCAGTCCGAATAAGGAAAGTAACTTGGTAACCGTAAAAGTTGTTTGTATCAATTTCCCGCCCTGTATACCCCGTGAATTAATATACGTAAGCAGCACAATCATTACAATGGTCACCAACTGTGCCACATGAATTTTTATGCCAGCCAATGTTACCAGCACATTTTCAGGTGCCAGTTCGAGTATCGGAAAAAAGTAGGCTGCGAACTTACAAAAAGCCACTCCCACTGCCGCAATGGTGCCTGTTTGAATCACCGCAAAAAAACTCCAGCCGTATAAAAATCCAACCAATGGATTATAAGACTCCTTCAGGTACACATATTGTCCGCCCGCCTTGGGAAACATAGCACTCAACTCCCCATAACTTAGAGCAGCCGTAAGCGTCATAAAACCGGTGATCAGCCAAACGGCTATCAGCCATCCGGCACTGCCTACATTTCGGGTAATATCCGCACTAACAATAAAAATACCAGAGCCGATCATACTACCTGCCACAATCATGGTAGCATCCATCAACCCCAGGGTGGGCTTAAATTGGGTATTTGCTTGGTCCATATATGTCAAATCCCGCATTTATACGGGATTTGAAGATAATAAAAATAAAATGGAAGTATTACTTCTTCTTGTACATGTTATTTAAACCCTGCACCAAGTCGGCAGTAATATCATAAGCAGGGTCTTTATAGTAAATCAAGTCGGGATAGTTATTTAATATTAAAGAATACCCTTTTTGCTGGTTATAGGCCTTCAAAAAGTCTTCAATTTTCTTTTTTACATCCTGCAATTTTTTTACCTGCTCTTCCTGAAACTCATCCGCAAGCATTTTTTCCTTTCCTTGAAAAGCCTTTTCTTGCTGTAAAAACTCTTGCTGCTTGCCGGCCATTTCAGTTTGAGAAAGCATTTGACTCAATTTCTGCAGCTCTTGGTATTTATTGGTTAAAATGGTACGCATTTGACCAATCTGGCGCTGATTTTCATTGGCTTTTGTTTGGAGCTCAAACTGAACTTCTTTGTAGTACTCAAATTGATTTTGAAGACTGTCCCCTTCAAAATAGGCTACCTTAAAATTACCCGTAGGCACTGCTACCGAACTTTCTATGGAAGATTGCGTCGATTTACCGGAAAAATGGAGGTAAAAAAGTATCAATACAGCTACTCCTAATAGGGCCTGTACAATTTGATTCGTATTTTTCATGCGTTTGTTTTTCTTGTTTTATTTTCTAAAAATATTTAGCCAAATTTCTTTTATCAGATTAGCTTCCGATAATTTATGCAAACATCCTCCATAAGAATTCATCCCGAAAAATTCGTCTGAATTGGGCACAAAATACGCCATTTCAGTAAAATCAGAAAGGAATTCAACCAAAAGCGCCCATAAAAAAAGCAGAAAGCGGTTAACTTTCTGCTTTTATATTTACGTATCTGAGAATGATCACTATTCTTCGTCGTCGAAACTCATCGCTTCCCGAGTAGTAGTCAGTACATCGTATTCTTCTTTACTACCTACAATCAGGCTATCGAATTGCTTTTGACCTGTACCAGCTGGGATGAGGTGTCCGGTAATTACATTCTCCTTCAGACCCAACATCAAATCGGCCTTGCCTTGAATTGCTGCCTGACTTAACACCTTAGTAGTTTCCTGGAACGATGCCGCTGAAATCCAGCTTTGCACACCCAGAGAAGCTTTCGTTATACCCAACAGTACCGGAGTTGCAGTTGCAGGACGAGCATCTCGTACTTCAACTACCTTCTTATCACTTCTGCGAAGAATAGAATTCTCTTCTCTTAATTCGCGGAGCGTAACGATTTGTCCAGCTTTCATCTTAGTACTTTCACCAGGCTCAGTAACTACTTTCTTATCGTAAATCCGGTCGTTCTCTTCAATAAAGTCGAAGCGGTCTTCCAAATCCTCCTCCAAGAACTTCGTGTCGCCAGCATCTACAATTTCTACTTTCTTCATCATCTGACGAACGATTACTTCAATGTGCTTATCATTGATGCGCACCCCTTGTAAACGGTATACTTCCTGAATCTCATTCACCACATACTCCTGAACAGCAAACGGTCCCTTGATTGTAAGAATATCTGCCGGAGCAATTTGTCCATCCGACATTGGTGTACCTGCTTTTACAAAGTCGCCATCCTGAACCAGAATCTGACGGGTAAGTGGAATAAGGTACTTCTTAATCATGCCATCTTTAGACTCAACAATGATTTCGCGATTTCCTCTTTTTACACCACCAAAGGCAACTACTCCATCAATTTCACAAACGATGGCAGGGTTACCCGGATTACGTGCTTCAAACAATTCAGTAACACGAGGCAGACCTCCGGTGATATCTCTCAACTTTCCTAAGATTCTTGGAATTTTCACCAGTACCTGTCCGGCTTTTACCTCATCACCTTCTTCAATAGAAATGTGTGATCCTACGGGCAGGTTATATTGCTTAGACTCTTTTCCGCTACCTACAAGTAGGGTAGGAATACGGGTTTTGTCTTTGGTTTCAATAACCACTTTTTCGCGGTGACCAGTTTGCTCATCCGACTCATCGCGATAGGTAATACCATCAATGATATTTTCGAACTTAATGGTTCCGTTAATTTCCGAGATAATTACGTTGTTGAATGGATCCCAAGTACAAATTACATCTCCCTTTTTTACCTCTACTCCGTCTTTTATATTCAGGGTAGAACCGTAAGGAACGTTATTGGTAATCAGCAATCGATCGTTTTTCACATCGGTTATTCTAACTTCCCCTGTACGGCCAATTACTATCTTAATTTTCTTGCCTTCGTTATTTAAAGCATCCACCGTTCTTAATCCGTCGAATTGAATGGTTCCGTCGAATTTTGCTTGAAGTGTAGATTCTACCGAAGCAGATCCGGCAACACCACCCACGTGGAAAGTACGCAAAGTAAGCTGTGTACCCGGCTCACCAATCGACTGGGCTGCAATAATACCTACTGCATCTCCGCGTTGTGCGAGATAACCGGTAGCCAGATTTTTACCATAACATTTTACACAAACTCCCCGCTTACATTCGCAGGTTAGTACAGAGCGAATTTCAACGGTTTCAATTCCGGCATCTTCTACTTTCCTAGCCTCCTCATTGGAAATTTCTTCACCGGCACGAATAATCAACTCATCGGTTAATGGATGATATACATCGTGCAACGAAGTTCTGCCTTCAATACGATCGCTTAGTGGTTCAATGATGTCCTCATTATCTTTTAGGGCAGTCATGGCATTACCACGCAGTGTACCGCAATCGTCTTCTCCAATCACCACATCCTGAGAAACGTCCACCAACCTACGAGTAAGGTAACCGGCATCGGCTGTTTTCAAAGCCGTATCAGCCAAACCTTTTCTGGCACCGTGTGTAGAAATAAAGTAATCCAATACGTTCAATCCTCCTTTAAAGTTAGAGAGAATCGGATTTTCAATTACCTCACTACCGGTACTTCCACTCTTACGGGGCTTAGCCATCAATCCACGAATACCCACTAGCTGTTTAACCTGTGTTTTACTACCACGGGCTCCGGAATCCAACATCATAAATACGGAGTTGAACCCTTGCTTATCGATCGTCATTTCACGAATCAAACTTTCCGTAATCTTCATATCCACTCTACCCCAGATATCAATCACCTGATTATATCGCTCGTTATTCGTGATTAAACCCATGTTGTAGCTTTCCCAAACTTCCTCTACTTCTACCTTGGCAGAATCCAATAATTGATTTCTGATTTCAGGTACAATCAAGTCGTTTACGCTAAATGATAATCCACCTTTGAATGCCATGCGGAATCCAAGGGTTTTGATATCATCCAAAAACTTGGCAGTTTTAGGAACGTTGGTGATTTTAATAATATCTCCAATAATTTCACGTAAGCTCTTTTTGGTAAGCAAGGCATTTACATACCCTACTTCTACTGGTACATGCTGGTTAAACAATACACGACCTACAGTGGTATCAATCAACTTTCTAACCAACTGTCCGTTTTCACGAACCATGGTGCGCACCTTAATATTGGCATGTAAATCAACTCTTCCTTCGTTGTAGGCAATAATCACCTCATCCATATTGTAAAACGCCATACCCTGACCTTTTACAATTTCAGTGTCGGTTGTTTTCTTACCCTTAGTGATATAGTATAATCCCAGTACCATGTCCTGAGAAGGCAGGGTAATTGGGGTACCATTTTGTGGGTTAAGGATGTTGTGCGATGATAACATCAGCAACTGGGCTTCCAAAATGGCAGCATTGCTCAAGGGCACGTGCACGGCCATCTGGTCACCATCAAAGTCGGCGTTGAATGATGAGGTTACCAACGGATGCAATTGGATGGCTTTACCTTCCACCAATTTGGGCTGGAATGCCTGAATAGACAGTCTGTGCAACGTTGGGGCCCTGTTTAATAATACTGGGTGACCTTTTAATATATTTTCGAGGATATCCCAGATAACAGCTTCTTTGCGATCTACCAGTTTTTTAGCTGATTTTACGGTTTTTACAATACCGCGCTCAATCAGTTTTCTGATAACAAATGGCTTGAATAATTCAGCCGCCATATCTTTAGGCAATCCACATTCGTGTATTTTCAGTTCTGGTCCTACCACAATTACCGAACGGCCAGAGTAATCTACCCGCTTTCCTAAGAGGTTCTGACGGAAACGTCCCTGCTTTCCTTTCAGCACATCAGATAAAGATTTAAGGGCACGACCACCTTCCGCTTTTACGGCATTGGATTTACGGCTATTGTCGAACAGGGAGTCAATGGCTTCCTGCAGCATTCTTTTTTCGTTCCGAAGAATTACTTCAGGGGCTTTAATCTCTAACAAACGCTTTAAACGGTTGTTACGGATAATAACCCGGCGGTATAAATCATTTAAATCGGAGCTAGCAAAACGTCCGCCATCCAATGGCACCAGGGGTCTTAATTCTGGTGGAATAACGGGAATATATTGCATCACCATCCACTCGGGGCGGTTGGTAATGTGGTGACTGGCTTCGCGGAAAGATTCTACCACACTCAGTCGCTTCAAGGCATCTGCCTTTCTTTGCTGAGATGTTTCGGTAGCAGCAGAGTTACGAAGCGAGAAGCTCAGTCCATCTAAGTCGATGCGCTCTAATAAAGCATGCACAGCTTCTGCACCCATCTTGGCAATAAACTTATTGGGATCTTCATCGGGCAGATACTGATTATCTTTCGGTAAAGTATCCAGTAAATCCAAGTACTCTTCTTCTGTAAGCAAATCACCCATCTTCAGGGTTTCCTTTATACCGCCCTGAATTACTACAAAACGTTCGTAATAAATAATGGTTTCGAGTTTTTTAGAACTCATTCCCAACAGGTAGCCGATTTTATTCGGTAAGCTCTTAAAATACCAGATATGTACAACGGGAACTACCAGTTTGATATGTCCCATTCTTTCGCGACGAACTTTCTTTTCGGTTACTTCAACTCCACAACGGTCGCAAACGATACCCTTGTAACGAATACGCTTATATTTACCGCAGGCGCACTCGTAATCCTTCACCGGTCCGAAAATTCTTTCACAAAACAATCCATCCCGCTCAGGTTTATAAGTACGGTAGTTGATGGTTTCGGGCTTCAACACTTCACCAAAACTTCTTTCCAGAATATTATCCGGCGAAGCCAAACTGATGGTGATTTGCGAAAAAGATGGTCTGGGTTTATTGTCTCTTTTGAATGCCATATCTCTGATGAAAATTTGTAAGTTAAGTTTGTGTACCGTTTTTTTTCGGTTGTAAAAAAGCTTGCTGTTTTAGCAAAAAAATTGCGGAAACAGTATGGCCATACAGATAGTATCTGCATGGCCAATCGCTGATTTATTCAAATTTAAGATCCAGTCCTAGTCCACGCAATTCATGTACTAATACATTGAATGATTCGGGAACACCGGCTCTTGGAATATTATCTCCTTTAACAATAGCCTCATAGGTTTTCGCTCTACCAATGATATCATCCGATTTGAGGGTAAGCAATTCCTGCAGGATGTTGGCAGCACCATACGCTTCCAGTGCCCATACTTCCATCTCTCCAAAACGCTGACCTCCAAACTGAGCTTTACCACCCAGCGGCTGTTGTGTAATCAAACTGTAAGGTCCGATTGAACGGGCGTGCATCTTATCATCTACCATGTGGTGCAGCTTAATCATATAAATTACGCCCACAGTGGCTTTCTGATGGAAACGCTCTCCAGTTTCACCATCATATAGATAAGTATGTCCATTCCGGGGAATACCGGCTTCAACACAATATTGTTCAATCTGATCGGTAGAAGCTCCGTCGAAAATTGGGGTAGCAAACTTCAGTCCCAAACGCTTGCCCGTCCAGCCTAGAATCGTTTCATAGATCTGTCCCAGATTCATACGAGAAGGTACCCCTAATGGATTCAGTACAATATCAACCGGTGTACCATCTTCCATAAATGGCATATCTTCTGCACGTACAATTTTGGCAACAATACCTTTGTTTCCGTGGCGGCCGGCCATCTTATCTCCCACTTTCAACTTACGCTTAACAGCTAAGTAAACTTTAGCCAATTTCAATACACCGGCAGGTAATTCATCCCCAATAGAGATATTGAATTTCTCCCGCTTGTATCTTCCCAGCTCTTCATTAAACTTGATGCTGTAATTGTGTAAAAGGGTATTAATCTGATCGTCGGTTTTAGCATCACCCGTCCAGCCAAGTGGGTTAACATTCTGATAGTCAATCGTACTCAAGTTCTTTTGATTGAACTTGGCACCTTTACCTATCAGCATTTCGCCGAAGTTGTTACCTACCCCGGTAGAAGTTTTATCCTTCAACAGGGTTTGCAATTTATCTAGCAGCAATTCCAGCAAACTTTCTACATTTTGCGTATGTACTTTCTCTACTTTTTCCAATAAAGCTTTTTCGCGGATTTTTCCGTTCTTATCTTTCTTGGCGCGCTGGAATAATTTTTTATCAATTACCACACCCTCTGTTCCGTTCGGCGCTTTTAGAGAAGCATCTTTGGCATCACCAGCTTTGTCACCAAAGATGGCACGTAATAGTTTTTCTTCCGGAGTAGGATCAGATTCTCCTTTAGGGGTGATTTTACCAATCAGGATATCGCCTTCCTTAATAGTCGCACCAATGCGGATAATTCCATGCTCATCCAAATCTTTGGTAGCTTCTTCACTCACATTGGGAATATCTGGCGTTAATTCCTCTTCACCCAATTTAGTATCACGCACTTCCAGTTCATACTCTTCAATATGCACAGAGGTAAACAAATCTTCCCGCACTACTTTCTCACTGATTACAATGGCATCCTCGAAGTTGTAACCTTTCCATGGCATGAATGCCACTTGCAGGTTGCGTCCGAGCGCCAGTTCACCCTCTTTGGTTGCATATCCTTCTGTTAAAAAATCACCTTTCTTCACTTTTTGACCTTTTCTAACAGCTGGGCGCAGATTGATACAAGTAGCCTGGTTGGTTTTGATGAATTTGGTTAATTTATAAATTTGCAAATCATCATTAAAGCTTACCAGTCTGTCCAAATCATTTCTATCGTAGCGAACATGAATTTCATTGGCATCCACAAATTCTACTACACCATTTCCTTCCGAATGCATTTGAATACGAGCATCGCGAGCAGCTTTTCCTTCTAATCCGGTACCTACAATAGGTGCTTCCGGACGTAAAAGGGGTACAGCTTGGCGTTGCATGTTCGATCCCATCAGGGCACGGTTGGCATCATCATGCTCAAGGAACGGAATCAAGGAAGCACTCAAACCAACAATCTGGTTAGGAGCTACGTCCATATATTCAACTTCTTCTTTATCGAGTATAGGGAAGTCGCCCGTTTGGCGGGAAACTACTTTATCTTCTGCAAACTCACCTTTCTCGGTAAGGGGTGAATTACTTTGGGCAATTTTTGCGGAATCTTCTTCTTCGGCACTCAGGAAAGTAAGTTCTTTCATGTTTACTTTTCCACTCACTACCTTACGATAAGGGGTTTCAATAAAGCCCATATCATTAATAGCAGCATGCACACAAAGGGTAGAAATCAATCCAATGTTGGGTCCTTCCGGAGTTTCGATGGTACACAATCTTCCATAGTGAGAATAGTGTACGTCTCTTACTTCAAATCCGGCACGCTCTCTGCTCAAACCTCCTGGCCCCAGTGCAGAAATTCTGCGCTTATGGGTAATCTCACTCAATGGATTGGTTTGATCGAGGAACTGCGAAAGTTGTGAGGTTCCGAAGAATGAGTTGATAACAGAAGATAAAGTACGGGCATTGATCAAATCAACGGGCGTAAACACTTCATTATCGCGTACATTCATTCGCTCGCGGATGGTACGTGCCATACGGGCCAATCCCACTCCAAACTGAGCATATAATTGCTCACCCACGGTACGAACCCGGCGATTGCTCAGGTGATCAATATCGTCGATTTCAGCTTTCGCATTGGTTAACCGAACCAGGTACTTGATAATCTCAATGATATCCTGTTTGGTTAATACTTTTTTCTGAAGAGGATATTCTAAACCAAGCTTACGATTGATTTTGTAACGACCCACTTCTCCTAAATCGTACCGCTTATCACTAAAGAATAATTTATCAATGATACCACGGGCCGTTTCGTTATCGGGTGCATCGGCACCTCTTAACTGGCGGTAAATATGCTGCACAGCTTCCAGTTCGCTATTAGAAGTATCCTTATTCAGGGTATTGTAGATAATGGCATAATCTCCGCCCACATCTTCCTTTTGAACGAATACGCTTTTTACTTCCATTTCGATGATGGTAGCCACGGCTTCTTCATCCAATACCGTATCTCTTTCCATCACAATATCGTTTCGCTCGATACTTACTACCTCACCAGTATCTTCATCCACAAAATCTTCTACCCAGGTTCTAAGAACGCGGGCAGCCAGTTTTTTGCCGATTTGGGCAGCCAGTGATTTTTTGTCGGCTTTCACCTCAGTAGCCATTCCAAATAATTCCAGAATGTCTTTATCGGTTTCAAATCCGATGGCACGCAACAAAGTAGTAACCGGAAACTTCTTCTTCCGGTCGATGTACGCATACATCACATTGTTGATGTCGGTGGCAAACTCCATCCAAGCTCCCTTGAAAGGAATTACCCGGGCAGAATATATCTTGGTTCCGTTGGGGTGGGTACTCTGACCAAAAAATACCCCTGGAGAACGGTGTAATTGAGAAACTACCACACGCTCGGCACCATTAATAACAAAAGTACCACGAGGCGTCATGTAAGGAATATTCCCTAAAAACACATCCTGCACAATGGTTTGAAAATCCACATGCTCCTCATCATTACAACTGAGGCGCAACTTGGCTTTCAAAGGCACGGCATAGGTAAGCCCTCTTTCCATACACTCATCAATCGTGTAACGGGGCGGATCAATAAAATAATCCAGAAACTCCAGCATGAAAATGTTACGGGTATCCGTGATAGGAAAATTTTCCTTAAACACACGAAACAATCCTTCCACATTCCGTTTGTCGGGCGTGGTTTCTAACTGAAAAAATTCTCTGAAAGATTCTAACTGGATGTCGAGCAGGTCCGGCGCTTCTGCTATATGTTTTGTTTTTCCGAAGCCGACCCTGTTGTGCAATGTAGTAGTAGACATATATGCGTAAAAGCGGTTTTCGTAAGTAAAATTTTGGGAAGAAGAATGACCTTCTAATAGTACTGTTAATCAAACACTTGTGTTTCTACAACGCAGGGTTGCCATGTCCGATAGCCAGTTAGCCCAAAATAAAGGATTGCAAAGGTAAGCAATCAGCGGCAACCCGAAAAACAAATTTTAGACCAAACTCCCTTTTTGTGGAAAAAATCTGCCAGAAAAATCTCGGCACTCCAGCAACCGACTTCCTGACAGAAAAATACCAGTAGTCCGCCTGCGGCGAAAACTACTGGTAGTATAATAATCTATATACATTGATTATCAAGGTATTTGATTTCCCCTAGTAATTGGGAGAATCCAAATAATCCCTAGATTTTACCAAATACGCGCCCGATTTTCGGGTTTCCGGTACATTTTATGCTTTTCAGTTACCCCAAAATGGGTATAAAAGGGGTCAAAATTGCTCAGCGGACCCAAAACCCGAAATTCTTCCGGGGAATGGGGATCAACCGAAATACCGGTACGCACATTTTCCGGACGGTTTTTTATACGCCAAGCCTGCGCAAAACCAAGAAAAAACCGCTGTTGGGGTGTAAAACCATCTATTTTTTCTGTGCTTTTAGCCTGTGTAGTTAATTGAAAAGCATCCCAGGCTATCGCCAATCCACCTATATCCGCCAGATTCTCACCCAAGGTAAGTTGTCCGTTCACCGATAAACTATCCAGCACTTTAAAGCCATCATATTGCTCAACAACGCCATTGGCCTTTTGGGTAAATTTTGCTCCATCAGAAGCCTGCCACCAATCTTTCAGGTTTCCGCTGGCATCATACTGGCGCCCCTGATCATCAAATCCATGCGTAATTTCGTGGCCAATTACCAATCCGATTGCACCATAATTGATGGCATCATCCGCATCGGCATTAAAAAATGGCGATTGAAGTATGCCCGCAGGAAATACGATTTCATTGAATACCGGATTATAATAAGCATTTACCGTTGGAGCCGTCATCCCCCACTCCGTTTTATCTACTGGCTTACCAATCTTCTTGAGATTCTCTGCCAAATCGTGCTGTTGAATGCTTTGAATATTTTCAAAGTAAGTACCCCGGTTAATGGTTACATCCTCATAGCTTTTCCAAGTATCTGGATACCCAATCTTTTTGATAAAGGCACTTAACTTTATCTGTGCCTGTGCCTTGGTGGTATCCGACATCCAGTCTAAGCCCGCAATTCTTTTTTGAAAAGCGATTTGCAAATTATTCACCAGTTCATCCATTCGTTTTTTAGCAGCCGGAGGGAAATATTTTTCAACATACAACTGACCCAACAAATCCTTCAAGCCTTCATCCGAACTTTGTACCATTGTTTTCCAACGGGGTGGCTGTTCGGTTAAACCAGAGAAAACCTTTCTAAAATCGAACCGGGTATCCCTAAATTGCTTACTCAGGTTTCGGGCATTGCTGGAGATATAATCGTACGCGGCTTTTTGCTTCCACACTTCTATCGGCTCTGAGGCGAGCAGTTTACCAAGTGCTGCATAATAGGCAGGTTGCGACACATTTACACTATCGGTTTGTATCCCTATTTTTGAAAACAACTCTGGCCAATTTAACTGAGGAGCTTGTTGCTGCAACTGAGCAACCGACAACTTATGGTAGTTTTTAATAGGGTCGCGCAACTCGACCGGTGTAAGGTGCGAAGCAGCTATTTTAGTTTCCAAAGCCAAAACCGCTGCTGCCTGCTTTTGTGCCAGTGCAGCATCTGTACCGGTTAATGTAAAATAGGTTTCAATATTTTTAACAAACGCGTTGCGAATACTTACGGAAATAGAATCTGTTTTGGTATAATAGCTTTTCTCGGGCAGACTTAATCCTGCCTGTACTAATACCAGAATATTTTTACTGCTGTTTTTTTCATCAGCTGAAACATAATACCCAATTGGTGAAAAATCGTTGGCCAACTTCATTTCATCTCCCATCAGTTGAACCAACTGCTGATAAGTTGTAACGGCTGCAATTTTAGCCAGTGTGTTTTTCAATGGGTCACTTCCTCTTTTTTCAATGGTGGCGGTATCCATACCACTGGCATAGTAATCACCCACTTTTTGTGCGGCACTTCCTTTTGGATGATTAGTGTTCGCAGCTAACCCATCTAAAATAATGCGCAGTTTTTTTAAGTTATTATCATACAAACTATAGAAGCTACCCCAGCCCGATTGATCGTCCGGGATTTTGGTGGTGGCCAGCCATTTTCCGTTTGCATATTTAAAAAAATTATCACCCGGCTGAATCGTTGTATCCATACCTGCTACATCAAAAGCAGCTGCTTCGGGTTGAGCAGTATTTTTACAGGAGCTGAGCCCAACCGCTGCAAAAAGGATTAGCAAAAGGGAATATTGTTTCATACTTTTTTTTCTTAAAAATAAATAACCCTACGGGGAAACCAATAACTATTTGGATAAGCGGTATGCTTCTTGGATGCGGATAACCGGGTAAGAACAAAAAAGCCGACCTCGAAGGAGGTCGGCTTATAAAATTCAAAGAGGAATAATTACTTGATTTCCACTTCAGCACCGGCTTCTTTCAGCTTATTAGCCACTTCTTCGGCTTCTGATTTAGAAACACCTTCTTTAACTGGCTTCGGTGCACCGTCTACCAGGTCTTTGGCTTCTTTCAGTCCTAAACCGGTTAATTCTTTAACGATTTTCACCACAGTCAATTTGCTAGCACCTCCGCTTACGAGGATTACATCAAAGGCTGTTTTTTCTTCAACAGCAGCTGCTCCGCCACCGTCGCCGCTGGCCATTACTACTGCAGCAGCAGCGGGTTCGATACCGTAATCTGCTTTTAGTACATCTGCTAATTCTTGAACTTCTTTAACTGTTAAGCCTACTAATTGTTCGGCTAATGCTTTTACGTCTGCCATAGTTTGTAAATTTTTTCCGTCTTCATATCACCTGGGTGATCCGACGGAGGGTTTAAAAAAATTTGCCGTTGGGCGTTTATTTGGATAAAAAATTCCGTTGTTATTAGGCTTCTGCCGGTGTGGCATCGGCTTGTTTTTCGTGGTGGTGCAATAAGGCTGCCAATACGCGTTTGGCGGGGGATTGCAACAATCCGAGTACTTCTCCGATTAACTCGTTCTTCGTCTTAATCTTCGTGAGTGCTGCCAATGACTCGTCGCCTGTAAATACATCTCCATTAATGAAAGCTGCCTTTAATTGCGGGCGATCGGTATTGGCCGATTTACGGAAAGCGCTGAGTATTACAGCGGGTTCTTTCGGATTATCGGAGAACATAAGGGCGGTAACCTGGTGCAGGGAATCGAACACGCCGGCATACTTTTCAGCATCCAGTGATTCGAGCGCTTTGCGAATCAGGGTATTTTTAGCCACCTTCATTTCTACTTGCTTATTGAAGCAAATTCTGCGAAGGTTACTCACCTGAGCAACCGAAAGCGATTCTGTATCGGTAATGTAGAAGTTATTGTACTGAGAGAATTTTTCTTTCAGTATTTCAATCACTTCATTTTTCTCTTGCTTTGTCATAACTAATTTTTTTTAGAGCCCGGGTCATTTCCAAGCGCCAGAGGCGCACAGATCACAGGGATTAGTTGATTAATGATTTTGTGTCTAAGGCAATACCCGGACTCATCGTACTGGCCATGCTTACGCCTTTCAGGTAAATACCCTTAGCGGCAGAAGGCTTCAGTTTGATAATAGCATTGATCAGTTCGGCACTGTTTTCTGCAATCTTGTCGGAGGAGAAAGAAACTCTACCGATAGAAGCGTGTACAATTCCGGATTTATCAACCTTAAAGGCAATTTTACCACCCTTCACCTCATTTACGGCTGCAGCTACATCGTTAGTAACCGTTCCGGTTTTAGGGTTGGGCATTAAGTTACGAGGACCGAGTACTTTACCCAGTTTACCAATTTTAGGCATCACAGATGGGGTAGCGATAATAACATCTACCTCCACCCATCCACCTTCAATTTTGGTGATAAACTCATCCAACCCTACAAAATCTGCACCGGCTTCTTTGGCTGCTGCTTCTTTATCGGGGGTACAAAGTACTAGTACTTTCTTGGTTTTACCGGTACCATGCGGCAGGGATACAGTACCCCGAACCTGCTGGTCGGCTTTTTTGGGATCAACGCCCAAACGGATATGAAGATCTACTGAACTGTCGAACTTCGTACAATTGATTTCTTTAACTAACGTGGAAGCATCCTTAAGGGAATACATTTTGTTTTTATCCACCTTAGTAACTGCTACTTTTCTTTTTTTAGTAAGTGCCATTTTCTAATGTTTTAATTGCTTGTGCAATCGGTGAATAAATAATTAATTTTCCCAGGGGGCTTTCCCTTCTACCGTAATTCCCATACTGCGGGCAGTACCGGCCACCATACTCATGGCGCTGTTTACAGTAAAAGCATTTAAATCAGACATCTTGTCTTTGGCAATCGCCTCAATCTGATCCCAAGTAACCTTGCCTACTTTCTGGCGATTACTTTCTTTGGAGCCGGACTGAATTTTGGCTGCTTCCATTAACTGAACAGCGGCGGGAGCTGTTTTGATTACAAATTCGAAGGATTTGTCGGTATAAACAGTAATAAGCACGGGAACTACTTTTCCCATTTTATCCTGCGTTCTAGCATTGAATTGCTTGCAGAACTCCATAATGTTAACACCCTTTGAACCGAGTGCCGGACCTACGGGAGGCGCAGGATTGGCTTGTCCGCCTTTCACTTGCAACTTCACGAAGCCAGAGATTTCTTTGGCCATGTTTTTTAGATTTAATTGGTGATAGCGTCGCGCCTTAGGCGAGACTCCCAAATTCAATCATTCTCGTAAAAGAACTTTTGGGGCGGCAAAGGTATGGATATTCTCTTTATTTTCCAATTATTTTTGGTTCTAAGCGGCTAAATCTGCCTTTTTGCGGCTGCATGCA
>CAMBUH010000030.1 GCA_945870985.1 Chitinophaga pinensis
ATCGGCATCGGTTCCTAAACTCAGGTAATCGGAGGTAACCTGATAAGATGCCCGAAGGGTGGTTACTGAATCAACCTGTATTTGAGTATGAATCGTTACCCAACGAAATACGTGACTGGGGTAATTGCCGGAAAAAATTTGTTCAACCGCCATAGAATCCCAAACAGCCCGGGGTTGCGTGTTGGCCCATGCAAAAAATGCACTGCCGGTTAAGCGGGTTGCTGTTGAATTTGGTGTAGGCTGGTATCCCCGATACGGGCTAACACAGCCTGTTAATAAAAGGCAGCCTATAGAAAATGGCACTACATGAAATAAAATCCTAAACAACTTCATAAAAGTAAGTTACTGAAAATAGATGGCTTAAAAAAGTTGATATCTTAGCAGCATGACTCGCATTGGCTTACTGTCGGATACCCATAGCTATTTGGATGAAAAAATATTTCATCATTTTGCCAATGTAGATGAGATCTGGCATGCGGGAGATGTAGGAAATATAGAAGTATACGAAAAACTGGCCGCCTTCAAACCCTTAAAAGGTGTATATGGAAATATAGACGACTCGTTGATGATGCAGTATTTTCCGCGGGTATCGGAGTTTACCTGTGAAGAAGTGCGTGTTTTAATCACGCATATTGGGGGCTATCCACCTAAATACAATCCTCAGTCGCTTCCATTAATTCAATTGTACCGGCCTCAATTGTTTATTACAGGTCACTCCCATATTTTAAAAATCATGTACGATAATGCCAATCAGGTGTTACACATGAATCCCGGAGCTGCCGGCACGCATGGCTGGCATCAGCAAAGAACCATTGTACGCTTCAATATCCACGGAAATAATATACAGGATTGCGAAGTAATAGAATTGGGACATCGCTCTGCCAATCAATGACCTCCGGGTAAAAGGGCACGACCTACTGTCTCTCTAAAAGGCCAGGGGATATTCACCAGGATGATAATAAGCGAAAGCAGAAAAAACCAAAATACTCTCTTGTAGTCACCTCTTTTTCCGGCACCATAGGCCAGTGTAATTAACAATATGGCGAGAATCATAGTAACCGGGTGTTCCACCCAATAAAAGCGTAGGAACTTATCTTTCATAACACTAATTCCTTCGGGAAGTTCCATAGTAAAAAACCCATATCGGCCCCAACCCCACTGATACAAACCTAACAATAAGGTTATATGAGCCGCAATCAGGGTAAATAACCAAATCGGCTGTTTGCCTGCGGGATACAAATCTGGATTCGATTTAGCCTGATAGGCTTTAACTATAGAAAGCAATAATAAAATGAGTATAACCCAGCGGAGCAGGTTGTGTAAATGGAGCAATCCCGTTTGCATAACATTAATTTAAGTACGGAAAGATAGAAAAACTATGCTAAAAACAGCCGGGAATCTTTCAAAAACTATTCTACCCAGTCGGCCATAAACAAATTGGTATCCCGAGTACCTCCATTATTTCGATTAGAGGCAAAGATGATTTTTTTACCATCTGGACTAAACATGGGAAAAGCATCAAAGCCTTTGTCTCTGCTGATTTTCTCTAATCCATTGCCTTCCAAATCAACAATATACATGTTGAAGGGGAATCCTCTTTTATATTCATGATTGCTGCAGAAAATAATGTGCTTTCCATCGGGTGTAAAATTGGGGGCCCAGTTGGCCTGGCCTAGGTTGGTAATCTGTCGGGCATTTTTACCATCTGCATCTGCCACCCATACCTCCATATTGGTGGGGGCTACCATACCTTCGGCCAGCAGGGATTTATATTCAGCAATAGCTTCGGGGGTAGCAGGGCGACTGGCACGCCAAACAATTTTTTTTCCATCTGGGCTAAACCAGGCACCTCCATCATAGCCCAATTGGTTGGTAATTTGAATCTCTTTTTTACTTTTCAAATCCATCACATATAAATCTAAATCGCCTCCTTTATCACTGCAATAAATCATTTTTTTGCCGTCCGAAGATAAAGTGGCTTCCGCATCATACCCTTTGGCAGTAGTTAATTGCCCGGTAATGTTTCCTTTCAAATCTGCAATAAAAATATCATAGGTATTATAAAGAGGCCAGATGTATTTATTGCCGTATTTAGCACGATCTGGAACGGGAGGACATTCATCGCCACCCTTTGACGTGGATGCAAATAAAACATGTTTACCATCGGGTAAAAAATAAGAGCAGGTGGTTCGCCCCTTTCCGTTACTGAGCATTTGATAAGTAAATTGCTCGCCTGCTGCGGGTGCCTTTCCTATAAATATCTGATCACAAAGCACTCCTTCCTTGGGATTGGTTCTTTGAAAAGTGATAAACTTACCGTCAAAGCTCCAGTAAGCCTCTGCATTATCGCCCCCAAATGTTAGTTGCTGTATATTTTTAAAGTGCCTTTCTCCTTCAAATAATAGGGTATCCGCCGACACTTTAGGAGCATGTGCCAACGAAGAAGTACTGTAGAAAAGGATAGCTACGAAACTGAGCATTCTGTTCATGTAACCAAAATTAAAGTTAACAAGGCTACAAATTTAATTAAGTAGGGTGAGGGAATTGTCAAATTAGTGTCATGTGTTGCATTACTCAGTAATTTTGCAATATGAAGTTACCTTGGATAATTACATGGGTATTATTAGCATTTGCCTGCAACCAGCCTACTTTCCAACAGCCCCAAGCACCAAAGGACCTGCCGGTTTCAAATGAATCTCCTGCCATTCTGCAGCAAATAAACCGGGTAAATCAGTATCCGGACAGAACTCCATTAAGAGTAGCCGCAATTGAAATATTAGATAGTATTGGAGCATTAAAAGAAGCCATTGCACAGGTAGATTCGTTGATTAAAAGAGACAGTTTACATGCGGGTTATTGGACCAAAAAGGGTGAACTCAGTGAAAAAATAGGTGATACCAGTGGAGCAATCAGGTGTTACCGGTATGCGATTCGAATTTATCCCACTCCCGACCTAAAGCTTCGGTGGGCGAATTTACTGGCGGAACAAAAAAATGATACTGCCCTATTGCTGCTACAGTCAATCGCAAGTGAATGGAACGACGCAACTTACTTATCGCATGTGGCGTTTATAAGAGGGGTTTATTATGCCAGAAAGGGAATGGCCCCAGCCGCCCATCATTCCTTAGATGAGTGTATTCGCATTAATTATAACTATATAGAGGCCTATATGGAAAAGGGCTTTTTATATTGGGATGCCGGAAATATAGCTGCCGCTAAAAAAATATTTACCACTATTATCCAGTTGAAAGGTACGTATGCAGATGGCTATTATTGGCTGGCTAATTGTGAAGCCCGGTTGAAGGATACCTCTGGGGCTGTTGCTCATTTTCAGCAGGCGCAGCGCTTAGATCCCGGCATGGCATTACCCGGATATGCAACGGGAGGCCGATAATCCTTTTAGTAAATAAGGGTGTTTTTTTGTTGCATTTATTTGGGAGAAGTGCCAATTTGCAATAACCTTAGCTTGTTTTTATAAAGCACAACCCCAATTTAATAGATCATTTTAACCTGCAACTGCATTATTTCAATAAATTTGCTTCATGCCAATAATTGCTCCCTCCCTGCTTAGTGCGAATTTTCTACAATTGCAAGATGATTGTGATATGCTAAATAAGAGTGAGGCCGATTGGTTCCACTTGGATGTGATGGATGGCAGTTTTGTGCCGAATATTAGTTTTGGCATTCCTGTGATAGCACATATAAGAAAAGCCACCCAAAAAGTTTGCGATGTGCATCTGATGATTCAGCATCCCGAATTACTTACAGAAGCTTTTCACAAAGCAGGGGCCGATATACTCACGGTTCATTATGAAGCCTGTGTTCATCTTCACCGAAATATCCAACAGATTAAAGGCTTAGGAATGAAGGCAGGAGTTGCCATCAATCCCCATACTCCCGTTCAATTGCTTAAGCAAATTATATCAGATATCGATTTGGTTTGTGTGATGAGTGTAAACCCGGGATTTGGTGGTCAGCAATTTATACCCGGTACGCTGGCGAAAATTCGGGAATTGCATCAACTCATTCAAGAAACAGGGTCATCGGCATTGATTGAAATTGATGGAGGTGTTACCCTTGAAAATGCAGCTTCTATTATTGCAGCCGGAGCGCATGTGTTGGTTGCCGGCAATACCGTATTCAATGCTGCCGATCCGGTTGCTACCATCGCTTCGTTAAAGCAAATTTAACATTGTAGTTTTTTTCATTGTACAAAATGAATTGAATTCAGTTAATGAGCTCTTGCTGGCTTTATTTCCACATGTGTGCATAAGAAGTTCTAGGTAAATACACTCCCAAAGAATTAAATTTGGATAATGTAATTGAAGAAGTAAAATCATTAATTATTTTCCCTCCTAAAGAAAAGCAGATTGACAGACACTATCATCAACCTCGACTCCGTTAATCCGATAGAATTTTTCGGCGTTAATAACGGCAAATTAGATACCCTTAGAAAAAAATTTCCGCTTTTAAAAATCTTGTCTAGAGGTACACAGTTAAAAATCAGTGGAGCACCGGAGCAAATTGAAACGGCAAAGGAAAAAATTGATTTAATTGTTCAGTATCTGCAGCGAAATGGTCACATGAGCGAAAATTATTTTGAACAAATTATCGGTGGGGATGATCCAGAAACCGTAGACAATTTTATTGAACAAAACCCCAACGATATTCTGGTTTTTGGCCCGAATGGTAAAACCGTGCGAGCTAGAACATCTAATCAGAAAAAAATGGTACAGGCCGTAGATCAAAACGATATTGTTTTTGCCATAGGGCCGGCGGGTACTGGTAAAACCTATACGGCTGTAGCGTTGGCCGTTCGGGCATTGAAAAACAAGCTGGTGAAGAAAATCATATTAACTCGTCCGGCAGTTGAAGCGGGTGAGAGTTTGGGCTTTTTGCCGGGTGATTTGAAAGAAAAAATTGACCCCTATCTCCGACCGCTGTATGATGCTTTAGACGACATGATTCCGGCCGACAAGTTGGGTTATTATATGACTACCCGCACCATTGAAATAGCACCGCTGGCCTACATGCGGGGAAGAACTTTGGATAACGCTTTTATCATTTTAGATGAGGCACAAAATACCAACGACCTGCAATTAAAAATGTTTTTAACCCGCATTGGTGCCAATGCAAAAGCAATTATTACGGGCGACCCAACCCAAGTTGATCTTCCCAGAAATATGCGCAGTGGTTTAGAAAAATCTACCCGCATTCTTAAGTCAATAGAAGGTATCGCTCACATTGAATTAACGGAAGAAGACGTAGTTAGGCACAGATTAGTAAAAGCCATTATTAGAGCATACGAAAAAGAAAAAGAGAAGGAAGAAAAAGAAGGCGGTTATCGATCTTAATATTTCTGCTTACGCTACTCTTTATTCAAAATATCATGGCCAAGTTTATCGCGCTTGGTTTGGAGATATTTCAGGTTGTGGCTATTGGGCGATGTTTCAATGGGTATTACCTCAGTAACTTCTAGTCCATATCCTTTTAATCCAGCTCTTTTTCTGGGATTATTACTCAGCAACCGAAGTTGTGTAATCCCCAGATACCGAAGAATTTGAGCCCCTACGCCATAGTCGCGATCATCCATACCAAATCCCAGTTGCAGGTTGGCTTCAACCGTGTCTAGCCCCTGTTCCTGCAATTGATAGGCTTTTAATTTATTAATCAACCCAATTCCTCTGCCTTCTTGATTCATGTAAACAATTACTCCTTTTCCCTCCTGTTCAATTTTACGCATGGCATTATGCAATTGTTCACCGCAATCGCAACGAAGACTAGACAAAATATCTCCAGTAAAACAACTGCTGTGCACTCGGGTAAGCACCGGCTCATTTGGTTGCCAGCTGCCTTTTACCAATGCCAGATGTTCGGCACCCGATAATTTTTCTTTAAAAGCAACCAGGGTAAAATGTCCAAACGCGGTTGGCATATCTACCCGAACCAATTCTTCAATTAATGAATCAGTTCGCAGGCGAAAATCAATCAAATCTTTAATGGATATCACCTTAATGCCGAATCGCGCGCCAATTTCCAGTAACTGCGGCAAGCGGGCCATACTGCCATCTTCATTCATCACTTCTACCAGGGCACCCGCAGGTTGCAGTCCCGCCAGTCGGGCAAGGTCGATGGTTGCTTCGGTATGGCCGGTTCTTCTTAAAACGCCCCCAGCAACTGCTTTCAAAGGAAAAATATGTCCGGGTCTGCCCAGTTGATCTGGCCGGGTATTGGGGTTAACCAATGCTAATATGGTTTTGGAGCGATCCTGAGCAGAAATACCGGTGGTGGTTCCGTCCCCAATCAAATCTACAGAAACGGTAAAAGCCGTTTCATGAAGTGAGGTATTGGAGGTTACCATAGGAGCCAATTGCAAAGCAGCACAGCGTTCTTCGGTAAGGGCAACACAAATCAACCCCCTTCCTTCTTTGCTCATAAAATTGATCACTTCTGGGGTTGCAAATTCTGCTGCTACAATAAAGTCTCCTTCATTTTCGCGATCCTCATCGTCAACCACAATTACCAGCTTACCCTTCCGAATATCTTCAATGGCATCTTCAATTCTATCTAACATAATGCAACTTTATGCACAAAGTTACAGTTGAAATTTCAAAATGAGTACCCAAAACGGAAGTTACCAGGTAAGCAGGCTTTCGACTACCGTTAATTAATCTGTATCAGATTCGGAAAATACGTATTCGGAACGTTAATTTACTGGCTTGTTTTGCAGGATGGCATTTAGAAGCGTTTTGATATTACTAAGTTGTTTTTGCTGGAGTAAGCTACCTTGCCAACCAACTTCGGGAGAACTAACTGGCACGGTGTATGGGGAAGGAAAAACTGTTTTGGCGGGAGTGGCAATAAGCTTACTACATCGGGCGAGTGGCACAAAAATTACCACTGTAAGCAATCAAAAGGGGAAATACTTTTTGGGTGGGATCCCTCCCGGATATGGCTATACGCTCCGTGCTACGCACATACAGGTAAAACCGGTTCAGATATTTGCTGTAATTATTCGGCTGGGCGAAACCACAGAAATTAATATTTCATTTCAAGATACGATTCGTTTATTGGAAGCTGTTACAGTTCAATCAACCCGGCGTTCCAATCCATTTTCGGAAAATTATTCACCAGGAACTATTTTATCGGGTGAGCAACTCAATCGTTTTGCAAGCGGTTCAAAAAACTTACAAGATGCGCTTCGAGTGCTACCCGAAGCACATATCGATATAGGAGGCACCGGAAGTGTTTCCATAGCGGGAGAAAGCTATCGATACAATGCTTTGTATACAGATGGTTCGATAACACATGATTTATTTGGCATTTCCCCTTCCGGAACTTTCGGAGGTGTAACGGGCAGCTCCCCCATCTCTCTTGAAGCGATGGAGCTTTGTAAAGTGGTATACAGTCCGGTGGATGCAATGCAGGGCCATTATACTGGTGCCGCCATACAAACCATTACCCGCAAGGGAAGTAATCAATCTGAAACTGCTGCCTATCATTATTGGCAAAATACAGCTCTTACTGGCAGAACTTTTACTGAATTGAATCGGGGGATGAATCGAGGCAACTTTCACAACTCTACCAGTGGTATATCAACTAAAGGGGCTTTTGAAAAAAACAAACTTTTTTATTTTGCCAATCTCGAGCAGCAAGAAAAACAAATACCCATCCGGCAAACCTATACAGAAAATCAGCGTTCCAATAATACTGAAACATGGTTGCCGATTGTTAGAAATCAACTTATATCTACTTATGGGTACGACCCTGGTGATTTTCGGGAGGCGCAGGAAATACTTTCGGCTAAAAAAATGTTACTCAGAATAGATGCCCAGCTGAACAATCAAAGTCAGCTCACGATGAGTGCCCGGTACTTTGATGCCATTCAGGTTAAGCCAGAAAAGAGAGCCAACAACGAAACTTTTTTCTCCAACAGTGGATTTGTTTTGCAATCGAAAAATTATACCCTGCAGTTTGAATTAAGAAATAGGAACGACCGAAATATGTCTCATCAATTGTCGGGAAATTTCATCCATGCTACTGATGAAAGAACTGCTATCGGTTCACCATTTCCGCGTGTAAAAATCAACCACGAAAAAGGGTCGGTTTATTTGGGAACAGATATATATAGTGGATTAAATTTTGTACAACAGGATATCGCCACATTGAAAAAGAAATTTCAGTGGCTCCGGGGGAAACAGCTAATTCGGGTGGGTACCGAATTTACCTATGCCCGATTTCAATCCCTATGGGTGCCTGCGGCCTATGGCTATGTAATTTATTCTCAGCCTGCCAGCTTTATTTTACAAAAGTCACCTTCCTATTACCGGATTGGTTTTCAACAGCAGATATCTGGCAATCAAGCGAATCGATCGGCCACAAGTTTTAGTTCGGGCGACTGGAGTGTAACGGTAAGCGATCAAATTCGGATGCACCCGTCATTAACTTTGTGGCTGAGTGGTAATCTGCAAAAATGCTGGTTTTTTCAAGCTCCCCCGATAAACGAAACTGTAAATAGCGAGGTATTGCCTGTTTATGCTCGGTACCGATCATTGGAGGGAGCGAGCACGGGTCAAACACCGGTTTTCCGTTGGGCATTTGCCCCCAGTATGGCTATTCGGTGGCGAATCGTTTCGAAACTTACCCTAGAATCTGCAATTGGTATTCAAACAGGCAGGATGCCAATGGTATGGCCCGGATCGGCCTATATTAGTGGAGGAACTAACTTGTTGGGATGGGAGGCAGAAGGGGATCAATTAGATAGATTGCGATTAAATAAACTCCGACATCCGTTGGGAGCAGGGTTGGTTCGGCCAGATTATGCCAACGCAATTCCATTAACGCTGGTGGCAGAAGCAATCAACTTACCTACTCAATCGAGGTTCCACACTCAGTTACAATATGCAAATGACCGATGTACCTTTTATTTATCGGCCTTGATCACCCGCAACCTATTTGAGCCTGCATTTACACAATTAAACATCCCTTTGCCTGAGAAAAACTCAGCTTCCCCCGGAAAAAGAAAAGTGTATCCGGCTTTACAGGGAGCAAGATTGCCAATGGTTAATAACGGAAAAAATCCCTACGATTATGCCATTTTATTGCATACCCGGCAACAATCGGGGGCAGGAGGATATTTTTGGAAAGCAGGTGGTTTTTTCAAAATAAATGATATATGGAGTATAGAAGCTGCTTACGCCAGCAGCAACACCCGCACCTTTCGGGATGCTACCGGCAGTGTATTGAATAGCGTTTGGCAGCAAACCGAAACGGTAAATGGCAGAAATGAACCGGAATTATCGCTATCCGATTTTAGCAGACCTAACAAATGGGTTATAGGATTACATGGCGATCGATATTCAAACCAACAAAAAAACCGTTGGCAATTAAGTGTTTTGTGGATAGCACAATCCAACGCCCCCTATAGCTATGTATACCAGGGGAAAAGCATGGTAAGAGAAGATGGAATTAACGGATACAATGAACTGATGTATGTACCCACGCAGGGTGAGATTGAACAGATGAATTTTGTTCCTTTTTTTAACGGAACCAGACCTATCGGCAGCCGGGAGCAAGCCTCGATGCTGGAAAATTGGATCCAGTCAAGCCCTTATCTTGCCAAAAGTAGAGGACGGTTTGCCGAAAGAAATGGGGCGCAATTACCGGTATCTTTTCAGTGTGATATCAAATGTGAGTGGGAGTTCGTTATCCGATTTACCCATCAACCCGTTAAATTAAAAGTAAGTTTAGAATGCTTTAATTTGATGGCACTGATAAATAGGGAATCAGGTAGAAAATGGGAATTGCCAACTCGCCAAATTCAGGGATTGAGATTTATGGGATATCGTGATGAAAATCGGTTGGAGCCTACGTATACTTTTGATCCGGATGAGCTGTCCGTTTCCCCCCTGCAGGAAGTAAGTGGATTTAACAGTTCCCGATTGTCGAGATGGATAATTCAACCAGGCATAAAAATCATATTATAATATTATTTACTTTAAGGTACGCTTTTTTTGAGGTCTTGCTGACTAGGATTGATAAGTTGGAGTTTTGTTTTACCTATAAGTCCCTATTTATCACCAAATAATTAACAAAATATGAAAAATCTGAAATTATTTTATCATTAATTCGGGCCAAATTCACTGAAAACAGCATTTAAGCTGCATATTTGCATTTCAAAAACTAGCAATTATGCGAATCTTAAAAAGATTGACCATTTTGGTTTCTGCTCTCTTTATGGCGGCAGCTTCAATGGCACAAGTTACAACCGGAACTATCACCGGTTTTGTAAAAGACATTAAAGGAGCAGGCCTAACGGGTGCTTCAGTAGAAGTAATTCATGAGCCATCTGGTTCTAAGTACAAATCTGTTTCTACCGGAACTGGTAAATTCACAGTTCCTGGTTTGAGAATCGGTGGACCTTACAAAATCACTTTCACCTACGTGGGACTGAAAACAGAAGTTGTTTCTGATGTTATCGTTCAGTTAGGTGAGCCTTCCGTGATTGATGTGGTGCTGAATGATGCCGCCAGTGAATTGAAAGAAGTAACCGTAAGCGGAACTGCCGCTAAAAAAGCTGCTTTGATTTCTAAAGACAGAAAAGGTACTTCTACCAATATCAATTCCCGCTTAATTGGAACCTTACCAACCCTGAGTCGTAACATTACCGACTTAACACGTCTGGTACCTCAAGCTGGTAACGGAACTTCATTTGCCGGTCAGGATGGTCGTGCCATCAACCTGACTTTAGACGGTTCAATTTTCAATAACTCTTTTGGATTGAGTGCACTGAATGGTGGTCAAACCAACTCGGCTCCTATTTCTTTAGATGCCTTGCAGGAAATTCAAATCAACGTTTCTCCCTACAACTTACGTGATGCAGGATTTACCGGAGCCAGCATCAATGCTGTAACCAAAAGTGGTACCAATACAATACATGGTACAGGTTTCTACAATGTGCGTAATGAAGGTCTGGTAGGTAAAAAAGCAGGTGCTGCCGGCAAGCAGGATGTGGTTGTAAATGCATTTGATGTAAAACAATATGGCGTAAGTATAGGTGGTGCAATTAAGAAGAATAAACTCTTCTACTTCCTGAACTACGAAGGTGAGCGCAGAAATGATGTGGGTACTTTATGGACTGCCGATGCAAGCAATGGTGCTTCTCCTATTAGCGGTAATACTACCCGTGTAAAGGTATCTGAACTAGACGCGCTGGCAACTTACCTGAAAAGTACTTTCAACTACGATCCAGGATCTTATCAGGGATATCCTTTTGTTACCAAAAGTGACAAAGCCGTTGCCCGTTTCGACTGGAACATCAACGACAGACATAAGTTCAGTATCCGCGGTAACTTGCTTTTATCTAAGAGAGATGTGGGTGTGAGCAGCAGTAATACCACAAACGGAAGTCGTGGTGGAAATGCGAATTCACTGGCTTTCTCTAACTCAGCTTATGAAATCAACAACAATATTTATGGTGTGATTGCTCAGTTGAACAGCCGTTACAGCAATAAAGTAAGCAATGAAATTACTTTTGGATATACAGCCAATCGTGATTTCCGTGGTTTAAAAGGTGGTGACTTTCCGATGGTAGATATTCAGGACGGAAGTAGCCCGCTTACAAATTTACCAACTTCTGGTACCTCTACTATTCCCACTACCCAGGCAAACCAAAGTTTGAACTATATTTCATTTGGTAACGATCCGTTTACACCCAACAACTTGTTGAATACCGACACTTGGCAGTTTAGCGATAACCTTACTATTTATTCAGGCAAACACACTATCACTGCTGGTTTATCTTATGAGAGTTTCACTTTCACCAATGGTTTTACGCCATTGATCAACGGTATTTACACATTCAACAACCTGGCTGATTTCTATACAGCTGCCAACGCATACAAAGCCAACCCTAACCAGCCTTTCAGCCCGGTATTTATGAGAAATTACCGTTCGAACTTCAGTAACTTAGAAGGTGGCGGTCCTTGGTTGGTAACTACCCGTGCCCGTCAAATCGCTGCTTATATTCAGGATGAAGTAAACGTAGAAAGTAATTTCAATGTTACCTATGGTATCCGTTTTGAAGTTCCTTACTTTGTTGGTTCAGGTTATACAAATAGAGAAGTAGATGGTTTCTCTTTCATCGATAACATGGGTAAATCTACCAAACTGAGTACTTCTCAGCTTCCTTCTGCTAAATTGATGATTAGTCCTAGAATTGGATTTAACTACGATGTAAATGGAGATAAGAAAACACAAATCCGTGGTGGTATCGGTTTATTCACCGGTCGTCCTTCTTTCGTATTCATCAGCAATCAGATGGGTAACAACGGGGTGTTAAATGGTGGAGTGAATGTTAATAACACAGCAGCCTATCCGTTTAAACCAACGGTACCTTCTAGCTATCCTAACTTCCTGCCAACTCCAGGAACTCCTGCTTCTTCTTACAATATTGCTGCTACTGAAAATGAATTCAGATTCCCTCAGGTGTTGCGTAGCAATTTTGCCATCGATCAGAAGTTAGGTAGAGACATCATTGCCACTGCTGAATTCCTTTACACACAATCGCTCAGCAATATCAATTATTACAATGCTAATTTGGTGCCTGCAACAGCCCGCTTTAACGGACCAGATTCGCGTCCTCGTTTTGCCGGTTTAGGTTTATCAGGAGCTGCTCAGAACAATGCACTTCGCTTGAATCCAAAAATCAATGATGCCACTACTATGGAAAGTGCTCCTTTGGGAGGTTCTATCCAGGTTACTGCTAAATTAGAAAAGCAAGCACGTGGTAATAAAGGTTTAAGCTGGTTCGCTGCTTATACCTTTACCAGAGCTCGTGACTATATGACGCCTGGTTCTATTGCATTCAGCTCTTGGTCTGGCATTCAAAGTGTGCGTGGTAACAACAACACCGACATGGCATTCAGCGATAATGAAATCCGTAACCGGGTTATTGGTAACGTAAACTATCGCGTTGAATTAGGTAAATCAGCTGCTTTACAGTTCTCTTTATATGGCCAATCACAAAACCAAGGTCGTTTCTCATACGCGTATAGTGGTGATATGAACGGGGATGGTTTAAATGGTAATGATTTGATGTATATTCCAGCAAGCACAGCCCAAATGAACTTCTTACCCATCACTTCAGGTGCTACTGTAATAGCAACGGTTCAGGATCAGATTACTGCTTTTGAAGCCTATATTAATCAGGATGCTTATCTCAGCAAAAACAGAGGTAAGTATGCCGAAAGAAATGGTGCATTACAACCCTATATCGTTCGTTTCGACTTCTCTACTCAGTTAGAACTGTTTAGAAATATTGGCAAAAACAGACACACCATTCAATTGAGAGCTGATATCTTTAATATCGGTAACTTGATAAATTCTGCCTGGGGTGTGAGCAACTTCGTGAACACCTTCAACCCGCTGGCTGCAGCTGGTGTGGATGCCAACGGAGCTCCTATCTTCAGAATGAACCGTGTGAATAATAGCTTAAACTATACAACTTACAGAAAAGGAACTGGCTTTGGAGATGTTTGGCAAGGTCAGTTAGGCCTCAGATACATCTTTTAGTAGCTTACCCTACTAACTATAAAAAAACCCGGAATGATTATTCCGGGTTTTTTTATATGCTTATCCTATTGCCTCGTGCTCATATAAGTAGACACCAAAACAGTGTCATCACTATGAACAAATTACAATTCAAAATAAAAAATCTTAGGCTTCAGTTTTTTCCCAACCCCAGCGGATGAACTCCGGCAAAATCCTTGCCCAGGTTGCTACATCGTGTTTGCCGTCTATTAGCTCCATATACCGGATATGCGCATCGGTGTATCCTTTGGCCTTTAAGGCTACTACCAGATCAAGCGCATCATCCACCGAATCGATAATGCCGTTTTTATTTCGGTCGGCCACTTCGTCCATAGCTCCACACTGAATAAAAAATTGTAACCAAGGAAAATAAATTCCCTTGCTGATTTGGAGGTGCATCAGTCGATCCTTTTCTTCATCATAACCATCCTCGTACCCTTTTCGCCTCCACCATAATGAGGCACTAAATATCCCAACTTTACTAAACTCATTGGCATGGTTCCACACAATATCGAGCGCACTTAACCCTCCCAGCGAAAAACCCGCCATCGCTTTTTCTTTAAAGGATTGTATGTGAAACTGCTTTCTAATAAAGGGAAGCAACTCATCAAAAATAAACTTGCCATACAAGCCAGCCTTTGCCCCCCTCCCTTTATAATCTGCTGAATAGGCAATGCCATATTCCATCTTACGTTCTTCGCCACAATGGATACCCACAACCATTAATGGATATAAAGTATGATCTGAGGAAACCTGCTTCAGTAATTCAGCAAATGGCATGGATAACAGGTCTTGCCCGTCGTTTACCAACAACAAACTAACGGGTCCTTCTTCCAAACTATTGGCTGTTCGATAAACTTCGAACCGAACTTCCCTGCTCAGGTAAGTTGAATAAAGCTGGTATTGCTCAACAGATTCGAATGTATTCAATGGTTTTACTATGGGTAACATATTGTAAAGGTAAAACAAAGCATTTACTTAACAGAATGGTAACCCCCTTATAAATGGAGAACAATTTTATTATTCCACGGGGAATTAGTAACTTAACTTATCAAAAGGGTATTTGGGTTACAAACTCAGTTCTCTGATGAATTCTCCCATTGTATTACCAAAAATCTTCTATGAAAAAAATCGGGATTTTATTCGGTCAGGAAAGAAGTTTTCCAACGGCGTTTATTGAAGAGATTAATCGGCGCAAGGTTCCCGGAATCATTGCCGAACCGGTACAAATTAACAAAGTAATTCAGGGTGAAAGCAGTGGCTACGCTGTAATTGTTGACCGGATTAGTCAAGACATTCCCTTTTATCGCGCCTATTTAAAGAATGCTGCCCTTTGTGGAACAGCCGTAATTAATAACCCCTTCTGGTGGAGTGCGGATGAAAAATTTTTTAATAATTGTCTGGCCACTAAAATTGAAGTGCCGGTTCCTAAAACTGTAATTCTCCCTTCCCGAGATTTACCAGCTGATACCTCGGATCAATCTTTTAGTAATCTGGCATTCCCCTTAGACTGGGAAGGGATTTTTAAATACATTGGGTTTCCAGCCTATATGAAACCTTTTGCTGGTGGTGGATGGAAGAATGTATATAGACTTACTAGCCAGGAAGATTTTTTTGATAAGCATGCAGAAACCAACCAGTTGGTAATGCTTCTACAAGAAGAGATTGTTTTTGAAGAGTACTATCGTTGCTATTGTATTGGCGGAAAATACGTACGCATTATGCCTTATGAGCCAAGAAATCCGCATCATCTAAGGTATGTAGCCGATTTTTCGCCCAGTGAAGAGCGACTTAAGGAAATGGAAGCCATAGTATTACGCATCAATGCCTATTTAGGATATGATTTTAATACGGTAGAGCTGGCTTTACGAGATGGTGTTCCATATGCCATTGATTTTTGCAACCCTGCGCCTGATGCAGATCTAAAAAGCGTAGGGGAAGCCAATTTCCAATGGGTAGTAGATACAGCAGCTACCTATGCCATTGAAAAAGCACAGGCCCAGCAGGAAGGTAAAGACAACCTTACCTGGGGTAATTACCTGAAAAATGGGGTTACCGGTGCGGCTTTATATGGAAAGTAAAACGATTAGCGGGAGGATAACCTATGAGCAAACTGAACTACAAAAATTTTACCCTGGGGGTGGAAGAGGAATACATGGTGTTAGACCCCCAAACAAGAGAATTAAAAAGTCACGAACAGCGCATTGTTCAGGAAGGGCAAAAGATTATGCGGGATAAGGTGAAAGCCGAAATGCACCAAGCAGTAGTGGAAGTAGGTACCGATATCTGTAAAGACATTGAAGAAGCCTATCAAGATGTTGCCTCACTGCGGGGAAATATTGCCCATATTGCCGGTGAATTGGGATATTGGATGGGCGCTTCGGGCACCCACCCCTTTAGCCACTGGGAAAATCAACTGATTACCGACCATGTTCGGTATAATCAAATTGTAAATGAGCTGCAAGAGGCTGCCCGCAGTAACCTGATTTTTGGTTTGCATGTGCATGTGGGCATGGAAGACCGAAAAACAGCGATTCACATTGCCAATACCGCCCGTTACTTTTTACCCCACGTATATGCACTCAGCACCAATTCCCCTTTTTGGGAAGGTCGGGATACGGGGTATAAATCGTTCAGAACCAAGGTATTTGATAAGTTTCCCCGAACGGGTATTCCCGACTATTTCGAGAGTTTAGAAGCCTATGAAAATTATGTGAACCTGCTGATTAAAACGAATTGCATTGATAATGCCAAGAAAATCTGGTGGGATTTGCGGGTACACCCTTTTTTCAATACCATCGAATACCGGATTTGTGATGTACCCATGACCATCAATGAAACCATCATGATTGCCGGTCTTTTTCAGGCCATCACTGCCAAAATTTATAAGCTTCGGAGCCAGAATATGAACTACATCATCTACCAACGGTCTCTGATTAACGAAAATAAATTTAGGGCAGGCCGATATGGAATTGATGGGACGCTGATAGATTTTGGCAAAGAAATTGAGGTAGATACCCGTTCTCTTATTCTCGAACTGCTTGATTTTGTGGATGATGTAGTAGATGAACTGGGAAGCCGCCCCATCATCAATCTGGTACAAAAAGCCCTGGAAAGAGGTACGGGTGCCGACCGTCAACTAGCTGTTTATCAACAATATCATCAACTTACCAGCGTTGTAGACTATATACACGAGCAATTTTTAGTTACTTGACAATTTTTTTAACTATTTGTTAAAATACCTTAACAGGCCGGGCAACGAAACTGGTTCTGGGGGTATCTTATCTATTAATCAACCCTTAAAATGTGTTTACTGTGACTGAATATGAAATCATAGAAGGCTGCATAAACCAAGATGCGAAATGTCAGAGAGCATTGTTTGACCGGTATGCCGGCAAAATGATGGGGGTATGCACTCGATACGCAAAAGACACCATGGAAGCGGAAGATATGCTTCAGGATGCCTTTATCAAGGTTTTTCAGTACATCGGGCAATTTAAGTTTGAAGGGGCTTTTGAGGGCTGGATTCGCCGCATTGTGGTAAATACGGCAATCAGGCATCTAGAAAAGAAGAAAATTCTTTTTAAAGACATCGATGAAAGCACCTATGATGCCCCTAGGGTTGAAGCTCAGGCTTATACGCATTTGGGGCAGGAAGACCTGCTGAAACTGATTAATCAGTTGCCGGATGGGTATCGCATGGTATTTAACCTGAATGCCATTGAAGGGTATAGTCACGAAGAAATAGCAGAAATGCTGAATATACACCCCGGAACCAGTCGCAGTCAACTGGTAAAAGCCCGGAAAATGCTGCAATATCAAATCTTACAATTACAGAAAGTTGCTGTATAGAATGCCAGATAATCAATTCGACGACTTTGTAGGTCGTAATCTCAGCGACCTTTCCGCGCCTGTACCGGAAGGGGCTTGGGAGCGTTTGGCTGATAAGCAATTCGATTTGCATTTTAAACAGACCCTGCAACATATGCAGGTTCCGGTTGCTGAAGAAATTTGGACCCGGATTTCTGATACCCGTTT
>CAMBUH010000031.1 GCA_945870985.1 Chitinophaga pinensis
AAATACGGCACAGAGAATCACTGCAATCGCAACTACCGGCCCCCCAACTTCTTTCATTGCCTTGCGTGTAGCTTCTTTGGGAGATAATCCATGCTCCATTTCATGTATCACCGCCTCAACAACTACAATGGCATCATCCACTACCAAACCAATAGCCAACACCATGCCCAAAAGGGATAATTGATTTACAGAAAATCCGAGCAATGGAAAAACGATAAATGTACCAATCAATGAAACAGGCACTGTAAGCAAGGGAATAAGGGTAGCCCGCCAGTCTTGCAAAAATAAAAACACCACCAAAATAACAAGAATAACTGCTTCAAATAGAGTATGAATAACTTCTTCAATTCCAACGGTGATAGCTTCCGTAGTGTCGAGGCTCACTTTGTAATCGAGCCCGGCAGGAAACTCTTTTTTTAATTCTTCAATTTTCGACTTCACTTTATCAGCAACTTCTAAACCATTGGCACCCGGTATTTGATAGATGGCCAATGCGGCACAAGGGGTACCATTTAAATTACTAGATAAGCCATACGATTGTAAACCCAACTCAATACGAGCCACATCTTTTAACCGAACCTGACCACCATTACTATTAGATTTTAATAAAATATTGCCGAACTCTTCTTCGGAATTTAATCGTTGTTGTAAAATAGCGGTATAGGTATTCTGATTACCGGGTAGGGCAGGTTCATCAGAAAATGTTCCACCGGGAACGATGGTATTTTGTGCCCGTATAGCATTGATTACATCGCCTGGAGTAAGGTTAAGTTTGGCTAATCGATCAGGTTTCACCCATACCCGCATGGCATATTCCGAACCACCCATTACCGAAACATCCCCCACCCCCTTAATTCTTTTCAGTTGGTCGATAAGATTGATGTAGGCATAGTTATTAATAAAACTTCCATCGAATTGACCATTGGGTGAATAAAAAGAAAAAAGTAATAATGGAAAGGTGAGCGATTTTTTTACATTAACACCCAGGTTAATTACCTCTGGCGGCAAGAAAGGGTTGGCACTGGATACTCGGTTTTGGGTAAGCATATTGGCATTATCCAGCTGAGTACCCACATCAAAGGAAACCTGCAATTGCATGATTCCATTGTAGTTTACCGACTTCATATACAACATATTCTCTACCCCATTCACTTGTTGCTCTATGGGTGTAGCTACTGTTTTTTCTATATCCACCGCATTGGCACCTGTATAAGCTGCACTAATTTGAACCATGGGGGGAGTTATTTCCGGATATTTAGAAACCGGAATGCCCTGCAGGGTTAACAAGCCCATAATCACAATCAAAATTGAAATGACCATGGCAAAGATGGGACGCCTTATAAAAAACTCACTCATAATTACAGCTATTGAAGGGTGGTTTATCGGGGAAGTGAAGAAGAATAGTTCCAAGGGAAATCTACTGGCTTCACTTTGCTGTTTGGCTTAACGATTGCATTGCCAACAATGGCCACTTTATTGTCTGGTTTCAGACCCTCTGTGATTATCCAATTAGCCCCTACCCGCATACCCGGCTTAATAAGGGTAGGTGCTACAGTACTGCTATCTGTTAATAACAATACCTGATACATATTTTGTAAAGCAATCACTGCCTGCTGTGGTATCAGAATCGCATCCTGAAAAAGGCCAGTTTGCATGCGAAGTTTAACATATTGCCCGGGGCGCAGGATACCCAGCGGATTATTGAAAATTGCCTGTATAATAATAGAACCTGTTGCGGGATCTATTTCTCGATTGGCTAAGTCTATAACGCCCGTTTCGGAATAATCCGTGCCATCACTCAACAATAATTTAACTGGTCGGGAAACCTCCAAAGCATTTTTTTTCTTTTCGGAAACTGACTTAAGGTAGGTTAAAAATTCTGCTTCTGTTACTGAAAATCGAACCCGAATTTTCTCGGTATTAGAAACCGTATTCAATGCGCCGGCTCCTATTCTGCCTACATAATCGCCCATCTGGTATTTGCTGATACCGATATAACCCGAAACGGGTGCAGTAATTCGGGTATAGCTTAATTCTATCTTACTATTTTGAAGACCTGCTTTAGCAACTTCCAATTCAGACTTGGCTGCTTCATAAGCGGCACGGGCTGCATCTAAATCTCTTTTACTTAGTGCATTCATGGCAGTAAGTGGTTCTACCCTTTCCAGATCCGACTTTGCCTTTACCAGCTGCGTATTTACCTGTGCAAGCCGGGCATTCGCTGCATCTATTCGGGTTTGTATCGGCTGATCGTCGATGGTATACAATAGTTGTCCCTGCTTCACATAAGAGCCTTCTTTAAAATGAATGCCTGTTATCCATCCGTCTACCCTAGATTGTATGGCAATATCTGCCTTACCGTAAGTTTGGCCAACATACTCTTTTATAACTGGCACAGAAGCTACCCCTACACGCACCACGTTCACATCAGGAACCGGTTTTTCAGTGGGAGGGGCGGGCTGATGGCATCCCATCAAAACTGCTAGACTGCTTAAAAATACATTATAAATAAATCTCATAATATATGTAATATAATTAAAATATAGAATGAAATTAGTAAAATTAAAATTAACCCCCCCAAATGTAGGTAAAAACTAATCAGACACTTGCATCATTTGCACAAAATCATCAAACAGATAACGACTATCGTGCGGGCCGGGCGTACTTTCTGGGTGATATTGCACGCTGAAAGCCGGCTTCGATTTCATCCGTATCCCTTCAATGGAATCATCATTTAGGTTCACATGCGTTACTTCTACATCGGGGTGCTGCCGAACGGCAACTGGATCAACTCCAAACCCATGGTTTTGTGTAGTAATCTCGCATTTGCCGGTAATGATATTTTTAACCGGATGGTTGAGTCCGCGGTGACCGTGGTGCATTTTAAATGTTGGGATATTATTAGCCAGTGCCAGCAATTGGTGACCCAAGCAAATGCCGAATACGGGCAGGTTTTCGTGTAGGATGGCCTGTATGGTTGTTACTGCGTATGGCATGGCAGAAGGGTCGCCCGGGCCATTCGATAAAAAATATCCTTTGGGAGAAAATGCTTTTAATTTTTCAATGGGCGTTTTGGCCGGGAATACCCGCAAATGAGCGCCACGGCTTACCAAACATTCCAGAATATGTTGCTTTACGCCAAAATCGAGTACCGCTACTTTTAAAGAAGAAGCAGCATCGCCCAGTTCGTATTCTTCTGGGGTGCTAACCGTGCTGGCGAGTTCTAAACCACCCATATCAGGCACTTCCTGCAAGGCAGCTTTTAAAGCAGCAGGATCGAAGATTTCGGAAGAAATGATACAATTCATAGCCCCCTTGGTTCTCACATGGGCCACTAAGGCACGCGTATCTACTCCCTCAATGGCAACAATATGATTGTGGAGCAAATAATCATGCAAATTCCCCGTAGCCTGCATACGACTAAACTGCTCTTCGAGGTTTCTACCAATAAGCCCTCTAATTTTTACGGTTCCGCTTTCTACATCGGTGGGCTTAACCCCATAATTACCGATATGCACATTATTCATAATCAACACCTGCCCGGTATAGCTGGGGTCGGTAAAAACTTCCTGGTAGCCCGTCATACCTGTATTGAAACAAATTTCTCCGGTAGCAGTTCCGGATTTACCAAAAGAGCGGCCGGTAAAAAAATGTCCATCGGCTAACAGGAGATAAGCGGGCTGAGCAGTTGCTGGCATACAGGGGTTGAATTATGAGTACAAAAAAAAGCTAAAGAAATAAGATTTCACGATAAATTTTCTCACATGTTACCTACAAAAAAAAAGGCAAAACCGTTTCTCGGTTTTGCCTGTAAAAAGGTAACGATCTGCTTCATTATTCTGCAGGAGTTTCGGGAGTGGCTTCTTCTGCCTGAGCGGTTGGTTGCTCAGCGGGGGTGGCAGCTTCTTCAGCAGCCTTCTTTGGGGCACGACCTCTCCGGGTTTTCTTAGCTGGTTCAGCAGCTTTTTCTACTCCTTTACCATATATTTCGTTGAAATCTACGAGTTCAATCATGGCTTTCTCTGCATTATCACCGGGACGAATACCCAGTTTCAGGATGCGGGTGTAACCACCGGGGCGGGAAACTACTTTCGGACCCACTACTGTAAATAATTCTTTAACAGCGGCTTTGTCTTGCAAGTGACTGAACACAACGCGATGTTGGTTCATGATGGTTTCCTTGTTTTCGGTTTTTTTTGTTTTAGAAATCAGCGGCTCCACATAAGTTCTTAACGCTTTGGCTTTTGCCAAGGTAGTTACTATGCGCTTGTGGGTAATCAGCTGACTGGCAAGGTTGCTTAGGAGCGCACTGCGGTGAGCTTTCTTGCGGCTCAGTTTGTTTACTTTGTTTCCGTGGTTCATGACGATTGTTTTTATTTCTTCACACCGTGTCAGGAATTGTGAAGAGGTGATAGCTTACGCTATCGGGTTAAAAAAAACTGCCACCTCGTGGGAGGGGCAGTAGTAATATTAATTATCGAGATTGTCTAATCCCAGTTTATTCAAATCCATACCGAAGCTCAATCCTCTTTCAGTTAACACCTGCTCAATTTCGGAGAGTGATTTCTGACCAAAGTTTCTAAACTTCATCAAGTCTTCCTGCTCGTATTGAACCAGTTCACTGAGACTGTTGATTTTAGCAGCTTTCAGGCAATTGAATGCACGAACGGAGAGGTCGAGGTCTTCCAGTGGAGTTTTCAATACTTTGCGTAACTGAAGCACATGCTCATCTACTACATCTTCTTTCTTATCTTCTTTATTATCGAACGTGATGTTCTCATCGGTGATAATCATCAGGTGCTGGATCAGAATACGAGAAGCCTGCTTCACAGCATCTTCTGGGTGAATGGTGCCATCCGTTGCTACATCAAGGATAAGTTTTTCGTAATCGGTTCTTTGTTCTACGCGGTAGTTTTCAATTGCGTATTTTACGTTTTTGATAGGGGTATGAATAGAGTCGATGGCGATGTATCCGAAAGCAGCATCTTTCACTTTATTTTCTTCTGCAGGAATATAACCACGTCCTTTTCCGATGTGGAGTTCAATTTCCATTTTAGCAGAAGCGTCCATAGTACAAATCACCAATTCGGGATTCATTACCTGGAAATTTTGAGAATGTTCACCAATCATACCCGCTGTGAATTCGGTGCGACCTTTAATGGTAAGCACAATTCTTTCGGTAAGCACTTCATGATCAACATTTTTCTTAAAACGAACCTGCTTCAGATTCAGGATCATTTCGGTAACGTCTTCGGTTACTCCTTTGATGGTAGCAAACTCGTGGTTGAGACCCTCAATCTTAACCCCTACGAGGGCATATCCCTCTAGAGAACTAAGCAATACCCGGCGAAGGGCATTACCAACGGTTAATCCGAATCCGGGTTCTAAAGGACGGAATTCAAATTGTCCTTCAAACTCAGTGGCTTTTTGTAAAACGATTTTGTCGGGTTTCTGAAAGCTTAATATGGCCATATTAACACTTGTTTATTTGTTTAATGCGGTAATTTTTTTATTTACCGGGATGAGTGAAATGCAATGGTTGCCAAAAAAGTGGCAACCATTGGATTACTATTTTGAATACAATTCTACAATCAGTTGTTCTTTGATATTCTCAGGAACATTTTCTCTCTCTGGGAAAGTAATAAAAGTACCCTTCATTTCCGTTTCGTTCCAGTCTACCCATCCGAACTTAGGGTTTTTACCCCGGCTCTTGCTGGTAACAGCAGAATTAACAGCACTCTTTGGGCGATAGCCAATCACATCACCTGGCTTACACTGGTAAGAAGGAATGTTCATCACTTCACCATTTACGGTAACATGCTTATGATTTACCAACTGACGTGCTTCAGGACGGCTAGCTGTTAAACCCATGCGGTAGATAGTATTATCCAATCTAGCTTCCAGTAACTTAATTAGGTTTTCACCGGTAACTCCTTTTAAACGCTGGGCTTCTTCGAAGGTTTTACGGAACTGGCGCTCTAATACACCATAGGTATATTTGGCTTTTTGTTTTTCACGCAACTGGAGGGCATATTCACCCAGTGTTTTTCGTTTGCGAGCAGCACCGTGCTGACCTGGAGGGTTGCTGTTTTTTCCCAACCATTTTCCGTTTCCGAGAATTGGTTCTCCGAAAATGCGGGAGATTTTTGTTTTGGGGCCTGTGTAACGTGCCATAGTATTGATTGATTTTTTAGTGACGGTATTCAATCAAAAAATCTAAAATAGATTGAACACCCGGTTATGAAAAAACCGGCCAATGGCCAGCAGATTAAACTCTTCTTTGTTTGGGAGGGCGGCAACCATTGTGTGGCAGAGGTGTAACGTCTTTGATAGCAGTTACTTCAATACCAGACTGTGCAATGGAACGGATAGCACCTTCTCTACCTGATCCGGGTCCCTTTACAAATACATCCACCCGCTTTAAGCCGGCATCCAACGCTGTTTTTGCAGCATCTGCAGCGGCCATCTGAGCAGCATAGGGCGTATTTTTCTTAGAACCCCGGAAACCCATTTTACCGGCACTGCTCCAACTAATTACCTGTCCGGTTTTATTGGTAAAGCTGATAATAATGTTGTTGAAGGTAGCGGAGATGCGAACTTCGCCTGTAGCATCTACTTTTACTACTCTTTTTTTTGCAACCGCCTTGGCGCTGTTTTGTGCTTTTTGTGGTTTAGCCATTTGTTTTTTTTGAGGTAATCGTTATAAATTATTCCGCTGTGGCGGAAACCTTTCTACTCTCCCTTCCGAAGAAGATCTAAGTAGAAAAGGATTTTGTTTTTGCCAATTCAGCTTATCCCGAATTAGCGGGTATTACTATTTCTTAGCTACTTTCTTTTTACCAGCAACTGTTTTCCGCTTTCCTTTACGGGTACGGCTGTTGGTTTTAGTTCGTTGTCCACGAACTGGTAAGCCTTTCCGGTGACGGAGGCCGCGATAACAGGCAATGTCTAATAAACGCTTAATGCTCATAGATACTTCACTACGCAAAGCACCTTCTACTTTAAACTCGGCATTAATAATATTACGGATAGCTCCTTGCTCATCATCGTTCCATTGATTTACTTTTTTATTGTAATCAATGCCTGCCTTCGTTAAAATGTACTGAGCAGTTGAACGTCCGATTCCGAAGATGTAAGTCAGACCAATTTCTCCTCTTTTATTTTTGGGGAGATCTATACCGGCGATACGGGCCATAGCGTGTATTTTGTTAGATGATGATACTTGGTTAAATCGATTACTTTAGGGAGCCATTGCACCTCCAAAGAAATTATCCCTGGCGCTGCTTAAAGCGGGGGTTCTTTTTGTTGATTACGAACAACTTTCCTTTCCGCTTCACGATCTTGCAATCAACACTTCTTTTTTTAATGGAAGCTCTGACTTTCATAACAATAGTTTTTAAAAATACGGTAGGCTTATGCCTGCTTATTTATACCTAAAAATGATTCTTCCCCTTGTTAAATCGTATGGACTCATCTCAACACCCACTTTATCACCTGGTAGAATCCGGATATAGTGCATCCGCATTTTCCCCGAGATGGTAGCCAATATTTCATGGCCATTTTCTAACTTTACCCGGAACATCGCGTTGCTCAGCGCTTCCAGAATTACGCCATCTTGTTTAATCAGTGGTTGTTTAGACATACAATTTTTGGGGCTGCAAAGATACGAAAGCTGGGTCAGATAAAGAAAAAAAGGTGGGTAAAAATTCGTTTTTTGTGGAAAAAAGGGCAAAAATTCAACCCACTCAGTGCAAAAAGCCCCTTTTTTTAGTACAACAGGTTAACCGGGAGGATGATTTCCCAGCGGTTGGCACTTCCCGAAGGCACAAATTCGGGCTGTAAAAGCCTCGAATAGCGAAACCCGATACTTACCGGTAATTGATTCCACCACCGGGTATCGAAATACCATTCAGTTCCTACCGAATTAAAGGTACGTTGTAAACCGGTACGCCGGCTGATGCCGATGGTATGATCGTAAAATACTGCTGATCTTACCCGCAAGAGATACACCATTTGGGACCATCCCCTTTCGGGATAAGCCACCGGAAAATGATAGGTGAGGCTTCCTCCAATCAAATCAGGATAATCTATTGCCTGATAGCCCCTGGCAAAAGGAAACCGGTTGGTGAAATAGTATTGTTTCAGGGTGTCGCGGGTTTGCGCCGCCGCCGTTATTACCCAATGATGAACCGGTGAGAATCCCGGTAACCAAACTGAGCCCCTCGCAAGCCACTGATATGCCGATTGGGGAGCTGCCGATGTTTTATAGGTAAGGGAAAACGCATGGGCATATTGGGGAAATATTTGCTGGCGGGATTGTTGCACCTGACTGGAATATTGCAGGGAAGATTCAACCGTTACTTGATCAAAATTATTCAACCATTTTTGCGCGATCCCCGTATATTGAATCTGCCGGAAATTGAGCGAAGATTGTAGGGTCAACCACCTGTATCGGTTACCGCCCGACAAATTAAGCGGCAAGCGCCCACCCACATAGGCATTCCTTTCCTGAAAGTTTACCAGCGTATCGGCATTCCATCGGGCAGTGCGATGCCAGGTTTGCTGAATACCCGCCATTGGCTGTATATAGGTTCCGCCATAGATGCCATCATACCCAACCCGATGGCTCCCTTCATTCTGGTTATATACATACTGCAGCTGATGCTGAAAAGTTTTTAAAACATTTTCTCCATATACCGTAAAACTGTATTCGGGTAGTTCGAAAAATGGCCGATAACTATGAAAATTGAAAGGTCGCGCACCCTGCCGATATCGGGTAACCGGATAATTGCCAGGGGAAACGTTGGCTAGCCATTCCCGATTTTCTTTTTCATAGGGAAGGTTTTTATAAATGGGTACCAAGGCATCCATCGGCTGCACTTTTTCCCAAAGTGGTTCTATTATTGCCAATCGAAACCCATTACCCGTAAATACAGATGCCAGCAGTTGTTCCCTGTTTAACAAGGCACTTTGGTAAATTCCGGTTGTTGACCGGCTAAGGCGGTAAATTGAACCAGTTTTAGGGAGTAAAGCCCATATTTCATCCCCCTGCTGATGGGTAGTGCTAAACAGCAAGGTATCGGATTGCACCTGCAAATGGGCAATCACCCGATTGGTGAGTGGCATCAACCATCGAACTGAATCTGCCGAACCGGGGGTTACTTGAATAATCGACATATATCCCCGACTATCGCGAATGGTTGCAAAAAAATGAGCTGAATTGGCAGCAAACCGAGGTTCTGATAGTTGATAGGTTGGCATACTCAGTCGGAAGGTTTCCCTACCATCTTTCGTTAGCCTTACAATGGAAGCATCTTTTCCGGGCGGTATTTCCGATACCAATATTTGGTTGCCATCCTCCGAAATATCCGGTGTAACCATTTTTACCCGCTTGAGCAGGGTTTCCGTTTGCCCGGTTTTGGTAGAAAGTATTACTATGCGGGTATAATCGTGATTTCCCCAGCGCGTGTCGGGCTCTATGGAAGCGTAAATAATTTTGCCATTGCGGTAAGTAAATGCATCATCTATAGCAATTTGACGATTAGCTAACAGGGTTTCAGTTCCATCCGCATTTACCCGATAAAAAGCAGGAATGGCACGGTCGTTTTTCTTCAATACCCAAACAGCCGACTGATCTACTTTAACCGGTAAAAGGTAATCGGTTAGTCCTTTTTTTGAAACTGGCGTTACCCATTGCATCGAATCTACCTTGGGCATGGTAGTTCGATAATCTTGTAATGCCGATTGAACAAACTTTGAAAAAGGTAAGCCGGTTTGTTGTTGTATGGCATGTTGAAAAGGATATACCCATCCCCGAAAAGCGGCTGCCTGCGTGCTTACTGTGGGCCAAAATGAATTGCCATACTGTTTTCTCCCATATGCCACCAATAAATACCCCAATGCATAATAATCGGGCACATACTTTCGCAGCGATCCATTGCGTAAATAATCATATCGAACCGGGGGTTGCGTTGCCCACCAGGCAGGCAGTTGCTGCATAAACCGGGGCAAACTTCCCCTACCCTGTTGAGAATAGCGAGTTTCGTTATCTACTGCCTCTCCCTCAAAAAACCAATCGGGAACCGATAAGGCATTGGCCAATGCCTGGCCCTGTTCACCCAACACAAATCTTGCGAATCGGGATGCCCCGGTATTCAAACGGTTATATTGCTGCACATGTTTCCATTCATGTATTGCCAGCAAATCACTGAAACGATTTGCGCCCAGCGTAAACAATTGACGAGGAGGGGTTATATACCATTCACTGCGCCAGGGAGCTAATCCTACATACCCATTAGAAATAAGGGTTTGATCGCGAATAACCACATTGATTTTGTGATGCCGGCTAGTATCTTTTTGTTGCAACCCATGGATAATTGCAACAATACGTTGGGCCTCACCATCATACCCTTCTGGAAAGATGATCCTCACCGTGTCGGTATTAATTTGCTGCCAGCGGAATGCAGCGGGTGTTCCTCCAAAAGGCTGCGCACCTATTTTTAAAGCCACCAAACAAACCAACAGCATCAGTAGAACTCTCATACCCGAATTTCAGTTACTGAGTTAATGAAAATGAACCCCGCAAAGTGCCTAAAAGAAAGGGTTGAGAATTAGCGGGTAAAAATTTCAGTCAACTTTTTTTCTAACATTTCTCCGTTCAAATTTTTTGCTATAATCTTTCCCGAACCATCTAATAAAAAATTCTGGGGTATCGCCCGAATTCCATATTGCTTGGCCACTTCATTCTCCCAATACTTCAAATCCGAAACATGGGTCCAAGTAAGTGCATCTTTATGAATAGCATCCATCCACTTTTCTTTTGCACCCGGCTGGTCGAGACTAACGCCCACTATTGTAAAACCTTTTCCCCGAAATTGTTGAAAGGCTTTCACCACCATGGGATTCTCTCTGCGGCAGGGACCACACCAACTGGCCCAAAAATCAACCAATACATATTTACCACGAAAAGATGAGAGGGCTACGGGATTACCCAGGGTATCATTTTGTACAAATTCGGGAGCCATATTTCCAATAGCCGTTTTGCGGGCAATGGCAATGCGGTCGCCTAAGTTTTTTCCAGAATAAGATTGCTGTATACTGGCAGGTAATTTTGAATATAATGGATCAACCAGCTCGGGATTAATATCCCAGCCGGCAAACACATTCACGCAATAGAGCGCAATAGGAGAATTCGGATTGGCGGAAACAAAATCAGCATACATACCTTTTTGTACATTATCCAACGAATCGGCCTTATCTTCAATTTGTTTCTTTTTGGCTGCATCGTCTCCGGCGGCTTCATACTCCTTATATAAAGCATCCATTTGCTGACTAACCGGCTGAAGAGATTTGTTTAATTTGGTATAATCGTCATGGGCTGCAGAGCCTTTTATGGTTGCATTGGAGAAGGAATCTACAGAATTTACTGTTATCGCTCCGCTACTAAAAAATATACTTAACAGATCTCTACCTTGTACAGGTTTAACAACTTTTCCTTCGGCATCCGGCAAGTATTTAACTCGGAGCCTGGCCAATACTGGTTCGGAGATTATTCCCTTGAAAGTATATTGCCCATTTGCAAAATCGGCACTGTCCATTTTGTTATTTCCCTCCAATTGGTATTGCAGATACACTTTAGCAGCCGCTAATTTTCCGGTGGTGGCGGTTCCGCTGATGGTAAAATTTCCGGGGTTCTGTGCCTGTACTTGCAGCAACAGGATGGTAAAGAGAAAAGTGAAAATTCGTTTCATAATATGCTGATTTGATAGGTAAATATAATTAGTTTACTAACCAATCCCATTCAAAAAGCATAAAAGAATTTTCAATTAGCGGGCAACTGCAACCGTATACTTTACCCCTTTTATTCGGGCATTTTTTATTTTGGGTAGCATTTCCCGAATTGCAGCACGATGCACCGCTACAAAGCTACTATGGTCTTTCACAATTACGATGCCCACCTGATCTTTTTTCAACTGGCCTTGGTGGTGTAAAAAACCAACAATATCTACCTTGCTAATTTTATCTTTTCGCCCCCCATTGATAAACAATGTTTCCCATTTCGATTTGGGTGGTAATGGATAGGTATAGTCTAACTTTTTTTCATCGGGCACTTCCTCTAAATAATCAGGTATGGTTTCATCCGGATGTAACAACAAATAAACCGTTCCTCCCCGATTCATGCGCGCAGTGCGGCCATTCCGATGAATCCAGGCTTCTTCGGATGTGGGAAGATGATAATGAATTACATTTTGCAACGTTGGAATATCCAATCCCCGCGATGCCAGGTCGGTGGCAATCATAAAGCCGAGGGTGCCATTTGAAAATCTTACCATCGCCTGTTCCCGCTCTGATTGTTCCATGCCTCCATGTAAAAAAGCCGCATCAATACCCTTTTCATGCAACAAATTAACCGTTCGGTCAACAGCATCGCGGTGATTACAAAACACAATGGCTTGCTCTTTTTTCAATGAACATAGCAGCATAAACAAGGTGTCTATTTTATCTTTAGAACTAGCATTTACTAAAAACATTTGTACTGGTAGTGCCTCTTTCGATTCGTTGCCAGTAACCAGTTGCAGTTGCTTAACCGCAGCAAAAGCTGGCACTGGTGTTTGCTGGGTGGCTGAAACAAAAACCTTTCTCACCAAGGGAGGCAGATAAGAAAATAAGGTTTTCATTTCTTCTTCAAATCCTTGGTCGAGGCATTTATCAAATTCGTCTACAATTATGGTTTGTACCTGAGACAATGTTAAATTCTCCCGCTTTAAATGATCGGCTAGTCTACCGGGGGTACCTACCAATAATAAGGGCAATTCTTGCAGTTGATTTACTTCTGTTTGAAAGGGATGCCCACCATAGCAACCCACACATTTTACGCCGGTATTCATCTGCTTCCACACCTGAACAATTTGCAGCACCAGTTCTCGGGAAGGCGCCATCACCAAACATTGTACGCCGGGCTTATCTATTTGCAAGTGTTGTAATAGGGGTAATAAATAGGCCAGCGTTTTTCCGGTACCTGTGGGAGACTGAATCCGAATATCATCGGGTTTAGAAAAGGCAGCCATCGCATGTTCCTGCAAGGGTAAAAGTGCTGGAATTTTACAATTGTTGAGTACTTGTTGAAGATCGGGAAGAGAATGCATAGGCAAAGGTAATCATTCCCTCGGCAGTGGGCTAAACAGAAAAAATTCTTCCCATGCCCATTTTTCGGAGTAATAGTAGAACTTTGCCGTCAATTGAAATTAGCATGGCGGCAACAGATTACTCCGATAGCACAAAAAATATCCTGGGCCTACATCTCCCCTCCGACCCCCGGTGGGTTAATTTGGCAGCCATTTCGCTGGAAGAAATATTAACGGATCATGCCTATTGCGAACAAAAGGCGGCCCTTACCTGCATCAGCTTAATTCAGAAGCATCCAGAAAAAACCGAATTGGTAAATCAACTGGCGCCGATTGTTTCGGAAGAATGGGGACATTTTAGACTGGTGATTCATGAATTACAAAAAAGAAAATTGCAACTGGGTAAACAACGCAAAGATGAATATGTGAACCAATTGCTTGCTTTTCAGGCAAAAGGGGGCAATGCGGAGGATCGTTTATTAGATCAGTTGCTAACTATGGCCATGATTGAAGCCCGCAGTTGTGAACGTTTTAAACGCCTGAGTGAAGGACTACCCGACGAATACCTTCGCAACTTTTACCGCCGCTTTATGGAAAGTGAAGCGGGACACTATACCTTATTTATTCAGCTGGCAGAAACCTATATGCCGGCAGATAAAGTAAAAGCCCGCTGGAAAGAATGGCTCGAATATGAAGCCAACGTGATGGCAGGTTTGGAAGTTCGTGGCGATCGGATTCATTAATCACCCGAAGTATCCAATAAAAAATATTCCAGTTCCTGGCTCAGCGTTAGATAGGGATATTGGCACTGCAGTTGCCGGGTTTTTTCGGCGTATTCTTTTAAAAAATTTTTATGCTGTGTGGTACCTGGATGCAAGGGACGATGTTGAAAAGCCAGCAGTATATCCTGGAGCGACTGCATAAGTTGCTGCGCTGCTGCAGATAGGCAATGGGTTACCCATTTTTCCCACACATACCGAGTTGCCTGATAATTAGGATGCACCAGATCTTCTGCATAAAATCGATAATCGCGTAATTCATCCACTACAATTTCATAGGCGGGAAAGTAATATACATTTTCTACTTGCTCGGTTAATAGATGAACTGCCTGCAGCAAGATCGCTTTACTCCGGTTATTATTTACCAACCCCTCGCGCAAATGCCTTACCGGACTAACAGTAAACATAATTTGCAATGCAGGATTTAATTGCCGCAATTGATGAATGAGGGTAGTATAGGTTTGCACAATGTATGCTGCGGAAAGCAACTTTTTTTCGAACCAATCGGCAGGAGCTTTGTGATTATTCGCTACTGCCGTTTCGGGTTGATATAAGGGTGCTTGGCGTGTTAATTGGTACGTCCATGCAGACCCCAAAGTAATTATCAGAACCCGAGCTGTTGTAAGAAAAGTATGTGCTTGTAGAACACTGGCATTAATTTGTTGTACACAAGCTTCCGCAGTGGGTGCAGAAAATTTACCATGGTGTTGCCAGCTATGATAACAATCTAAATGAAAAAATAATGCTTCTTTTGTAATAGCGGAATTATGCAAAATACTTGACAAACTATTGAAAACACTTACCGGATTAAATAAAATACCGCAGGGATTATCCAGCACCGAGAATTTATAAGTACGCAGTTTTGCTGCCATATTCTCGGTAAAACAAGAACCCACCAGCAAAATAGGATCTTGGTATCCGATGGGATTGGGAAGTGGTTGGATATCGGTGGTTAGTTGAAATTTCATACCTCTTTTATTTGCCAGCACCTGCCATACGTTGCTTCATGGATTCATACAAGATGATGCCGGCGGCTACTGATACATTAAAGGAATTAAATTTTCCAGCCATGGGAATGGAAAAGAAATAGTCGGCCGCCTTGGCAAGATAGGGCTGCACGCCGCGCCCTTCGTCACCCATAATAATGCAACAGGGTTCTGAAAAGGGTAATTCACTTACTCCTTTTTCGGCCCGCATTTCGGAGGTGAAAACTTGAATTCCATTGAGGTGCAGGGTATCTACAGCTTTTAATAAACTGCTTACTCGGCAAATATGAATCCACTCTAGTGCACCGGCACTACTTTTTAAAGCTTCTTCTTGTAGGGCACCCACTCCTTTATCGGGAATAATTAAAGCCTGGGCACCACAGCATACTGCGGAACGGGCAATGGCACCAATATTTCTCACATCGGTAATTCCATCAAGCATTAAAAACAAAGGCGTTTGCCCCTCGCCCACTACAAAGTCGATTACCTGTTGCAGGTCCATATACTTTACCAGCGACGCAAAAGCTACAACTCCCTGGTGATTGGCGCGGGTTAGTCCATTCAGTTTTTCTACCGGCACCAATTGCACCGGAATTTGGTATTCTTTTGCAAGTTGTTTAATAGCAGATGCAACTTCACCAGTAAGATTTTTTTGCAACAAAATTTTATCGATTGCTCTTCCCGATTGGATAGCTTCCATCAGGGGTTGTTTGCCGATAATTAAGGTGGATGTTTTAAGAGGCATACGCTAAGGTATCATTTCTATTTCGGTTGCTGAAGCCATACTTGTAATTTCAATAAGGCAGCTACGCTGATGGCATCTGTAATTGCTCCGTTGGCAACCATGTCAAATGCTTCTTGCAAAGGCACCCTTTTGAGCTGTAACTGTTCGGTTTCTTCCGGTTCCCATTCACCCGCCTTGAGGTCGGTAGCCAGATAAACCAAGGCCAGTTCGTCGGAAACCGAATTGGATAAATGCATCGTAAGCAGGTGCTTCCAACTTTGAGCTGTAAAACCAGTTTCCTCTTTTAATTCTCTGTGGGCAGTTAATAAAGGGTCGGTTCCCTCGGGGGCACCCCCTTCCGGAATTTCCCAACTGTATTGTTGCAGGGGAAAACGGTATTGGCCTACCAGCCAGGTGTGCATCTCTTCATCCAATACTACAACACCCACAGCAATATTTTTAAAATGAACTTTTCCATAAATGCCCTCCTTTCCGGAAGGATTGGTAACGGCAAATTCCGACACCTGTATCCATGGATTCTCATATACCGACTTCTCATCGTTAATCTTCCAAGGGTTATGTTCCATGGTGAGTAGATTTAGTAGGCAATAGGGAAGAGACTAGTCCAAACAATATATACAGTATTGCCAACCTTAATAATAAAAGCACCTGCCCGGTTTTATTTACTGTATTATTCTCCAACGCTTATGTGCAGGTTTGGCAGTTCTACCTGAAGTTTTATTTTTGCTTTTAATGCCGTAAAAACTCTTAACAAAGTGTCCATTGTAACATTACTTGCATTATTTTCTATTCGTGAAATTTGTGATTTTTGAACACCAATTAATTTCCCTAGCTCTTCTTGCGTCAAATGTCTTTCTTGTCTTGTTTGCTTGATGGCTTTACCAATTAAATCCATCTGAAGCTCATATTCAAATATGTCACGTTCTGGTGTACCAATTTTACCAATTAGTTTATCTTGCACTTGATCTAAAGTATATGCTTTCATTTTTTCTTATTTTTTACTAGCTTGTCTGCTAAATATTTTGTTCGAATATTAATTGCTTTTCGTATTTCGTTGTCTGGAACTTTATTTGTTTTTTTGATGAATCCATGCGTAGAAACCACCAACGTCTCTATTGAAGAAGTCTTGTCCCAAAAAGCAAGCAATCGATATTGCAAACCCTGATACTGCGTCCTAAATTCCCAGATGTCGTCTGATAGTTTTTTGAAAAGTTCGGGATCACGTTCTACTTGAGATTTACGAATATTATAAAGTATTTTTTCATACTGTTTCCGTTCCAATCCACTCAAAAATTCAAACACCTCGTCTAAAAACAGGATTTCAAAATTCTTATTCATCCGATACCATTAAAGAATGCCTCAAAAATAATAAAAGTTTCGTTATAATGAAACTATTTTTTCGATTTGAATATAGTGTTGTGTGGGAATAGGGCACATTGCACCCCTTATACAAATTCGTCGGAAACCGAATTGGATAAATGCATCGTAAGCAGGTGCTGCCAGTTTTGGGCAGTAAAACCCGTTTCCTCTTGTAATTCTCTGTAGGCCGTTAATAAAGGGTCGGTTCCCTCGGGGGCACCCCCTTCCGGAATTTCCCAACTGTATTGTTGCAGGGGAAAACGGTATTGGCCTACCAGCCAGGTGTGCATCTCTTCATCCAATACTACAACACCCACA
>CAMBUH010000032.1 GCA_945870985.1 Chitinophaga pinensis
TCCCTACCCATTACGGTTTCTCGCAAAATATTCAAACCCACAGAAGGCTTTGCATAAGCATTAGCGCCGAAACCGATGATATTTTCACTATTGGTCATTATTGGCTCCAACTGATCTTTGGGTAACTTCATATAGTCTACAATACTAAATGCAGGCCCTCTTCTGGAAGGAAACTTATTGTCATACATTTCCTCTGTGAGGTATTGAACAAATGTATTAAGTCCCTCATCCATCCATGACCACTGGCGCTCATCACTGTTTACAATCATGGGGAAAAAGTTATGGCCCACTTCGTGAATGATAACTCCCACCATTCCGTTCTTTACAGATTCACTGTAAGTGCCATCTTTTTCGGTACGACCATTGTTAAAGCAAATCATTGGATATTCCATACCATTACTGGCCTCAATACTTTGGGCAACGGGGTAGGGATAAGGAATAGAGAATTTGCTATAGGTTTTGATGGTATGTGCTACCAGTTTGGTAGAATATTTGCGCCATAAACCGTAGGCTTCTTTTGGATAGGCGCTCATGCACATCACTTTCTTTCCTTCTACATAAGCAGGCATGGCATCCCAAACAAATTTTCGGCTAGAGGCCCAGGCAAAATCACGCACATTATCGGCCTTAAACACCCAGGTTTTGGTGGCTTTACTTTTTTGTTTTTCTGCAGCAGTGGCTTCATCCAAGGTTACAATTTCAACAGGCTCCTTGGCTGTTTGCGCTTTATTCCAACGAACTTGCTGAGCAGCAGTTAGCAATTGCGGATAGTTTTGGCACTCGCCGGTTGCCATCACCACATGATCGGCCGGTGTGGTTATTTGAACAGAATAGTTTCCAAAAACCAACGCAAATTCACCGGTTCCGGCAAACTGATGGTTCTGCCATCCCTGAAAATCACTGTACACACACAAACGGGGAAACCACTGCGTTATGGTAAACAAAGCATTGGCATCCTCTGAAAAAATCTCATATCCACCCCGCCCAAAAAATTGATAGCGGTTGGTTACTTTGTAGGTCCAGTCGATAGAAAAAACAAATTTTTGACCGGGTTTTAAAGCAGCAGGTAAATTCACCCGCATCATGGTTTTATTAATCCGATAGCTAAGCGGCTTACCGGTAGTAGCATCGGTTATTTTTTTAATGATCTCTCCATTTCCATTATCAGTTCCGGCAGTAGCCATTTGATCGAGCTGACCAGTAGTATACATGCGGCTCAGATTAGAACTGCTCTGATAGTTCGCATTATTCACCGAGCTATGCTCATTTTCATCTAATTGTAACCAGAGATAAGTTAGTGCATCCGGAGAATTATTATAATACGTTATAGTTTCAGAGCCTTTAACCGTAAAATTTGGCTCATCTAATTCGCATTTGATTACATAGTCGGCCCGTTGTTGCCAGTACTTAGGGCCTGGGGCTCCACTAGCTGTTCTATATTCATTGGGAGTAGGCAAAATAGTTCCCAATTGTTCAAAACGGTTACCATGGTTAGAACCGGGATTGTTTATGATATTTTGCGCAAATAAGGGGTACACAAAAAATAGGGAAGAAATCAGTAAAAATCTTTTCATTTTAATGGATTAAGAAGTTTGCACGTTGAATGGCCATTTCTAGTGCCAAGGCACCAATAGCACCGGAAAAATACAAAATATATTCTCTTCTGCTAAATCGAAATAAATAAACAGATATTAGTGAAATAATTAATAATATGAATACTATTGCCAGTTGTCCGGCTTCCAGCCCTAAATTAAACGCCAATAACCTAGGAAGAATCTGTTCTGTGGTGCCCAACAAGCTTTTCAGATAATTACTAAATCCCAAACCATGGATGCAGCCAAAAAACAGGGCCAGGAAATAAATCAATGGAAAACGGGTTTGAAAAGTGAATTTTTTAACAGCCAGGTTGCTAATAGCGGTTAATAAGATGGTAACGGGTATCAACAACTCCACCCAATTGGTAGAAACAGTGATCATATCCAGCACACTAAGCGCCAGGGTAAGGGAGTGGCCGATGGTGAAAGCAGTAACTAAAATCAACACTTTCTTCCAATCGGGAAACTGATAGCGAAGACAAAGGGCAGCAATAAATAAGATATGATCCATTCCCTGCAGGTTGGCAATATGTTGAAAGCCTACTTCCAGGTACAAGCTAAAATCATTCATTTGCAGATAAGATAAATATTAGTGAATTTTGTGCCATGACGAGTTTGGTAAAGATAGCAATTCAGCCCTTAGTTGCCATGTGGATGCTGCTATTTCATCCTTTTTATGTTTCGGTAATTGAAATCCAGCACAACGAATCTGCCGCCACCGCCGAAATCAGTGTTCGGATATTTACAGAAGACCTTGAACAAACCCTACGCAAACAATCCAATACACCCATCGACCTGGTATATCCCAAAAACAAAACCTTGATGGATAAACAGGTGAGTGCATATATCCGTCAAAAATTGCACCTCGCCATTAATGGAAAACCCTGCGAGCTGCAATACATCGGGTATGAAATTCAGAATGAAAGTATCTGGTGTTATTTTGAAATTCCCAATATCACCCAATTAAAAACGCTGGAGGCAGACTGCAACCTGCTATACGATTTTGTGAATGTGCAAACCAATATTTTTCATGTAAAAAAAGGGAAGTTAGAAACCAGTAAGAAGCTGGATTATCCTGCCAGCCACCTAAATTTTACCTGGTAAATGGGAAATTAGTCCTTTAGCGTTACTAACACCTTATCTATTCGGTGGTGATCCATATCAACAATTTCTAACTGAAATATTTTCCAATTCAGCAGATTGCCGGTGGAGGGTATTTTTTCTAATTGATGGATAATAAATCCCGCCAGCGTATCAAACTCTTGGTCGCCTTCCATCATCCATTCGGTTTTATCAAACTTATCGAGAAAATCATAAAAGGGTATTTGGGCATCTACCAGATAGGTTCCATCTGCTCTTTCAATGATTTCAAACTCCTGATCTTCTTCCTGGGGGATATCTCCCACTATGGCTTCGAGGATATCATTCAGTGTAATTAAACCCTGCACCGATCCATATTCATCTACAATAAAACACTGATGAATTTTGGTTTCCCTAAATTGTTCCAACACCTGATAGGCCGTAAGATTTTCAGGCACATACATAGCGGGGCGCATTACTTGTTGTATGGTTTGTTCGGGCCGCGCAGTGAACAGGTCTTTGATAGAAACCATTCCCTCTATTTGATCGATATTTTTATTACAAACCGGATAAACAGAATGCACTACTTCGGTTAATCCAGCTTTGGCAACGGCAACTGTATCATTAGCCGGCAACCAGATAATATCAGAACGGTGCGTCATTAAGGAAGTGATATTCCGGTCGCTCAAATGAAAAACCCGTTCGATGATTTCCTGTTCAGCTTCTTCAATAGCACCATGCTCGGTTCCCTCACTGATAATGGCTTTGATTTCTTCTTCGGTTACCTGATTTTCATTGGTATGAATACCCAGTAATTTCATAATCAATTGGGCAGATTTGCTAAGCAACCAGATAAACGGATAGGTAATTTTCATCAGCATGTGCATCGGCTTAGCCATCATTTTGGCAATGCGTTCGGGATTGCTGAGTCCAATACGTTTAGGCACCAATTCTCCCAGCACCATGGAAAGATAGGTTAGCACAACTACTATAACTGTGGTGGCAAGTGCAGCACTGTAGGGCTCTAAAATTGGGATGCCCGACAACCATTTTTGCAAGGGTGCTTTAAAATTATCCCCCGAGTAAATTCCGGTAAGCACACCAATTAGGGTAATACCAATTTGCACGGTTGACAAAAACCCATCGGGGTGATTTGCCAGCTTTAATGCGCGGGCTGCCTCTGTATCGCCTTTGGCTGCTTGCGATTCTAATCGCGCTTTTCGGGATGAAATCAATGCGATTTCAACCATGGAAAAGAGTCCATTTATTACGATTAATGCTACTATTATCAGAATATCTGCCATAATTAGTTCATAAAGTTAACAAATTGCCATCAAAGCTTGCTTCGCGGGGATAATTGCACTATAGCATACTTTCCACAAACCGAATCTCGGGTTGCCGGATTAAGAAATTCGGGGGTAAGCATCGAAACTCCATAATTGAACCCTTGATGAACGATTTGTGAGCCGGGATAATGCTGCTGAATCACCTGTACACTATCCATTACGGTGATAATGTACTGTGCATTTTGAAGTGATTTCCAATCGTGCATATTGGGAAAAATATGGCGACCATAAAAGTAAAGGGAGCGACCGGCATCCGGACCAAACACCATCATCTTCTCTTTTGGTAAAGATTGCTGATTAATAAATGCAGCAGCATCATTGCCCATTTGGTATTTGAGCACATTCGTATAAAAAGCAGTGCTTAAAAAAATATTTACCCCAACAGTGGTATAAACTGCCAGAATTACTACAAAGGGGGTTTTGCGTAACCGAAAAATAAAAACCATATACACCACCCCTCCTATTACCGAAAGTACATTTACCCAAACTGGTAGAGTTGGGAATGCCCAAAAAAGTAAGGCTATCAGCACTACCCACATAACAGCCAACAAAATAGCCTGAAAAACGGTAAAGAACCGACTGATTTTTTTATAGGCTTCTGCTTGCAATAATTGAAATAAAAAATGTGCAGTTACAATAGCAGCCAATGGGAAAACTACAAAAATGTAATGGGGCAATTGATATTGGCTTCTTGATAATACCAAATAGGTTACAATAAAACCTCCCGGGGCAATCCATTCCTGTGCCGAGTTGATTTTACCCCGATATACAATCAACAAGTACACTCGCCAAATAAGCCCGGCAGAAAATAACAGTATCCAGGGAAGAAAACTCCATAGCATATTTTCGAATAGGAAACTGAAATAGCTCATTTCATGGAAAAAATTTTCTCCGGTAAATCTGCCGAAACTCTGCGTCCAGAAATAAAATCGCAATCCCGATTGTATAGGTATTCCATTAATTAACTTACCGGGCTGCAAATCGTATTGCTGATACAGTCCTATGCACATAGGAATTAGTAGTAATCCCACGCCTACTATCACGAGAATATATTCAACTTTAAAAAAGGGTTTCCATTCCCTTCGCAAAACAAAATGTGGGGCAAATGCAAAAGCAGGTACCAACAATGCAATGGGGCCCTTGGTAAGCATGCCACCTGCAATGGCGATGGTGGCGATGAATAAGGATCCCTTTCGATTGCTTTGATACCAATCAGCTAGTTGCCAGAGGCTAAGGGTTACCCATCCCATCAACATGGTATCACAACGTACATCATGGGTAACTAAAAAAAGTGCCTGGGAGGAAGCCAATACGATAGCACTTAACCGGGCTATTTGCTGATTGTAATACAAGCGTGCCAATTGATAGGTAGCCACCACCGATAATATAGCAAATAAAAGAGAGGGCAAGCGAAATGCCCAAGTACTTACCCCAAATAACCACATAGAAAAAGACGAAAACCAAAAAAGCAAAGGAGGTTTATCCAGATAATCTTTCCCAACATCAAATACCTGTAAAAAACTTTTCCGTTCTAGCATTTCTCTACTGATACTGGCGTATTGACTGGCATCGATATCCATTAAGGGAACTGCAAAGAATCCGGCAAGCCATCCCAGAAAGCAAATGAAAAGCAGCCAATGAAAAGTTGATCGATTAATCATTAGGGTTGCTATTTAAAAAGGGTAAACCACCTAAGCGTTGTGTATAAAATCGGGCGGTGAAAAATCCAATACCTGAACCCAGCAATGCACCACCAATTATATCCAGCGGATAATGAACGCCCACATAAACTTGTCCATATGCTACGGTACCGGCCCATAGCAAAAACACCCAGCCATAGCCATTTAACCAGTTTTGTAAAGTTATCATTAGAAAAATAGCGATGGCAAAATGATTGGTAGCATGGGAGGAAGTAAAACTATAACCCGCACCACAACCATCTAATAATAATCGTACCGAACCTGCTAACTCCGGTTCGTTGCAGGGGCGCAATCGGCCAAAAATGGGTTTAATTATTGAACTGCTGATTTGATCGCTGAGCAAAATAGTTATCACTGCCATAATGATCCAGGGTAAACTGCTTTTTTTGGCATTGGCAATTACAAATATCAAGAGAAACAGATAGAGAGGCGTCCAGGTAATCGTCTCACGCCACCAAGGAAAGATGGCATCCAGAAAAGGATGAGAAAGTTGCTGATTTATTAGGGCAAATAATTTTCTATCGGCCCGAATAAACCACTCCGGTGCTGCCAATAACAAGCAGTATATGGGCGCTCCCTTTAAAAACATAGTGTAAATATAGGGGTAAGTATTGGGTTGCCCAATGAGGTATTCCGAACTGTATAAGGGAACACAATCACTGTTTAGTTGCTATTAAAATCACCCGGTCGGATTGTTGCCCATCGAAAGGATTCAATTGGTAATCTCCAAAAATTTCCTGAATCTGCAAACCACTATATGCCAGCATATCCGAAAAGTCGTGTAAGGAGAATTTGGCTACTTTTTCGGTAAACAAATGCCGCAGTGAACCCCCGGAAGCATCTTTAATTTGAATTTGCTTGTAAAAATGATGTTCATCCTGCCATTTAGCAATTTGAAAGGTGATCTGATTCGATGACTCTTCTTGCAGAAAGGTCTGCGGCAATTCACGGGCGGCTTTAGCTACATTGATATAATCAATTACCAATTTTCCCCCTTTTTTCAAACTGCCGGCCAATGAACGGATGGCATTATCATGTTCCCTACGAGTACGGAAATATCCGAAACTGGTAAAAAAATTAAACGCATAATCAAAATAATTAATCCAAAATGGCATGCGCATATCGTGCTGATAAAAATGCAGGTGTTCGTTCTCCTCTTCCAAGGCAGCCTGTATAGAAGCAGCCGAAAGATCAATTCCGGTTACATCAAATCCTAAATCACATAAAACCTTACTGTGTCGGCCCTTACCGCAGGCTACATCCACCATACGGGAGCCGGCAGCGGGTTGTAAATGGGCGATTAGCTTTCTGATAAAGCCCTCCGCCTCCAGCTCATCTCTATGTTTATATAGTAAATGATAATAATCTGAATTAAACCAATCCTTAAACCAGTTGTCGGTTACCATAGAGTGCAAAAGTACACCCTTCCCTCACAAAAAAAATTGAATTACCTTTGCACGCATTTAATATACTGATATATGGCATTGATTAAGAGTATTTCCGGCATTCGGGGAACCATTGGTGGAACCCCAGGTATATCCCTTAGTCCGCTGGATGTGGTTCGCTTTTCGGCTGCTTTTGGAACCTGGCTGCTGCAACAGGGATCTGCCAAACGAATAGTGGTTGGTAGAGATGGCCGTATCAGTGGCGAAATGGTGCAACAATTGGTGATGCAAACACTTGCTGCCCTTGGGATTGATGTTATCAATGTTGGCTTAAGCACCACCCCTACCGTTGAAATAATGGTTGTTCAGCAGCAAGCAGGTGGAGGAATCATCATCACTGCCAGCCATAACCCCCGCGAATGGAATGCCCTTAAATTGCTCAATCACCGAGGAGAATTTATCAGTGCCGCCGACGGAGCCTCCGTTTTAGCAATTGCCAGTGCTGATGCCTATCAATTTGCCCCGGTAGACGAGCTGGGAGAGATTACAACACATACTACCGCCATTCAGGAACATATTGAAGCGATTTTGCAATATCCCCTAGTAGATAAAGCAGCTATACAAGCCGCCAATTTTGCTATTGTGGTAGATGTAATCAACAGCACCGGTGCCCTATCCGTTCCCCCCTTATTGGAGGCGTTGGGTATTGCCCCGGAAAATATTACCCTGCTGAATGGAGAAGTAACTGGAAAATTTTCTCACAACCCGGAACCACTTCCCGAAAACTTAACTGAACTATCCAGGGCAGTTAAATCCAAGGGGGCTAATCTGGGTATTGCAGTTGATCCTGATGTGGACCGACTTTGCTTTGTTTGCGAGGATGGTAGCTTTTTTGGGGAAGAATATACACTAGTGGCAGTAGCGGATTATATATTAGGCCGGAAAAAAGGAAACACCGTAAGCAATTTATCCAGTACCCGCGCTTTAAAAGACGTAACCCTCCGCCATGGCGGAAACTATTTTGCCAGTGCAGTGGGAGAAGTGAATGTGGTTGAAACCATGAAGGCCAATGAAGCAGTTATCGGAGGGGAAGGAAATGGTGGCATCATAGTTCCCGACTTCCATTACGGACGAGATGCACTGATAGGTATTGCACTTTTTTTAAGTCATCTTGCTCGCGAGAAAAAAACAATCCAACAACTCAGAAATACCTACCCGAATTATTTCATGAGCAAAAATAAAATTGAGTTGAAAGAAGGGCTAGACTTGCAAGCAATTTTTAAAGATTTACAAGAGAAATATAAAAATTATCCAGTAAATACGGTGGATGGATTAAAAATTGATTTTGAAACAGACTGGGTACATTTGCGCAGCAGCAATACGGAACCGATTATCCGAATTTATTCCGAAAGCAATCTGGAGTCGTCCGCATCGAATATTGCGCTCAAAATAATGCAAGACATCAATGAATCTTCTAAAAAGATGGGATAACCCTTTTAGAAGGTTTTGTAACTTTACGAAGATGGAGAGAATATACCTTGATAATGCTGCTACTACCCCGCTGGATCCGCAGGTGCTGGAAACCATGATGCCTTATTTTACTTCGCATTTTGGTAATCCCTCCTCCATTTACAGCTATGGCCGGGAAAGCCGCATGGCCATTGAAAAAGCCCGGAAATCGGTTGCCAGTTTACTCGGAGCCCGCAATTCCGAAATATTCTTTACCAGCGGAGGTACCGAAAGCAGTAACACGGCCATTCTCGCAGCCATAAGAGATTTGGGGTGTACCCGAATTATCAGTTCACGCATCGAACACCATGCTACCCTGCATACCATCGAGTTTTTACATCATACCGGCCAAATAGATTTAGAGTATGTTGAACTGCTGCCAGATGGTCATATCAATCTTGCACATCTTGAACAATTGCTAAAGGATAAAACAGGAAAATGTTTGGTAACCCTGATGCATGCCAATAACGAAATAGGCAATCTGCTGAACCTGCAAACAGTAGGTGCATTATGCGAGCAATATGGCGCGATTTTTCACAGCGACACGGTTCAAACCGTTGGGCATTATCCCTTCAATTTACAAGAAACACCGGTACATTTTATTACCGGAGCCGCACATAAATTTCACGGCCCTAAAGGAGTGGGTTTGTTATACATCAGCGATCGGGTAAAAATCCATCCCTTTATTCATGGGGGAAGTCAGGAAAGGAATATGCGTGCCGGAACGGAAAATGTATATGGCATTGTAGGCTTTGCCCGCGCCTTGGAACTGGCACATGAAAATTATAGTGATCACACCGCCTACATTGCCAGCTTGAAGCAATATATGATGGACAAACTGTTACAAGAAATACCCGAAACCGGATTTAATGGAGATCCTTCGGGAAATAGCTTGTATGCAGTACTCAGTGCTTCCTTCCCAAAAACGGATAAATCAGAAATGTTGTTGTTTAATATGGACATCCACCAGGTTTGTGCCAGTGGGGGCAGTGCTTGCAGCAGTGGTGCCAGCAAAGGATCGCATGTGATTGAGGCACTCCGCCAATTCAACGATGATCGGGTAACGGTTCGATTCTCTTTCTCTAAACACAACCAAAAAGAAGAAATCGATTATACCATTGATTTGTTGAAAAAAATTCTCTAATCATTATCAGCGATCTTCCTCCGGAAAAAAGTCTTCTTCATCCCCCAGATTCAGGTTTCCCAGGTTCATCATGCTGCCCATCAGATCATTAAAAGTAATACGACCGTCATTCATTTTTTTGCTGATTACAGAATAAACAGACAGTCCATATAAAATAAATTCCATCAACAGCGCCGACTCACGTTCATTCATGGTAGGAAACTGTTTTTTTACCATTCCATACAAGCCTTCTACCTGATACAATTGCTGTATCTTTTTCTCGTCGGAAATATCCACTGGTATATCCAGTTGATTGCCGGCATCAAACCAACGAATGATGGTTTGGTAAGGATTTTCTGGTTGCTTTTCGTCTGCCGATTTTTTTCCCGTACTTCTTTTCTTCTTGGTTACTTCCGGATTCGGAAAATACTGTAGAAAAATGGTTCGGATGGCTTTATCCAACAAATGAAGTGCTACCTGATAGGGACCTTCTTGCTCTCCCTCATATAACAATTCGATTTTGCCAGTAATCGCAGGAATAATGCCCGCCAAATCACTGATCCATACCTGGGTATTTTCTTGCTGGTGTATAATGGCTCTTCGCTCTGCAGCACTTACCATATTCTCGAAAGCTGCAATCGTAAGTCGGGCACTTACCCCGCTCTTCTTATCAACATATTCGTGCGATCTTGCTTCAAAAGCAACCTGCTCTACCAATCGCTTTACCAAATCACTGATGGTAACCCTTCCGATTTGTTCGGGTAATAAATGGGCTTCCTGTTCAGTAATGGCTAATGAGGTTTCAATATCTTTTGGATAGTGGGTTAGAATTTGGCTTTCGATTCTGTCTTTTAAAGGGGTAACGATACTACCTCGGTTGGTATAATCTTCCGGATTAGCGGTAAACACAAACAAGATATCGAGTGGCATCCGAATTTTAAAACCTCGTATTTGAATATCCCCTTCCTGTAAAATATTAAACAGTGCCACCTGTATCCGTGCTTGTAAATCAGGAAGTTCGTTGATCACAAAAATGCCTCGGTTACTACGAGGAATGATACCGTAGTGAATTACTTTTTCATCCGCAAAGCTGAGCTTCATATTGGCAGCTTTAATGGGATCAATATCACCAATCAAATCAGCTACACTCACATCCGGCGTAGCTAATTTTTCGCCATATCTTTCTTCCCGATGAATCCACTGAATGGGGGTTTCATCGCCATGTTCGGCAATCTGATCTTTGGCAAAACGGCTAAGGGGATGAAGGGGATCATCGTTTATTTCACTTCCGGCAACTATGGGCACATATTCATCTAACAATTCCACCATCTGGCGTGCCATGCGGGTTTTTGCCTGCCCACGCAGCCCAAGAAACAATATATTATGCCGGCTCAGTAGGGCCCGCTCCGTATCCGGTATCACGGTATCTTCATACCCCAATATGCCGGAGAAAGGATTTTCTTTGCGCTGGATAAAGCCTATTAAATTATCTCTTAATTCCTGTTTAACCGATTTACTCAGGTATCCAGAGGCTTTTAATTGACCGAGGGTTTTTATCTTTGAGTGATTCATATAGCTTACTTACATTTCAATGCCGGACTAACCGGCAATAGTTTAATAGACTGTTTTACGTTTGCCGCTTTCAAAATCTTTAAAAATGAAAGCGCCTAATTTGTCGAGAGATGCGAAAAAGGCTTTCCCCTGATTGGTTTCGGTAAACTCCTGCACAAAGGATTGCAAATAAGGGTCGGAGGCAATCATAAAAGTGGTGATGGGTATTTTCAGTTTCTTACACTGTGCTGCCAGGTTAATACAGCGATTCACTACTTTGCGATCTAAACCAAAACTGTTTTTATAATATTTGCCGCCGATTTTTAAGCAGGTAGGCTTGCCATCCGTTATCATAAAAATCTGCTTATTGGTGTTTTTTCTCCTGCGAAGGATATCCATAGCCAATTCTAATCCGGCAACGGTGTTGGTATGATAGGGACCTACCTGTAAATAGGGTAAATCTTTTATTTCAATGCTCCAGGCATCATTGCCAAAAACAACAATGTCTAAGGTATCTTTCGGGTAACGGGTAGTAATCAGTTCACTCAATGCCATCGCCACTTTTTTAGCAGGAGTTATCCGATCTTCCCCATATAAAATCATCGAATGCGAAATATCAATCATTAATACCGTAGAAGTTTGGGTGGCAAAATCTTGCTCACGAATTTGCAAATCATCTTCCTGCATAGAGAAAGCCTCTACTCCCCTATTTATTTGCGCATTTCGGATACTATCGGTAAAATCAATTTGCTCGATGGTGTCGCCAAACTGATAGGGTCGGTTATCGGCACTGGGCTCGTCTCCCTGCCCGGGCTTTCGGGTAGCATGATTGCCCGTTTTGCTCTTTTTTAGCTTACCGAAAATTTCTTCCAAACTTTTCTTGCGAATGGTTTGCTCCGATTTTCCGGTAATCCGCAGATCGCCATTTTGAGGATTTTCTTGCAGGTATCCGTTTTCTTTCAGGTCTTCAATAAAATCGCCCATCCCATAGGCATCGTTGGTGAGCTTATATTGCCTGTCCAACTCATTCAACCAGTTCAATGCTTCCGAAGCATCTCCATTGGTATAGGTGAGCAGTTGCATGAAAATATTTAACAGCTGCTCAAAGGTTGATTGAGAGGCATTAGGGGGGGTATATTGAAAAAATCGTACCGACTTCATGAAAAGCAAACTAAATGGTATGTAAAGATAACACAGATAAGGGCTGAATAGTTGCAAAAAATAACAGCCTGTGATTTACAGGCTGTTATTAATTACTTAATTATAAGAAGCAACTACTTGTTTACACTATCCGCCGGCTTCATCAATTTGCCAGGAATTTCGATCCGGTTAGATGCTGGGTTATCCATTTGTTCTAAACGATTTGCCAATTCTTCTGCCATATACGCCTCTTGTTGCATAAATTCAGCCTTACTACCCTTGAGTGATTGGTAATAGGCTATTTGTTGGCGCAGATCTTTTTTCACTGCATCCCCTACTTTTTTTGCTAATGCTGTATCGCCCGCCTGAACACAAGCCTGCATAAAGACCAGCGAATTTCGGTTGTGCATATTGTATCGGTTGGCAAGTCCATACGGGAAGTTCGATTCATTCAGCATTTTATCTGCTTTTTGAAGGGCCGCTTTCGCCTCCTCGTATCTACCTTCTGCCGATAAGCTAAGTGCCAAATCTGCATAGGTTGACCGGAGTGAACCCAGATGACGTCTGTTTTCTTCATCAAAATAAACGCCCTTTTTATCGGCATTACCAAATACAAATTTATTCATCAGCTTATCCTGTGTCCAATTGGTATTGATATCGCTGTTTTTTACAGGTACCAACCGATAGGTAAGTCCATCACGGCGGATGTAGGCACTCAATCCTAAATCGGAACCCGGATTGGTAAAATAAATCGGCCGCTTCCATTCATTAGCTGCAATGATGTTAAGCAATGCCAGATCATTTTTAGCCAATCCATTTTTAGGGATTTCAAATCTTACTTCACTCAACACGCTATCCCGATCAGAAACCGTTCCATTTTTTCGAACTGTTTCTAGGTTAACGGGAATAGCCATTTTACGAACAGGGAAAGTATTAAAATATCCTTCACCACGACCTTCTACCATTTTTTCTTTTTCATCACTTCCCACATAATTCTTCATCATGTCTTTCAGGTCGTAGTATTGATCTTCTGGTATGGAGGGAACTGGGTTATAAAACACATAATCCCGCTTAGAGCCTTCAATTTGCTCCTTACTCCAAATCACATCAATGGGGTTGCTCTGATTTACTTTATAGCGAAGTTGATTAATATACCAGTCGATACCCAATAAGCTAAAGTTAATTACGCGGATATCCGGCCTTACGCCCTCTACTTCTTGGGCATACCAAAGTGGGTAGGTATCGTTATCGCCATACGTAAACAGGATGGCATTGGGGGCACAACTTTCCAGATAATCGCGGGCCAAATCGCCTGGCAATTTTTTCTGACTACGATCGTGATCGTCCCATTCTTGCTGAGCCATTAGTGCGGGTACTGCCAGTAAACAAATTACGGTTGCAAGCGTAGCTGCAAAACCGGAGGATAATTTAAAAGAGAGCCATTCTTTCACCTGCATCACACCCAAACCAATCCAGATGGCAAAAGCATAGAAACTACCCACATAGGCATAATCTCGCTCTCTGGGCTGATTACCGGCCTGATTCAAATAGAGTATGATGGCAAAACCGGTAAAGAAAAATAATAAGATATTAATCCAGCCATCTGCTTTATGTTTTCTATACTGATAGAATAAACCAATTAAGCCTAAAATAAAGGGCAATAAGAATAACTTATTATTGGCTTTATTATTTTTCAGGCTATCCGGCATTTTACTTTGATCACCATACATCAGGTTATCTAAAATGGGAATACCCGTTATCCAGTTACCATCGCGGAGGTTAGCTGCAAAAAAGCCTTGATTATCGTTTTGCTTGCCCGAAAAATTCCACATGAAGTAGCGGAAATACATAAAGTAAATCTGATATGAGGCAAAGAATTTCAGGTTATCCCCCTGGTTGGGTGAACCATCATAAGTGCCGTCTTTGTTTTGGCCTATTCCCAACACTTGCGCATAATAATCGGCATGGTATTGGTCGTTACTGGCATCCCAAACCCGGGGAAATACCATTTTATCTTCCGGCATGTAAACATACTTTTTGTCTTCACCAATTTCGATGTATTTATCACCAGACTTTTGATACCGCATACCGGTACTTTTAAGATCGTAGGGACGAGCAGTGAATTTTTGTCCGTATACCAGCGGAAAATCGCCATATTGTTCCCTTCCTAAGTACCCCACCAAGCTGATGGGATTATCTACATTATACATATCCACAGAAGGGTCGGCATTACTGCGCAACAAAGTAGTTACATAGGCACTATACCCAACCAGCAGGAAGGTAACGCTCCACAATCCCAGGGTTAGATAATGCCAACCTTTTTTAGCCGCCCAAACGAGACCAAAGCGGATACCAACGGCCAACAACAAAAAGAAAAATGCAAACCCTACGAAGAAAGGCAAACCGAAACTATTCACAAAAATGCGGTCGAAATATCCGGCACCTTTTATAGAATACGGAATTACCACAAAAAGGGTAAACCCTAATATTACGCAGGAAAGCAGGAAAAAGATATAAGTTCCACCATACACTTCTTTCTGATTGGGATAAAGCTTTTCAAATGCAAATAACAAACTAATTGCAATTAGGGTACCGAATAAAATCAATGCTACCATCGTTCCATCCATCGGCACTTGTTCAGAGGCATCGGAGGAGGCCATTACCAATCCGCCAATCATTCCAATTGCACCTCCGATAATCGTTAAACGAAAGAACCATTTGCGCAGGGTTGCGTAATCAAAGTTTTGACGGCGACGGAAAAAAAATACCATCACAATCGCCGGAACGGTAAGCAAATTAAGCAAGTGAACCCCTATCGACAATCCCATCAGGAAGAAAATAAATACAATCCATTTGTCTGCGCCCGGCTCATCAGCATGGGCTTCCCATTTAAGGATCGACCAGAATACGATGGCGGTAAAGAAGGAAGAAAGGGCATATACCTCACCCTCCACAGCACTATACCAGAAAGAATCGCTGAATGTATAAGCAAGGGCACCTACTAGTCCGGCACCCATGATGGTCCATATTTGAGCATTGCTGAGCACATCTACCACTTTAACTCCGGCTATTCTGCGGGCAAAATGGGTAATGGTCCAGAACAAAAACAGAATCGTAAAACCACTGGCTAGTGCGCTCATAATATTAACTGCACGGGCGGCGGTAAGGGGATTATCGCCAAAAACAATGATAAACAGGCGGCCCAACAACACAAATAAAGGTGCCCCAGGTGGGTGGGGAATTTGAAGTTTAAAGCAACTGCTCACGAACTCGCCGCAATCCCAAAAACTGCCTCCCGCTTCAGCGGTCATGATATACACGGTACAGGCGATCAGGCAAACGGCCCAGCCGACAATATTGTTGATCTTGTTAAACTGCATAGTTTAGGTGTTTAAAACGTACCCGCAAACATACCTTATTAATACTAAATTTAGAAATGAGAGCCGTGTTTATATGATTTTTAATAGAATATTAGGGTATAGGGCCAGTTGGGAAAGTGTGTTTTTTTAAACTACCCTATCTTTGCGCCTCATGGAAAACAATCCTACCATTGCCTTTCATACCTTGGGATGTAAACTGAACTATTCAGAAACCTCCTCCCTTGCCCGTATGGTTGAGCTGGAAGGTTTTGTAAAACGCCCCTTTGAGGAGGAAGCCGACATTTATGTAATTAATACTTGTTCGGTAACCGATAATGCAGATAAAGAATGCCGACAGCTGGTTCGCCGCATACGCCGGCAGGCTCCCGAAAGCTTTGTGGTGATTACCGGTTGTTATGCCCAATTGAAACCCCAAGAAATTGCCGGTATTCAGGGGGTAGATCTGGTTTTAGGGGCAGCGGAAAAATTTAACCTTACCTCCCACCTGAAAAATCTTACCCGAACCGGAACAGCCAAAATTTGCAGTTGCGATATCGAAACGGTGCAAGATTTTCATGCAGCAGTATCGTTGAGCGACCGTACCAGAAGTTTTTTAAAGGTACAGGACGGATGTGATTACTCCTGTACATTTTGTACCATTCCACTTGCCCGGGGAAAGAGCCGCAGCAATACCATAACGGAAGTGCTAAAACAAACAGAAACCCTCGCAAAAAATGGTGTGAAGGAAATCGTATTAACAGGGGTAAATCTGGGAGATTTTGGGTTGAATGCGCAAGGGGAACGTGCCGAAAATTTTACGCAATTGGTTTCCGCCCTCGAACAACAACAAGCCGTGCCCCGGTATCGGATATCATCTATTGAACCGAATTTACTTACCTCCGAAATTATTGAAACGGTGGCAGCGGGATCGAGTTTTATGCCGCATTTTCATATTCCCCTGCAAAGTGGCAGTAACAAAACACTGGCCGCTATGCGCCGAAGATACCGGAGCGAATTGTATGCAGAAAAAGTTGCGCTGATAAAAAAAACCATGCCCCATGCTGCCATTGGGGTAGATGTGATTGTTGGATTTCCGGGCGAAACACAGGAAGATTTTCTAGAAACT
>CAMBUH010000033.1 GCA_945870985.1 Chitinophaga pinensis
GAAGGATGGTATTGAGTGTTGCCCTGTCTGTCATAACCATCAATGGTCCTTTATGGTTCACGCCCATCATAAAATCTACTTCAATATCACCGGGACGACTTCTTTTCTGAACAATTTTGGGCCGTTTTTCAATCTATACCCTATTATGAATAATTCCTCGGGGTATAGAATTCGACCACCTTCGGCTTATTGTGGTGCCTTTGCCCAGTTGTACACTGGGCATTATCAGCTATATATTCTCTAGCTGTTTTACCCCTTTTGGCAGTATTTCGGGCCAGGTCTCTACTTATTGTAGAGGGATGAACCCCAATTTTATGAGCAATCGGTTTTTGCTTTATTCCTGCTTTAATAAATGCTTGAGGCTGATACCTTTGTACCAAATTGAGTTGAGTGTAATTTTTTTCCACAGTAATATAAAGGTTGTAGAACTCGTTCAAAAGTCATAAAAGCCCGTAAAAGCTTTTTTGCCTTTTTCTTTCAAAAATTGCACTAAACTGGTGAAATCAGCTTATTCTAGTTTGGTGTAATCTCAAGAAGACTTAAATCAGGAACAGTCTTAAAAGTTGGATTATAGCTGTTAAGACCTGGAAATCTATATTTAGTGACAAGTTCAGCTGCAGCTGGCCAACAATCACCCATGCTTAAGGGTGATAAATTACAAATTGCGAGCTGTTGACCGTTATTAAAGGTGGCTGTTCCGCCAAATACAGATATAACCAATTCAGAAAAAGCAGTTGGACTAGCCCTAAATCTTTGTATTAGACCATTACCATTATTTGGATTTTGACCATTTCCAGTAAACATTTTAGTAAAAGTATGTTTAAACAGCGGCTTTGAATTGTCATTTGGATTTATATTTCTTAAAGACAAACAATATAGTTTACTTGTTGCTTTAGAAGTTTTTTCAGTATATTGTTCACGTACCAAGCCTCCTTCAGCTATACAACCTTCTTGTTTTGAATTATCTTCTTCTATAGCGATTCGAGATATAAACCATCCATCTCCGTCTTCTGTCCAGCAAGTCTTTACCCCAACTGCAAGTGGAACCCATTTAGACACAATTGGATATAATCCTATACTTTGTGCGTTGGTATTCCCGAAACCCAAACTATTTTCCTTACTTGAAATATCCATATTTGCTTTTAAGCTAGCACTAGGAATTAATTGTCCATCGTAAAAAACTTTCATTCCTACAGCTGTTACTCTTAAATGGTGTTTATACTCTTCTACAACTGAATAACTACCTTTTGAATCTGCAGCCCAAGTACTAAAAGAATTATCATCAACAGGATAAGATGATGATATAAATGCTTGAACATTATCCCATCGAGACATATCCCACCAAAAGGCATAATAACGATCTCCAGTAACATCCATCATACGCGACCAATTAAAAACACCATCATTATAAAGAAATACAGACGATCCACCTCCAACTAATACCTCATCTGGATCTACAGAAACACTAAGATGATTAGCATTTTTTCCCTCTTGAATTTGGTTGATCGTATGGGTGTTTGCAAAGTATGTATTAATTACAATTTTGGTTCTTCCATCATTAGATGTTTTTTCTTGAGTATTCCACAATCTTCTCCCACTAGTAAAATCATGAGCATTATAATATTCTCTCGAACAAACAAATTCAGTAGCTGATGATGTTTGTGTGGTTGGGAAACTATAGGGAATTATGATATCATCAGGATAACAACCAGAAAACAAAACAAACAAGAAAAAGAAATTCGTTTTTTTTAATATACCTTTCATGAGTTTTTTTTTCAAATATAAGAAAAAATTAAAAGCCAATTATATTTTCAAGAAAATTTAGTCAATGAATGTTGAAAGTTATTACAATTAAAAAAATTCGTTTTATTCTTAACTAGCTAATTATCATACACTTAAAATTTAAACTTTTAACTCGTATCTTATCTAGGCCATTCTTATGTAAGAATTTAAAATAACATATGAATAAAATTATAATGTTTAACTATATTAGAAAATGTTAGAGTTGTAATAGTCAATACTCCTATTGACCCATAAATTTCATATAACACATTATGTTAAATTGTACTTATCTGTTGAACTCAGCTTTTGTTTCACTTATGCATCCATTTCAGGATACAAAACGAATTGAGTCATAAATGAATTCACTTCCTTCTTTACCGCGTTGATTATGCTGGTATCATCGGCATTCATTAATATTTTATCGATACAGTTTACAACAAATTGCATATCGTTTTCTTTCATGCCCCGGGTTGTTACTGCCGGAACGCCCAGTCGGATACCGGAAGTTACGAATGCACTTTTATCGTCGAAGGGAACCATGTTTTTATTCGCAGTAATATCAGCCAGTACCAGTGCCTGTTCTGCTTTTTTGCCACTGATATTTTTGTTTCTTAAGTCAATCAGCACTAAGTGATTATCGGTTCCGCCACTGATAATCTGATACCCCAAATTAGTTAATGCAGCTGCCATGGCTTGTGCATTTTTTACAACTTGGCCGGCGTATTGGGTAAATTCATCACTTAATATTTCACCGAAGGCCACCGCTTTAGCAGCAATCACATGTTCCAGAGGGCCGCCCTGTGTGCCAGGAAATACGGCCATATCCAGCAAATTACTCATCATGCGAATATTGCCTTTAACATCTGTTAATCCGAAAGGATTTTCAAAATCTTTTCGCATCATGATAATTCCTCCACGGGGCCCACGCAATGTTTTATGGGTGGTTGAGGTAACTATATGGCAATGATCGAATGGATCTTTTAAAAGTTTTTTGGCAATCAATCCGGCAGGATGCGCAATATCGGCCATAACCAGGGCTCCTACTTCATCGGCAATTTGGCGAACCCGGGCATAGTCCCAATCACGACTATACGCACTGGCACCGCAAAAGATTAATTTGGGGCGGTGTTTTTTTGCCTGCTCGGCCATCATTTCATAATCAATTAATCCTTCTTCGCGGGTAACGCCATAAAAATGGGGCTGATATAATTTACCGCTGTAATTTACCGCAGCACCGTGTGTTAGGTGACCTCCCATGCTAAGGTCTAGCCCTAGAGTGGGGTCACCGGCTTTCAGCACTGCTAAAGCAACGGCAGCATTTGCCTGGGCACCGCTGTGCGGTTGTACGTTCGCGTATTCGATGTTGAATACTTGTTTTAAACGATCAATGGCCAGTTGTTCTGTTTGATCTACAATTTCACAACCTGCATAATATCTTTTGCCGGGGTATCCTTCGGCATATTTATTCGTCATTACACTGCCCATTGCCTGCATCACTTGCAGACTGGTAAAATTTTCAGATGCAATTAATTCAATGCCGTGTCTTTGTCTTTCCAGCTCTTTCCGAATTAGATCAAACACTACCGTATCTCTGGCCATGGTTTATTTTTTGCAAAGATACGCAGCGGCAGTGCGTTCTGCGTTTTCCCTTCTTTTATTTTCTGAATCGTGGAAAACAAGTACATAAATGGGGGAAATGTATAATTCACTCAATAAAAATGGATACCTGCTCGGTTTTCCCTATTTTCGCTCTCCTGAATTTGTTTTTCGCACACCCAAATAAGGGGGTAATTTACCTCCCTATTTAAACGAAAGTTCCGATATGAAAGCAATCATCCCCGTAGCCGGTGCAGGAACCAAACTTCGTCCCCACACATATACACAGCCCAAGGCGCTTATTCCCATAGCCGGTAAAACCATTCTTAGTTTTATTGTAGATCAGTTACAGGAGGCAGGTATTACCGAGTTTATTTTTATTGTGGGTTATCTGGGAGATAAGATTAAAGATTATGTATCGCAAACCTATCCCGATTTAAAAGCTCATTTTGTATATCAAAACGAGCGGCAGGGAACGGGGCATGCCATTGAATTAACTCGCAATATTGTTGCCGGCGACGAAGTGTTTGTGGTGCTGGGAGATACTATTTGCGAATATGATATTCAGGAGGTGATCAACAGTCCTTACAGCATGTTGGGCATTAAAAAGGTAGATGATCCCCGGCATTTTGGCGTAGCAACTATCAGCGAAGCGGGTTTTGTAGAGCAGGTGGTTGAAAAGCCTTCTATACCTAAAAGCAATATAGCTTTGGTGGGTTTATATAAGATAAAAGAGTCTGATATTCTATTTGAATGTCTTCAACATCTTTTTACAAATAATACAGCCGAAGCGGGGGTGTATCATCTTACCGATGCAATAGATTGCATGATTCAGCGGGGTGCTAAATTTCAGGCTTTTAAAGTAAAAAACTGGTTCGATTGTGGCAAAAAAGAGAGTTTGCTCGATAGCAATGCAACCCTGTTAAAAAAGTTTGGCGGTAATACCAGCGAAACACATAACTATCCTCATACCATCATCATTCCTCCCGTTAGTATAGCGCCGGGATGTGAAATTTCTCATTCAATTATTGGTCCGCATGTAGCCATCGGGGCAAATACCCATATCCAACATTCTATTGTGCGCGATAGTATTATTGGCTCTTATACCCATTTATTTGAAGTAGTGCTCGACAATTCGTTGATTGGGAGTGATGCTTCGGTAAAGGGCCTGAGCCGAAGTTTAAATATCGGAGACAATACTGAAATTGATTTTGGCTAATCACACTTATCCTTTAGGTATATGCTAACATTTACTGATAATCGGGTAGTTCGTTTATTCAATATTCGGTATCCTATTATACAGGGCGGAATGGTTTGGGCCAGTGGTTGGCAGTTGGCTTCGGCAGTAAGCAATGCAGGAGGGTTGGGATTGATAGGGGCGGGAAGTATGTACCCTGCTGTTTTAGAAGAACATATCCGAAAATGCCGGGCAGCTACATCTCAACCGTTCGGAGTAAATATCCCACTGATGTATCCGGATGTTCCTGCTTTGCTGGAAATTATCATTCGTGAAAAAGTACCCATAGTATTTACCAGTGCGGGCAATCCGGCCTTATATACATCAACCTTACAATCTCATGGAATAAAAGTGGTGCATGTTGTTAGCAGCAGCCATTTTGCCCGCAAAGCAGCAATGGCCGGATGCGATGCGGTGGTTGCGGAAGGTTTTGAAGCAGGAGGCCACAATGGTAGGGAAGAAACCACTTCACTGGTGCTTACGCCCATCGTTCGCGAGTCGGTTACTATACCCGTTATTGCTGCCGGCGGCATTGCAAGCGGACAGCAGATGTTGGCGGCTTTTGCCTTGGGGGCTGAGGGTGTTCAGGTAGGTACCCGATTTGTTTGCACCCCCGAAGCCAGTTCGCATGCTGCATTTAAGCAAGCCGTAATAGATGCACCCGAGGGAGGCACGCAACTAATGCTTAAAAAACTAGCTCCGGTTCGGCTATTAAAGAATCCATTTTTTTATCAGGTTCAGGAAGCAGAGAACAAGGGGGCCAATAAAGAAGAACTCCAGCAATTATTGGGTAGAGCCCGCGCAAAATTGGGAATGTTTGAAGGAAATTTGGAAGAAGGGGAATTAGAAATTGGACAAGTAAGTGCTCAGATACATGCTATACAACCTACGGCAGATATTGTGCTCGAGTTATTGCAAACGTTTGAGCAAACGCTGTTGCAGCTATCTGCCAGTTATCTGACTAAATAATCGAATTATTTATGCAAATAAAATGAATTGGCCTGTGCCAAACAGGTTACTACTAGTTCATTGATGCATACATGTTCGGGCAGGGTAGCGGCGTAATAAATAATATCTGCAACATCTTTTGCCTGCAGTGCTTGGTATCCATCGTAAACAGCCGCTGCTTTTTGTGCATTTCCTTTAAAGCGAACCGTAGAGAATTCGGTTTCTGCTGCTCCGGGATGCACCACGGTTACTTTTATTTTGCTCGGTAATAAATCTATCCGCATAGCTTTACTAATGGCGGCAACTGCATGCTTGCTTGCACAATAGGCATTACCATCTTTATATACTTCCACACCGGCGGTTGATCCGATATTGATAATATGCCCACGCTGGCGAGCTTGCATATAGGGTAAAATGGCGCGGGTAACGTAGAGTAGTCCTTTTACATTGGTATCAATCATCGTATCCCAATCATCCATATCGGCCACATCAAAGGGTTCTCTACCTAAAGCAAGTCCGGCATTGTTTACCAATATATCAATTGCTTTCCATTCTTCGGGTAATTGACCAAAATGATTAAATACGGCTTGTTTGTCTTGTACATCAAAAACAAGGGGTAATACCTTCACTGGATAACGGCTCATCAATTCTGCGGCCAGTTCTTCAATTAATGCAGCTCTTCTGGCGGTAATGATGCAATTCCATCCGGCAGCAGCAAACATTTCGGCGGTAGCTTTTCCAAACCCGGAACTGGCACCGGTTATTACAATAATTTTTTCCATAACACGAGTAGGTTCCCGCAAAAGTAAGGTTTCTGTTTGGCTATTTGCAGGCACGTATAACTTATCGAATCAGTACTATGGTTCCTTTTCGGAAAATAGTGATTCCTTCATAATCTACCCCTTCTGCCTGGTAAACATAGGTGCCGGCTGCCTGTGCTTTTCCTTTGAACATTCCATTCCATCCCTCACCAATAGTAGAAGTGGTAAACACTGGTTCTCCTAATCGATTGAAGATGGTGAAATATTTAAGTTGAGCGATGCCGGGGGTTGCCGGTCGGGCCAGATCATTCTTGCCATCTCCATTGGGCGTAAAACCCGAAGGCACTAAAATGTCTGGGCCAACTTGTGATACCCGTATGGTAACAAAATCGTTTTTAACACAGGGCCCAACAATTACCGCTACCCGATAAATAATCGAATCAATGCCAGAACTTAGGATAGCTACCGGGTTAGCAATGTTTACTGCACTCAACCCTGTGGAAGGAGACCAAAAATAGCGTGTTCCTCCACTTGCCTGCAATTGATAAGGAAGGCCCGGAACAATGGTGGTATCTCTTCCCGCATAGGCATTTATGGGAGGAAGTACATTGATGATAATGGTATCATTCACCGCTTTGGGGCATCCGGTTGTATCCGATATAGTAAGAATGTACATCGTTGTATCGGAAGGTCCGGCCAGGGGAGAAAGGGTTCTTTCGTTAATCAGACTTACCGTAGGTGACCAAGAGAAATAACTTCCCGATGCGATGGCACTTAATTTTACCCGATTGCCAAAACAAATGGTGGTATCCTCCCCAACATACGCATACGGATAGGGAACTACTTTCACCCGCACACTGTCTTTGGCCTGACATTTACCCAAGTTAGCCAACACATAATAAGAGGTATTAACCAAGGGCTGCACAATAGGATTCTTTATGGGATCCACCACTTCTCCAGAAGAAGAAGTCCATAGGTAACTCAATGCCTCACTTATGGTAGCTAAACGTACAGGGTCTGTTTTGCAAATGGTAGTATCCTTGCCTGCTTCTACACTTATAAATTGTAATACGTTCACGACCACGGTATCGCGGTTGATGCAACCATTATCGTTTACGCTAACTACATAGCGGGTAGTATCTCTGGGATATACTAATGGATTGGCAGTATTGGAAAATAAAATTCTATTTTGATTGGGCCCCGAAGTGGGCGACCAACTGATTACACCCCCTGTTATGTTTGCAATTAGAGGCAGGGTATCAATACTACAAATCAGGGTGTCTTTAAAGGGCAGATTCAGCAAGGGTTTGTCTAAAATGGCGAACGTTTTTATTAGTGAGTCGGAACAGCCATAGGAGTTGGTAACCTTCAGTTTTATTTGAACAGTGCCTGGGGAGGTGTAGGTCCAGGCGGTATCTATAACCCTAGAAGTATCTGCAATTGAATTCACATCGCCAAAATCCCACTTGCGGTAAACAATTGTTCCATACTTACTGGATGAAACATCTTTAAAAGTAAAGGGATTAATAAAGCAGGTTCCTGCAATATTGAAGTCGGGTTTCAGTAATGGATACACTTTAACGAGGGTAGTGGCTGAGTCTTTACATCCGGAAGAGGATGCCACCACCAGCTTCACGGTATAGGTTCCGCTATCTTTACCGCTATTTAAAAAGTCGTAGGTTGGGGTAGGGGAAGTGGAGGTATCCGTAGTAATTCCCGGAACCCCAAAATCCCAGAAATAAGAAGTGATGGTGCTGTTGCTCGATAAGTTTTGAAAACTGAGGGTAGTACCGTTACAGGTGATGTATGAAGGTTTCAACTCAGCCGCGGAAATATTGCAATTGGCAACGGTAACATGAATTTCTTTTTTGGTAACCCCTATCAAAACCCCATTTCTGTATTCATTGGCACAAACGGCTATTACATATTGGCCGGTTATCCCAGGTGCAATACCAGAAATGGTTCCGGTAACAGGGTCAATGGTAACGTTGGAGCCCATTGGGGAGATGCCAGGAAAAGAAGTAGAATAGGGTACCGATGCATAGGGTGGTCCGGATGGAGGATTCGGCTGTGCTCCGTTGGTTCCGCCGGCATTGCCCCCGATTAAGCCGTTGCAAAAGCTATAGGTAATCTGATCTCCATCTGCGTCGGTTGCGCCAAAGTCGAAGGTAAAGGGGCTATTAAAACAGATAATGGCCGTATCTTTTTGTGCAAACACCGGACTGTTATTGTTTGAATAATCTACCCCATTAATTATACCCGGAATGGTATTGGTATAACTTACCCCAATAGCATTGGAATTCCCCGCCACATTCACAATGCCTGCGATGCGACAGCAGCGTTGAACCGTTAGCGTATATCCATCCGGATTATTGGGTAAATCTATTTGTTTGGTGTAATAGTCTATCAAATAACAAACCTTGGGCGGAGAAGCAATACAGGGACTGAAAGTAGTTTTATTTGGATTGTCTGTGCCAGATTTGAAAATTGTATGATTGTCTACCTGTGCACCGGTTTTGGAATTGAATACCCCTAAATAAACGGCGGTATCTCGCTGTCCGGCGGTTGATCCGCAATCCAGGTATTGCCTAACGGTTACTTCGTAGCGTGAAGTGTTAGCGGCAGCACCTGGCCCAATGTATTTGTACTGTATCCATCCTCCCTTCAGGTGAGCAGCCATAGTTGGAGCTACCTGGAACAGACACACAAAAAATAAAAACCAATTTCTCATGTTTTTGAATAAGATATAGAAAGCCCAAATTTAATCTACTTGTGAAGATAATTACAATCCTGCAGGCGCTGCCTAAATCTTTTTATTTAAGCAAGATTTTAACGGATTAATACGGTGGTTCCCTTTTTAAGGATTCGTTTGCCCAGATAGTCGATGCCTTCTGCTGAAAATACATAGGTTCCGGAAGGCTGCGGTAATCCCCGAAATTTTCCATCCCATCCTTTGTTTATTTCCTTACTAGTATACATAACCTGGCCCCACCTGTTATACACGGTGAAATATAAAAACTGCTGAATACCCACCGGAAAGGGTTTGAGGATATCATTCAGCCCGTCTTGATTGGGGGTAAATGCCGAGGGAATGAATATATCGGGGCCGGTATTGAATATTTTTACTAAGATATCATCCGAGGCACTGCAGCCGCCGGGAACACTTACTTTAACGCGGTAGCGGATAGAATCTATCGGGTCTTGAATTAATGCTATTGGATTGGCAATGGCTGGATTACTTAATCCAAATTCCGGACTCCAACTATACAAAGTTCCTCCGGTGGCAGAAAGTTGCAGGGGTTGATTCACCAAAATAGCCGTATCGTTTCCGGCGAAAGCTTTTACCGGGAGGGCAACCGTTACCAGCACAGTATCTCTTACCGTTTTTTTACAACCCAACGTGTCCGAAACACTTAAAACATAGTAAGTAGAAGTATAGGTTACAGCAAATGGTTGCAGAATGGCCGGATTACTTAAAGTGCCGGAGGGGGACCATAGATACTTACTTCCGGTAACTTTGCCCTTCAGTTGTATCTTTTCTCCAAAGCAAACGATGGTGTCCCTACCTGCATTCGCTATCGGGTAAGGAACTATTTTTACCTGAACGGTATCTTTATCTTCACATTTCCCCAAATTGGCTGTTATAAAATACTGGGTAGTTTTTTGGGGTTGAACAATTGGATTTTTAACGGGGGATACGATTTCCCCAGAGCTCGATTTCCATAAAAAATTCAAGGCTTCGGTTTGTATGTTTAACTGAACCGGGTCTCCGGCGCAAATGGTAGTGTCTTTGCCGGCATACACTTTAATAAAATCAAGTACCCGAACCAGCACACTGTCTGTATTTGTGCAGCCATTATCTGTTAAGGTAACCCGGTATTGGGTTGTTTTTAGGGGGAACACGAGTGGACTATCAGTATTCGGATTTAACATTCGGGTGGTGGGTGTCCATTGAAATGTTCCGGAATTTAATATGCTGAGCCGAAGGGTGTCGATACTGCATATCAGGGTATCTTTAAAAGGCAGTTGTAAGGTGGGTTTATCGGCCAAAGGAAAAACTAGTTCCAGTGAATCGATACAACCCCTATTATCTCCGGTTACCAGTCGAATAGATTTGTTAGAAGGTGCAGCATAGGTGTAGCTGGGATTTTTAATAATTGCTGTATCCGCTTCGGTTGTATCATCACCAAAGTTCCATTTCCAAAAGTTGACTATTCCGTATCGGGAGGTGGTTTTATCTGTAAAGAAAACCGGATTGCTATAACAATTTCCGCGCATAGAAAATTGAGGGATAAAGCCAGGATACACAAGAACGATTGTACTATCTTCCCCTAAACAGCCTTTTGGCCCGGCAATATTTAATCGAGCCATATATCTTCCGGTATCGGCATACGTAAAATCTACGGTAGAAGTGTTGAATGTAGTTTGCGCCTTGTCGCCCATATTCCATTGATAAGATGTAATGGCGGAAGAAGAGGATCCATTTTCGAAGTGAACGGTGAAGTCTTTACACTGAATAATTTTATCCGGAAGGTCTGCTTCAATTAATTCGCAGTTTTGCACTTTTAAAATAAAATCTTTTCGGTGTTCAGAAATGATTTTTCCATTTCTCGATTCGTAAATACAAACATTTACCACATAGGAGCCTTCGGGTGGCGCAATTCCACTTATAATGCCGGTAGAAGAATTGATGGTTACGGTTCTTCCTAGCGGATTGGTTCCGCTATAAGGAAAGAGATAAGGAAGGGGCATAGGAACCAAATTACCGGGTGGTTGACTGTCATTATTGCCATTTCCGGAATTAAAGGCTTCGCAAAATGAGTACGTTAACTGATCTTCATCTGAATCGAAAGCGCCAAAGTTGAGCGTGAATTTTTTATTGGCACAAACCAACGCAGTGTCGCGAATTAAAAACTGGGGACTATTATTGGTTCCTGTGGGTAAAGCATTGGTTCCAGGAATTCGAGTTACATAATTTGAGCCAACATTGGTAGCTGCTGCCAAATTACTGATTCGGTCTACCCTGCAGCAACCAAATCTTGCCAGAAAATACCCTTCTGCATTCACTTCCAGGTTAACATCGGCAGTATATAGGGCAACTTCATAGCATACACTCACCTGCCCCGAGAGACAGGGGAAGTTACCTGTATTTAAACTTATTCTTTCAACCGCCCCTTGCAAATTCAAAGGCAGGGATTTTACTATTACATTATTTGCATAAATACCAACGGTAACCTGTTCTGCCTCCAGTTGCGGACCGCTTGATGCACAATCTCTAAAAAGGCGCAGGGTAACTCTATAATTGGCAGTAGGTTTTCCGGAGGCAGTTGGGCTGCCTACTCCGATATAGGTATACATTAGTTCTCCCCCAGCCACATGTCTGCAGAAAACCGGTGTTGCACAAAGGAGCATTACTGCCAAAAAAATGCCCTTGTTCATAAGCTATTATTAAAGCTGCATAAATTCGACCAAGAGATGGGTAAAAGCTTCCGGTGCTTCTAGCATGCTCATGTGCCCGACATTGTCCAGTACATGAATATAAGCATTTGCAGTGATATCAGCTAGTTGCAGGGAATCTGCTGGTTGTACTATTTCATCTTCCTGGCCAATAATAAACATAACTGGATAGGGTGCAGCCTTCAATAAATTACTTCTGTCGGGTCGTTGCATCATTGCCCGGTAATACTGTATTAAGGTGGTTCCGCTTACTTGTTTCATGGAGGTTAGCAGTGCATCTATTGCTGCTTTTCCTTGTTCGCGAAATGCCGGAGCAAAAAGCCCGGGCAGGGAAATACGTAAAAAAGCCGCCGCCCCTTCCCGCTTAATAAAATCAATGGCCTGCTTTCTTTTTTGTATTCTTTCCGCACTATCGGCATAAGCAGTGGAATGCAGTAGTGACAGCGCTATCATTTTCTCGGGAAATTTTTCTGCAAATGCCAAGGAGATATAGCCTCCCATGCTATGCCCCATCACGCTGCATTTTTCAATTCCCTCTTTTTCCAGTATGGCATCCAAAGCCAGCGCAAAATCATTCAGACTGGGTTCGGCAGCTGGCCAAGCTTCGGATTCACCAGAACCGGGCAGGTCAGGAATCAACAGCGTACCCTGTTCTGGCAGATGCTTTATCGCCTGATTGAAAACATTGCCATCTTCTCCAAATCCATGGATTAAAAGGGTTGCAGCGCCCACACCTATTTTACGATAATGAAGCTGCGTGCCCTGGTAAAGTATGGTGTGATGGGTAATCATTTTTTTTGTAAGCGTTGTTTCAGCCAGTGCCATAAATGCCAGCAAAGAGTGAGAATGCCCAGATTTAATGTTAGTTTGTATAAAAAATCTCCTAAAGCAACGTATACCGTAGATTGCTTGTTGAGTGGCACAGAAAATTTGATCGCGGCCATGGTATCCCAGGGTCGGGTATCTACTATTTCACCCCGATCATTTATGATGGCCGAAATGCCGGTATTGGCTGAGCGTACAATCCATTTTCTGGTTTCAATGGCTCTCAGGCGGGCAAAGCTCAGGTGTTGCTTATGCCCTGGTGTATTGCCCCACCAACCATCATTGGTAATAATTGCCAACAGGTTGGCTCCTTTTTTTACATAAGTACCCACATATTCTCCATAGATACTTTCATAACAAATAATGGGTGCTATTTGTCCTCCTCCTTCGGCAGTGGGAAATACTGCAGAACTGGCTGATTTGCCATAGCCGCCCGATGTGCCACCAAATTGTTCAAACAGCGGTGCCATTACCTGAAGAAAATCTGGCAGGGTTTCAACGCCGGGCACCAATTTACTTTTATAATAATATTGAGGGGTAGTATTGGCATTTACCATCATGGCTGCATTCATGGCATCATAATAGCCCCCTCTTCCGTCTGACCGGGCACTATTAGTTCTTTTTTCTGCACCATATGGAACAAATAATTCAATGCCGCTTAGTAGAGAAACCTTGGGATATTGGGCGAGTAATGCAAAAACTGGCTGGTAAAGCGAATTGTTGCGGGTATTTTCTTGCCAATCACCCGCGCTCATGGCGGTTTCGGGCCAAACTAGTAATCGGGTATTGCTATCTAGCTGCTGCCGTGAAAGTGAAACCAACCTTTCTATCTGGGCAGCCATTGAATCGGTGGTGAATTTTGCATAGGGATTGATATTGGGCTGCACTATAACCACTTCCAGGGTTTGATCAGGCTTAGTAGCAGCACGGTTTTGGTAATACATAGCAAATCCTATAACAAATATTGCCAGCGTAGTAAGCGCAATCACGGGTTTAGTAAGTTTCCTTTCAGCAGCAGGCTTTCTGATTTTCAGCATGCATTCATACAAAAAAATATTAGTTGCTACAATCAACAAAGTGCCTCCGCCAATACCGGTGTATTCATACCATTGCACCCAGTTGGGATGAAGGGAAAATACATTTCCTAAACTTAACCATGGCCAACTGATTTGCCAGTTGAGGTGAATATATTCGAACGACATCCAAAAAAATAAGAGGGCACAATAGCCGATCCGGTTGCCATATTTTTTTAAGAAAGTCCGGTAACCCAGCCAAGGTATGCACATCAATAAACTATTCGCCGTAATGGCAGCGATGGTGCCCACATCGGTAGAATTCCATATCCACCAGGTGGTGCCGGTATTCCAGATTAACATGGCAATGAAAATATGCCAGAAGAATGTGGTTTTTTTTAACGGAAGTGCAGCCAGCACGAGTAAGGGTATCCAGGCAACAAAAATAAGCAGTGTGAGGCTGGAAACGGGCCAGGCTGCAATCAACAGAAAACCTGCTAACAGGGTAAGTGCCCAACGGGTAATAGTATTCACGGAGTGAAATTTCGTAATGATTGGCTATAAAGATAAAGCAGAACGATTAACGGAAAGTTAATGATGGTATCCGCTTATAATCCTGCCGCTTATTTTTTGCTGTAATTCGGTGCTTCCTTTGTAATATCAATGTCGTGGGCATGGCTTTCCTTCATTCCCGCATTGGTGATTTTTACAAATTTAGCCTGCTGCAGTGCCGGAATATTTTTTGCCCCACAATACCCCATCCCTGCCCGTAAACCTCCCACATATTGATAAACGATTTCTGAAAGGGATCCCTTATAAGCCACTCTGCCTTCAATACCTTCCGGTACAAATTTTTTGATATCATCTTCCACATCCTGAAAATACCGGTCGCCGCTGCCCTGACTCATGGCGCCTAAACTTCCCATGCCGCGGTATTGTTTAAATTTTCTTCCGTCGTAAATAATGGTTTCACCGGGGCTTTCCTCAACACCGGCAAATACGCTACCCATCATAACCACCTGAGCCCCTGCTGCCAAGGCTTTTACCAGATCCCCGGTATAGCGAATTCCTCCGTCGGCAATAATGGGAATATTTTTTCCTTTTAGTGCGGCGGCAGTTTCTAAAATGGCGGTCAATTGTGGCATACCGGCACCGGCTACAATACGGGTGGTACAAATGGAACCCGGCCCAATTCCTACTTTTACACAATCTGCCCCTGCATCGGCCAGGGCTTTGGCTCCGGCTGCTGTGGCAACATTGCCGGCAATAATATTCAGCTGCTTAAAATTTTTGCGCAACAGTTTGAGTGCAGTTATAACACCCTGCGAATGTCCATGCGCACTATCTAGTGTTACCACATCTACCCCAACTTGCTGCAGTGCAGAAGCACGATCCATCAGGTCGTTCGTAATGCCGAGTGCTGCGCCTACCAGTAATCTTCCTAGGGAATCTTTTCCTGCATGCGGAAAGTTGCGCAGCTGGAGAATATCGCGGTAAGTAATTAGACCTATTAGCTTCCCTTGTTTATTTACTACCGGCAATTTTTCAATTTTATATTGACGCAGAATTTTTTCTGCCTTTTTTAAATCGGTGCCCTCAGGAGCTGTAATCAGGTTTTCCCGCGTCATTACCTCCGACACTTTTCTTTTCTTATCGTGCTCAAATCGCAGATCGCGATTGGTTAAAATACCTACGAGGTGAAATTTGTTATCCACTACAGGAATTCCGCCAATTTTGTTTTCTTTCATTAAGTAAAGTGCATCCCCAATAGTAGCATCCACCAGCAGGGTAATGGGGTCTATTATCATACCACTTTCACTTCGCTTCACTTTGCGCACCTGTTCGGCCTGGCGTTCGATGCTCATATTTTTATGGAGAATACCCAATCCACCCTCACGGGCCAGGGCAATGGCTAATCCGGCTTCGGTAACCGTATCCATAGCGGCAGATAACATAGGAATGTTAAGTACAATGTTTTTGGTTAGGTGGGTACGAATATCTACATCACGGGGAAGCACTTCGCTGAAGGCGGGCACCAGTAATACATCATCGTAGGTTAAACCTTCCCCCTGTATTCGGGAAGAAATGGGGTTCGTGCGGGAGGGAGAAATTCTTGTTGCCATTTGCAAAGATAGGAGAAGGGATAAATTCGTGCCAAAACAATTTTGTGAGCCATTCTTTGGCAGTATATGGGAGTGGAGGGTAACCAAGAGATTGTTGTAAATTGGCCCTTTATTCATTCTTTTTTTCGCATGGATTCACCCGCTGCAGCCACTCACCGGTATTTCACCTTTCAATTTGCCTTATTGTGACTCAGCAATGTATTGTTTTCGGCCAGTTTTAATATGATGATTCCGGAGTTGCCCGCCTATTTAACTGCGATGGGGGGTGAAAACTACAAGGGCTGGATTATTGCCTTATTTACATTAATGGCAGGGATATCCCGACCCTTTAGTGGTAAACTAACAGATACCGTTGGGCGTGTGCCAGTAATGATGGTAGGGTCAATCGTTTGTGTGGTATGCAGTTTACTTTATCCGATGTTACATACCATTGCCGGCTTTTTATTACTCCGTTTCTTTCATGGTTTTTCTACCGGGTTTAAGCCAACGGCTACTTCGGCCTATGGGGCAGATGTGGTGCACGAATCTAGGAGAGGCGAAGCATTAGGGGCTCTGGCGATTGGATATACATTGGGGTCGTCGATTGGCCCCATTATTGGCAGTTATTTGGTAGTTCACTATTCTTTCAATAGCATGTTTATTGCTTCTGCAGCTTTGGCACTTGGTTCGGTTGCCATTTTATTTAATATTCGTGAAACCCTGCCCAATCCTCAACCTTTTCGCTGGAAACTGTTTTATATTCCCCGCCACGAAATCATTGAAATGTCTGCACTAAAACCTGCCCTCATTTTGTTATTGCTCAGTGTTTCGATGGGAGCCTGTATTACCCTGGCACCTGATTTTTCAGCTTCTTTGGGAATGATGAACAAGGGGATTTTCTTTACCTGCTTTACCATTACTTCTTTAGGCATACGATTGATTGCCGGCAAATCGTCTGACCGCTATGGGCGACCCATGGTTTTATTTTTTTCTTCGCTGGTAATGATGATTAGTATGCTGATATTGGCATTTACAAACAGCACCTGGATGTTTTTATTGGG
>CAMBUH010000034.1 GCA_945870985.1 Chitinophaga pinensis
TGTAAGTGAAAATAAGACTGATTTTCTTTCAGCATAAAAATTACAATTAAATAGGTAGATTTATAAAAAAATTATGCGCCTACTTAAAATATTGGTAGTTCTTCTAGTGGCACTAGCCGCTATATATTTTTTAGGTCCTCATCCAGCAAAGCCGGTATTCACCAATTTGTTACCCAATCTTACCGATAGCGGAGCTGCTTTAGAGGGCTATGTTGCCAGAATGGAAAGCCGGCATTCTGTTAAAAAAGACAACGAAGCCCGCATTGTTTGGGCCAATGATTCGCTAAAAAATACCACCGAATATGCGATTGTGTATCTGCATGGGTTCAGTGCCAGTCAGGAAGAAGGTAACCCAGTTCACCGGAATATTGCCAAAGCATTTGGCTGTAATTTATACCTTGCTCGATTAGCCGAACATGGTATAGATACAACCGATGCCTTATTTCATTTTACGGCAGAGGAGTTATGGGAAACTGGAAAAGAAGCTTATGCGATTGGTAAAAAATTAGGCATGAAAGTAATTCTGATGGGAACCTCAACGGGAGGCACCCTCGCGCTGCAGCTGGCAGCTGCTTACCCCGAAATTGCGGGGTTGGTATTGTATTCTCCGAATATCGAAATCAATGATCCTAATGCCTGGTTATTGAATGATCCCTGGGGATTACAAATTGCCCGGCTAGTAAAAAAATCCAACCTGAATACAGCGGCGAGAAACGATAGCATTTATAATCAATTCTGGAACCACACTTACCGGCTAGAGGCCACCGTTCAACTGGAAGAGCTATTAGAAACTACCATGCTTCCCACTACCTTTCAACAAGTTAAGCAGCCGGTGCTCAGTTTATTTTACTATAAAAACGAAAAAGAGCAAGACCCTGTAGTAAAAGTAAGTGCCATACAAAAAATGATGGGGCAATTGGGCACTGCAGAAAATTTAAAAAAATCGGTTGCAATTCCGGAAGCAGGCAATCATGTGCTAGCATCTCCTATTCAATCGAAAGATATTCAAAGTGTTGAAAAAGAAACCCGGCTATTTTTACAGGAAGTGATGAAACTGCCACTCCAACCGGCTCATTACCGTTAAGCCCAGCAGGAATTTGTTAATCCATAATCTTCTATATCTTCGCCAAAACGATTGCACATGCCCAGCACATTTGTAGCAGGTGTGGGGAAATATCTTCCTCAACAGGTGGTTACCAATAACGATCTTATTAAATACATGGATACTTCTGATTCTTGGATTCAGGAGAGAACGGGTATTCATGAAAGAAGGTTTGCCCATCGAACAGAAGAAACTACCACTACCATGGGGGTGGCGGCTGCGCTACAAGCCATAGAAAGGGCGGGTACCACGGCACAGGATATTGATTTTATCATTTTTGCTACCCTATCCCCCGATTATTATTTTCCGGGCTGTGGTGTATTACTGCAGCGTGCCATGCAAATGCGTGAAATAGGCGCATTGGATATACGCAATCAATGCAGTGGATTTTTATATGCACTCAGCGTGGCCGATCAGTTTATTAAATCGGGCATGTATAAAAATATTCTGGTGGTAGGAAGTGAGAAACATTCCTTCGGACTCGACTTTACTACCCGTGGCAGAAATATTTCGGTGATTTTTGGGGATGGGGCCGGTGCGGTTGTTTTACAGGCAACCGATGAACCCGGTACTGGTATCCTTAGTACACATCTGCACAGTGATGGCAATTCGGCAGAGTTACTGGCCATGTATAATCCGGGTACCCACGCGAATCACTGGGCTGATAAAAATTATGCTCACTTTGATCAAGCCGAAATTGGCCAAATGTTTATGAGCCACCAAATGATTGATGAAGCGCAGAATTATCCCTACATGGATGGGCAATCTGTATTTAAAAAAGCGGTTGTAAAATTTCCGGAAGTAATCATGGAAGCCTTAGATAAAAATGGACTTACTCCGGCAGACATCCATTTATTAATTCCCCATCAGGCCAATTTGCGCATCAGTCAATTTGTTCAGCAAAAATTACAACTTGCCGATAGTCAGGTATATAACAACATACAACATTACGGAAATACTACTGCTGCCTCGGTACCCATTGCCTTGTGTGAAGCCTGGGAAAAAGGAATGATTGAAAAAGGCAATTTGGTTTGTTTGGCTGCTTTTGGAAGTGGATTTACCTGGGGCAGTGCCCTGATTCGCTGGTAATCAACAGAACGCATTTTTTATTGGCATTTCAATTGTTGCTTCATGCTTGAAAGAAAATTCATTTATCTAATCAATCCTATTTCGGGAACCCGAAAAAAAGATAAGGTGAGGAAAATGATTGAGCGGGAAACCGAATCGAGGGGAATTACCTATTTACTATTGCCTACCAATGCTGCAGGAGATTACGATGATATCAAAGATCTGGTGCAGCAGCAGGGGTTTACTGATATTTTATTAATTGGAGGAGACGGAACAGTTAATCAAGTAGTAGGTGCTTTAAAAGAGTTACCCGTTCGTTTTGGAATTATTCCCCTAGGCTCGGGTAATGGATTGGCGCGTTCTGCCGGCATACCCCAGCATCCATCGGCAGCCCTATCGCTAATTTTTGAAGGTACCAGCAGCCGAGTAGATGCATTCACCATTAACAATCGCTTTTCCTGCATGCTCAGCGGTGTAGGGTTAGATGCGCGGGTGGCACATGAATTTTCCCGGGCAAGCAGCCGAGGATTAATTACCTATACCCAACAAAGTATTGTTCAATTTTTTAAGGCGCAGCCCTATTTATTTGAAGTGGTGATCAATCAGTTTTCGTTTTTCACCGATGCTTTTTTTATTTCCGTGGCCAACAGCAATCAATTTGGCAATCAGGTTACCATTGCACCGCAGGCCAGCATAAGGGACGGATTACTGGATATTGTAATTGTTCAGAAAATGAATAAGGCCAAGCTTCCCTTTGCCATATTAAAACAGATTCGGGGAAATAATAAACTGCAGGAATTGGTAGAACAAATGTCGAATAAAAATATTTTATACTTTCAAACCCCTACCCTCACCATTCATAACCCCAAATTGGCACCCCTGCATATAGATGGAGAACCAGCTGAAACTGCTTCCACATTTCAAATCACTTTATTAAACCAATGTTTCGATCTGATTCAACCGGCTACTGATTCTTAAACCAATTCAATAATTGTGCAAACTGTTGTTGATTGGCCTCCGAAGTAACCGCAGCCGCCAGATCTTTTTTATCCACTTCCGTTAAATGAAAGCTTAACCCCACTGCGGATTGTTTTTGGGTGGGCTGATACTGTATTGAAATACGAGAAAAACCAGGGCCATAGGCATCTGCCATGTAGTGAAGGGAAGATTGCTGAGAAAAATCCTGCATGCGATACCAGTTTTTATTCAAGGTCATCAGCGGATCCAGCAACATGTTTCCCAGGGTTTGATTATTTTCTGAGCTATCCCAATCATTTAAACTTCTGTCCCTGATTTGTATCATTACAACTCCCGCAGTATTTTCCTGCAACCAGGTTCGAAAAGTTTGCACAAAACGAAGTGCAGTTTCTTGTCCAAAATTATCCCGTAACCCCGCGTCCATCACATCAATTACGGGTCGTGTGGGCAACCAAACATTGGGCAACACATACGGAAAAGTGGCATTCATCCGTAGGGCCGACAAAAAGCCTAGAGATTGTGCCTGTTGCTGAGCCAGTAAAGTTTGAAAATCTACCCCATCCGGTTCTGTAGGCGTTATGGCATTGCTATCGGAAGGATACCGCATCAAAAAACGCAAGCGATCGTTACTGATTAATAGTTTTCTGGCATCTTTGGTAATTACGGCATGCATCCAGATAGTGGGTATAAGGGCCGAATCTTCTGCAGCGGCATAGGCCCGAAGGGGTTTATCCATCATTCCCAACGTGTTTTCATTCAATTTTCTTTCGAATGCATAGCCCCTATCTTTGGGATATTTTTTTTCATTATAAACAAAATGCTGAACTGGCCCCATCAGATCGCGGGTGATAAAGGAGGAAAATAAAGGGCTCAACAAATCTTTTGCAATCAGTTCACTCCATTTCGGATCTTGAAGATTGGGTATGATTTTCTGTTGTTTTTGCCAATACAATTCCCGAAAAAAAGCGGCTCCTAGCATACCCCCGGAAGCACCCGTAATTAAAAAAGTATGTGGCAATAATTTTCCCGAAGTGATGCTGTCGAGGTGTTGAAGCACATGCATGGTAAAAGTGGCACTGCGAGAACCTCCCCCACTAGTATTAATTATAAAGAGTAAGGGCTTTGCCTCCGGCTGACGGCTTTTCCATTTTTCTAGGCGAGTAAGATACACTTGCTTATCTAGTTGAATAGAATCAGAATTTGCCATTGCCAGCAAAGCCAATCTGGAATATTCAGGCCATGTTTTTTGGGCAGCGTAGTCTACCCCATACGCCTTATCTCGAACTTTGAGAATATCATGCTGGTATAGCCATTGCAATCCAAAATAACACACCACCAAAACTGGGATACTCCAATTCTTTAAAAAAATACTGATGGCAGCAGCAAAAGCTGTTAACAATGAAAAGAATAAAATGATGCTGGCAGCGGCCGGTAGTTGAAAAAGTCGGGCATCGGAACTGAACCCAACCAGCACCAGAAATACAAAAGCTATAACGATGGCAATTACCGCCGAAAAATGATGCCGTTGTAACACAGACTCAATAAAGGCTGCCGGGTAGTGCCTTACATCTCTTGGCTTTCTCCAGCCAAGCCGCGCCGTTAAAAACCAATTAACGGGTATCAGTGGCTTTTCTAAATGAAGCAACGCGTGGGTTGAAAGCTTTTCGTATTGCTGATTAGTTTGCCGAATGGTGGTGGCTAAATTTTTATAAATCGTTTTATCTGCTCCAAAAAAATACAGAAAAGAGATTGCGATAGAAGCTGTGCACCCTAACAACAAACCTAAAATCATACTCCATACAGAACCGGTAGACAATAAATTACTATTACTGGCGTAGTTACGCATCTCATACACATAAACACACAAAAAAATGAGTGGAATGATGGCATTATTAATACAATATTTTAAAAAGGGCTGAGCAGTTGTTACTAAAAACCGCACACTGCGAGCATGTAAAATAAAGGTGGTAATATTCCAGCTCATCAGAAAAATACCAAGAGCAAATCCTACAATGGCTGTGCTGATAAAATTAACCTGCCCATAATATTCGGGTGCCAGAAAAAGGGAGTTGGCACCAAATTTATTCATCAAGTTTCCGGTAATAGTAGCCAGTAGAATATACCAAATCACCAAAAATTCTAGATGCTTGCGAAAATGCAATAAAAATAATTGTACCGGAAGGGCGAACCAGATAAGCGAAAAAATTTTCTTGATAAACATTCGCCCTAATTTAAATGCCTGGTTACTGGTTAACGGGTAACCGCCTGATGAGATAAAGTAGCTTAACCATCAGCAATAATAGTGCCATTCCGGTAAGCTGGTGAATCTGAGCCAGCCATTCGAACCAGCCCCATTTTCCGGGTATAATTCCCTTGCTAGCAAACAAAGACAAAATCCCCAGCAACACCTGAATAAAAACAAGTACAGCTGCCCAGTTTTTAATAAATGCTACCGGCTTGGATAAGGGATTCTTGTAGAGCTGAACGGTGAAGCATACTATACCGATTAATAAAATATAGGCGAACAGGCGATGGATAAAATGAATCAAAATGGGATTATTCACCACATCCTTCCATGCTAGTTGCTTATCGGTAAATGGCCACCAAGCTCCATTGATCGTAGGCCAAGTAGCTGCTGCAGTGGCGGCTTTATGCCCTGCCATTAAGGCACCAAATGCCAGCTGCACAACCAGCAAAGCCAATAATCCGATCACCCAGCTACGCAAACGACTATTATTAGTAAATGACTCAGTTCCCCATTGCAATTGCAGGGTAAACCACCAGGTATAGCATAATAAACCCAATGCAAAAACAAAATGAAGGGCTAATCGGGTAGGCTTTACATAAATAGCATCTCCGCTTAATCCGCTTTTTACCATAATCCATCCCACAGCGCCCTGCAAGGCTCCCAATAAAAAAAGAATCACCAGCGGGCCCACCATACTTTTTTTAAAATGCCGGCCCGACAATAATAAAATAAATCCTACTGCAAATACTACCCCAATTAACCGGGCCCATAATCGATGAAACCATTCCCAAAAAAATATAAATTGAAAATCCGGTAAGGTAAAGTGATAGTTGATCAACTGAAACTGAGGGGTTTGCTGATATTGGCGAAAAGCTTCGTTCCATTGCTCTTGGTTCAAGGGAGGTAAAACCCCTGTAATTACCTCCCACTCGGTAATCGACAATCCACTACCGGTTAATCGGGTGATGCCACCTAGGGCTATCTGAATAATCGTCATCACAATGCCGGTTCTCAACCATAAGATTACCCATTTTGAGGATTGCTGTGATAACTGCATATTGCTACTTTTTAAGCAACAAAGTTACAGCGGGAGGATGAGATTATCGAGAGGCACTTCAATAAATCGCGAGTTGGGAGAAATTTGTACGTATCCGGTAGAATGATGACATTTATGCTATGTTACCCGTACAACACCAGTTAAAATTGTTGGAAGCCGGCATAGACGAGGCCGGCAGAGGATGTTATGCCGGACCGGTATTTGCTGCTGCTGTGATATTACCCAACCATTTCTATCACCCCCTACTGAACGATAGCAAACAGGTAACCAAAGCTAATAGGGAAGTATTGCGAGAAGTGATTTGCAGAAACGCACTTGCCTGGTCGGTAGCTCAGGTATCTCCTGCCGAAATCGACCGAATCAATATTCTTCAGGCAACTTATCGGGCCATGCATAAGGCAATCGGCGGCTTAACCATTCAACCGGAAATGCTGCTGATAGATGGAAATCGCTTTAGGCCCTACCCCTCTATCCCGCATGTTTGTATGATTAAAGGAGATGGCAAACTGGCAAATATTGCAGCAGCCAGTATTTTGGCAAAAACTTTTCGAGACGAATATATGTTGCAATTGCATGCAAAATATCCGGCATATGCTTTTGATAAAAACAAAGGCTACGGAACCGCTATCCATAGAGCCGCCATTGAACAGCAAGGCCTCTCGCCAGTGCATCGAAAAAGTTTTAATATCCTTCCAGCTCAAATGAAATTACCGCTGTAAATAAAAGGGATTAGTCTTCCCAAACACCCGCACCTTGGCGAATTACAGAACAGCTTCCGCTGGTGCAATCGAGTATAGTAGAAGGGATAATTCCCCCGGCACCTGAATCAATTACTATATCCACCAGCTTTTGATATTTTTCATAGATTTCTGCTGGCTGAGTGAGTTCTTCGGCATATTCTCCTGGTAGTGAGGCAGATAAAATGGGATGCGATAATGCTTCTACTATGCCTAGTGCCACCGGGTGATTGGGAATCCGCAATCCGATGGTACTTTTTTTGCTGTGCAATATTTTGGGTACCTGTTTACTTGCAGGCAGAATAAAGGTGAACGGACCCGGTAAATAATTCTTCAATATCCGGTATAAGGGGGTAGAAATACTTTTGGTATAGTTACTCAAATCGCTCAGACTGCTGCAAACAAAACTAAGCTGTGCTTTTTGTGGATCAACTTGTTTAATTCGGGCAATTCGTTCGATGGCTTTGGTTTGAAAAATATCACAACCTAATCCGTATATCGTATCCGTTGGATAAATGATTACCCCTCCCGATTGTAAACAATCCACTACCGTTTGGATGTGGCGGGGCTGTGGATTCTGGGGGTGGATGGAAAGTAGCATCCCTAAATATAACTGCAAAAACTAAGCCCATACATAAAATTTCAACGGCGGCCTTGTGCCGCCGTTGATAAACCCATTGACTACTGCGTATCTGGCAGCCGCTCATTTCTGCTTCGATACATCCCAAAAGTACTCGCATCCACTAGCCTTGCGCTGCGTATTTGTACTGATTTTTTTGCGTAGTAACCGTTCATGAATTTCTTCTGCAAATACGCCATCAAACCTCGCCAATAGATACGATTTTGCTGCCATAATCAAGTAATATGGCAAAACTGGCACTAATAGACGATCATATTATTTTCCGCAAGGCCTTAGCTGCTTTTTTAACCAACTGGCAAGGATATCAGATTGTGCTGGAAGCGGGCAATGGAACCGAGTTGAAACTAGCAATGCCATTGGTATCTCTCCCCGATCTGGTAATACTGGATATTAACATGCCCGAAATGAATGGCTTTGATACAGCAGCCTTTTTACTGCATCGCTATCCCGGAATGAAAATATTAATCGTAAGCATGTTGCCAGAAATGCATCACCTAGAAAAGTGCTTACAACTGGGTATTTGCGGATATGTTCAGAAAGATGCCAACATAGAAGAACTGCAACAGGCAATTGAACAAATTCTTCAAAAAGGTTATTATGTAAACCCCGCCTCCTGCATTCATTTACTGAGTAAAAGAACCACCGAAGAAGAAATTACCGCAGCAGCTGCCCAACAGGCAGCAGCATTATCCGACCGGGAAAAAGAATTTCTAAGCTGGCTTTGTACCGACAAAGGATATAAAGAAATTGCCCGCGAAATGTTTGTGAGCCCAAGAACCATCGACGGCTATCGGGATGCCCTCCTGAAAAAACTGAAAGTAGCTTCGCGTATTGGTCTGGTTACCTTTGCCATTCGGCAGGGTATTGTTGACTTACGCTAAACTGATTCGGCAATTTCCCAAACTTCTCTGCCGCGGAGCAGCTTGTTGAGGTCGCCTTTTCCTTTGGATGCAATTACGTCGGCAATCTGGCTGGCCATTACATCTTCGTAACAGGGCCGGTCGGTTTCGTAGAACACACCGAAAGGACGAGGGAAATGTCCGCCTTCTTTGGAAGGATTATCAAATAATCGAGAAAGTATCTGCGCTTTATAAAAATCACGTTCATCATGAACCCAGCAATCATCGGCTGCATACTCACTACCTATTTCCACTGCCACTGGTTTTAATCCATCTAACCGGATTCCTTTTTGCTGACCAGCGCCAAACAACAAAGGCTTTCCCTGTTCAAGGAAAAGGGTTTCCTCGGGTTTGGTACCTTTTTCTGTAAATATTTCAAAGGCACCGTCGTTAAAAATATTACAGTTCTGATAAATTTCTAAAAACGAAGAACCCTTGTGCTGTTGAGCACGGGTAAGCATATATTGCAAGTGCTTTGGATCTCTGTCCATAGTTCTACCCACAAAACTTGCGTCGGCACCCATTACCAGGGCAATTGGATTAAATGGATGATCAATACTACCGTTAGGTGTACTCTTGGTAACCTTATTCTCTTCGGAAGTGGGAGAATATTGTCCTTTCGTTAATCCGTATATCTGATTGTTGAACAATAGTACATTCACATCAAAATTTCTGCGGAGCAGATGAATGGTATGATTACCTCCAATACTAAGGGCATCTCCATCACCGGTAATTATCCAAACACTCAAGTCTGGACGCGCTGCTTTCAATCCACTAGCAACCGCAGTAGCCCTTCCGTGAATCGAGTGCATGCCATACGTATTCATATAATAAGGGAAGCGACTGCTGCAGCCGATACCACTCACCATTACAATATTTTCTCTGGGGATACCTATTGTAGGCATCACTTTCTGAACCTGAGCAAGGATGGAGTAATCTCCACATCCCGGACACCAACGAACTTCCTGATCAGTTACAAAATCTTTAGCTGTTAACGCAGTACTTACCGGTGCTTCTACTTCAGACATAACTACAAAAATTAAATAGGTTACACAGTATTATGAATATTCAAATTTAAGCATAATTATTGTCCCTCCCCAGAATTCTCCTGCAATTCTTCCCAGTATTCGGCAGCCCGGCGGGTATGGGGTATTACTATACTGCCCCCTACAATATTAGCCACAGCAAACACCTCGTATAACTCGGCTGTACTTACTCCACATTCCTTACTTTTTCCCAGATGATACCTGATACAGTCGTCGCATCTAAGCACCATGCTTGCAACCAAACCGAGTAATTCCTTGGTTTTGGCATCTAGGGCTCCGGATTCATAGGTATGGGTGTCTAAATTCCAAAAACGCTTTAAAACCAGGTTATCTTTAGCTAATATCACTTCGTTCATCCGTTCGCGATAGCTGTTGAACTCTTGTACCAGATTACTCATTTTAGTAGATTTTAAACTAAAATTACAAAACAGCCGCTATGAACTGATTTTTGTTATTAAATTACCTATTATTAGCCCACCACACTATACGTTTACTTTAAATTGATTTTTATGCGTTTCATTTCCCTTTTACTACTTGCGCTCTGCTACGGTTTCTCCGGTACAGCCCAATCTCCCAAAGAAAAAATAAAAGTTACCGATATGCTGAATGTTAAGCAGGTAACCCAACTGGTAACCCATCCCTCTGGAGAAATGGCAGTATATGTGCTCAACAGTATTGAAGCCGATAAGGATAATAAAGGGGAATATAAATACCTGAATCAATTGGTACTGTTATCGCTCAATGCTCCCTATACGCATCGCGTATTAACCGGAAAAGAAGGAGCCGCTCAGCCCGCTTTTAGTCCAGATGGAAAGCAATTGGTTTTTGTGCGTCCGGTGGATGGCAAACCCCAGTTGTTTTTACTAAGACTGGATGGAGGTGAATCTATACAGCTTACCCAATCGAAATATGGAGCTGGCAATCCGGTTTGGAGCCCGAATGGCAAGCAACTTTTATTTTCTGCATCGGTGCCTTTTCCCGACCTACAAAAAGATGAACAATTGAACCCTGGTGGTAGAGGCCCCTCGTTTCCTATGGAAAAACCGGGATTTACGGCTTACGTTAACCCAAGCCCATCGGACATTCAGCCCAATCCAGATGGAACCACGGCAGAAGTTCGCGCCTGGCTAGATAATAATGTGAAAGACAAAAAAGCCAAAGTAATTAATAAACTCAATTTTCAGGAAGAAACCGCTACCAGTGGTGAAATGAACTTCTCGCATTGGTTTGTAGTAGATGCCAACCCCGGTGCAATCGCCAAGCCCATTACCCATGGATTTTTCCGCTATACTGCAGTAATTTTTACGCCAGACGGAAAGCAATTGCTGATAACCGGCAACATGGATTCAACCCTCCATCCCGACAGGGCTTTGGAGTCATCTGTTTTTATGGCAGACTCTGCCGGCAATCAACTAAGAACCTGGCTGAGTGGAAAAGGAGTAACTTATACATCCGCGAAAATTTCTCCCTCCGGAAAATGGGTGGCTATACAAAAAGGGAAAACCGGATTTGTAGATGTGCCTGAACTTTTTATATTGCCTTTTAACGGAACTGAAAAAGATAAAATTGATTTGCCCTTTGATAGAAATAAATCTGCTGTTGTTTTTAGTGCCGATGAAAAATCAGTTTTCTTTACTGCCCAAAGTAATGGGGGTGTTCCACTTTATAAGGTAGACATCGCATCTAAAAAAATAACTTCCCTAACACCCGCCGATGCCGGCGTAGCCAGTTTTGATTTATCCAAAGGGAAACTACTGTTTTCGCAAACCAATGTTACCAGCCCTTCCGAAATAATCACCTGTGATGCCGAGGGAAAAAATGTACAAACACTCTCCACCCTCAACAGCAGTTGGCTAGCAAACAAGCAATTGAGTTTGCCAGAAAAAAGAACCTTCGTAAACGAGGAGGGCATGACGGTTGAATATTGGATTATGAAACCCATCGGATTTCAATCTGGGAAAAAATATGCTGCGATTCTAGATATACACGGAGGGCCCAGTGCGATGTGGGGACCTGGTGAAAACTCGATGTGGCACGAATTTCAATATTACTGTGCGCGGGGTTATGTGGTGGTATATGCGAATCCCCGGGGTTCGGGTGGATATGGTGCGAAATTTTTACAAGCCAATATCAACAACTGGGGAACCGGCCCTACTCGGGATGTAATTACAGCACTGGAAAAAGCAACGGATGAGGGATATATCGACACCAGCCGGCTAGCCGTTACAGGTGGTTCCTATGCCGGGTACTTGGTGGGATGGATAGTAGGGCACGACCAGCGATTTAAAGCGGCCTGTGCACAACGTGGGGTATTCGAACTCACCACTTTTATGGGGGAAGGAAATGCTTGGCGACTGGTACCGAATTATTTTGGGGGTTACGCTTTTGATCCTGCAGTAAAAAAAGTACTTGATCGCGAATCGCCACTAACTTATGTAGCGAATGTGCAAACGCCCCTCATTATTTTTCATGGAGAAAATGATTTAAGAACCGGGGTAATTCAAAGTGAAATGTTTTATCGCAGTCTGAAGATATTGGGCCGGCCGGTTGAATATGTTCGCCATCCGGGTGCTTCTCACGAAATTACCCGCACAGGAAATAATCGCCAAAGAATGGATCAGATGCTTAGAACCCTAGAATTCTTCGAAAGATACCTTCAACCCTAGTCCTCTTCTATTTGAGCGACTTGAGCCAGTCGTTGATACCCGTATAAATTTTTTGAGCCACTGAGGTTTTGAACGCCGGATTAACAATTCGGCGTTCGTCGTCTTGATTACTTAAGAAGGCAATTTCCACCAAACAGTTGGGGAAATCAGTTGGGGCATTGAGGGCAAAATTGAAGTGACCGATATTTCCAAACTCATTTAAATTCAACTCCAGCATTCGGGTAAGCACAAACTGGGTAAGTGGCCGAAATCCAATGTGTTTATAATAAGTGCTCACCCCTCGTACCTGTTGGTTGGCACTGGAATTAAAATGCAGGCTGATGAGTAAGTCGGGATGCTGTTGTTCTAAGAAGAGAATACGATCTTTATTATCGAAGGTTGTATCAGAATCACGCGTCATGATGATATTGGTTACTCCTTTTCGGCGTAACAATTTTTCTAATTCCTTGGCATATTTGAGGGTAAGATCTTTTTCGGACTGAAAAGTTTTGATACCCCCTGTTCCTCCATTGGTACCTCCATGGCCGGCATCAATAGCAATGGTAAGTTTGCGAATATCTAGTTTTGTTGGCTGGCGCTTTACCGACACTACCAGAAACTTACCCTTGTATCCAATCGAGTATCCCCAATGTTGGCGATGCACCAGTTCGATGGTAACTCGAACCACATCATCTTCTAGCTGTTGGTAGTATACATTTTTCACTTCTTTTAAAGAACGGAGTTGGGTAATCCAGTTGGTATTGCTATGCACCCCATAAATATCAACTTCTATAACCGACGGATTGATTAGCATCCTGCTTTGATAGGGCAAGCGTTCTTCCATGGCAATACCCACATAATCTAACAGGGAATCTCCTTTTGCACTAAAAGAGGCCGTGAGATATTGATCTTTTAATCGGACTGCCGAATCGGTTTGAATTGATTTTTTTTCGATATAGGCACTGTGGTAGGCTGATAGCTGAACTTTGTACATATCTTTAGCCGAATCAACCACCCGCAATAAAACGCCCGAATCCAGATAACCCATTTTAGCTCCGCCCAAACGATCTTCTCCCAACCCAAAATAAAGGGAAGGTAATTTGCCAGAAGTTCGAACTAGTTGAATGGGTTGTGCAGAAACTGCGACTACCACTTGGAATGCGAGTAGAAAGCAAATGATTTTACAATACTTCATCCTTCTAAGATAAAATATTATTGTGATTCCGATAAGGTGAATGAGAAATAAAGAAAAATGCTCTTGGCTAATCGTAGCGCTTCAGTTTTCGGGAGAACCAGAAATCGCGGTAGCAGAGAGTAAGGGTAAATTGGGAATAGCGTTCGCGAATCAGTCCTTTTTCGGTAGTTCCCCGAACACCCAATTCAATGGCTCCCTGAATAGCTAGACTACTAAGGGCAGTGCGTGATAATTCGGCACCTGCGCCAAAGGTTAACCCATAATCTTTCAGCTGAATACCGTTAATGCGAAGATAGGAGTCGGTATAAAAAAGTCCTGTTTGCAAAAAGTATTTCTCATAACTCTGGTTCATGTAGGAACCTTTTTTCGAAAACTCGAAGCCCCCCGAAAAACGCTGGCTGTTATCTAACATATAACTCACCCCGCTGTAATTGGTTTCACGCCATCCGTCGTACTGATAATCAAATGCTAAGGTAAACATATTACGGAAGGTGGCAGCAGCGCCTACCTGATAAGAAAGAGGCAAAGTGAAATAAGAAGTTTTATAGTACTCATTTTCTAGCAAGACTGTATTTCCCGAAACAGCCCGCAAACTGTAATTGGCTCGTAAGTCGGTTTTATTAGATATCGTTCCCCCAGCGGCAATATTCCAAAGCCTATTCAGTTTGGCTTGGTACTGTGCCCCCAACTTAAATCTGGCTTGCCCAACTGATACATTCCGAGAAGTTACCACCCCACTATCGGTAAGCTGACCCGATAAGAATTCTTTTTCCTCAATCTGCCCAAACAAATAAGAAGTTTGTAACCCGATGTTCAGGTTTTTATTAACCACAAAGCTATTGGTAATAAAAGCTTGGTTGGTACTTCCGGTTCCGGAATAAAATGCGTCTGCAAATAAATTACTTCCCTGAATGGGCTTTTCTCCGGCGAAAGAATAATTCACCGTACTGTAAGGAGTTAAACCCAAGCCAATTGCCCATCTGGGAGTAATTTTAGTTCCCAGGGTAACTTTCTTAAACTGAAGGTCGGTGGATTTATTATCAGAAAAATCACTTACCGGTGATCCGGTATAGGAAACATATTTAAACCGAGCAGCGGCTTCAAAATGGAAAAAATGCTGATCAAGAGCAGCATAGGAAGCCGGGTTAACTTGATATATATATCGGTTAGAAGATAAAGCTACTCCGGCATGACCCATCCCGGAAGTACGGTCGAAACTGCTTTTTTCAATGTCCCCTATGCCAATTAAAGAGTAGGGAGAGGTATTATTTTGTGCTTTGGCCTCTATGAGTGAACCACTCACTGCCATGCAACAACACATCAATATCGGAATGATTTTCTTCATATTATTTTACGGCGGCGTACACAATTGCTAATTCAATTTTACCTAAAGGATTCACTTTATTACCAACAACTAACCTATTAAAAGTGGTTTCCATCAAAGGGCTGGGAGGTAACATTAATAAGCCATTGTTACCATTGAAAGATGGATCACCTACAATCAAGGCAATATAATTTGTTACATCATAGGCGTAACTCGTTTTCTCACCGTAAAGATAATCCACCTCAAGACTTCCAAATTGGGGATTAGAAGATCCGTTGGCAAAAAATGCAAGGTCGAACCCGATTTGGTTATTAATGTTTGTTGAGGCCAACCTTACCAGCGGAGGCAAAGCAAAATTGGGACTATAAGAACCTTTCAGCGGCCTAACCACCAAGGTTGCCCGGATAATTTTGGTATAATTGGGAATCTTCAATAAATCGCGGATAGAATTGAACCTAACTTTCGCAAAGGCACCACCTAAGTAGAAACTATAAGCAGCATTGCCCGTTAAGCTGCTGTTCAGTTCCTTTTTGGCCGCAAGGTCTTTTAAAACCGTACCGGACCTATCTATACTAATCTGATTGTAATGGTGGATTTTTGCACCCATTGATATATCGAAGTTTAAACTGCGCAAAAATAGATCGGGCTTTTTGTAATACATTCTGATAACCAGACTATCCTTTGCTCCAAAGGCAAACTGGGAATTTGATCCGGCTGATACACGTATGCCATTAAAGTATTTAACAAATGCATCCAGGGTTCTCATGTCTTTATCATTAGGATTCTTGAGTTTGCTCAAAAACTCCCGACCCAAATTATCCGACAGGCGAATTTTAATTGAATCTCTCCTCAGGGGCCGAACGTACACGGTTTTGCTACCCAAGGGAGTTGGATCTACTGTAAACTGACGATTATTAAAAATCCGGTTAAAATCTTCTTCATATCCATTGATAATTTGATTTACCCGATGCACATTCAAAGTAATTGGTAGAGAACTATCCCCATAAAAAGTTCTGTTGGGAACCATCAATAGGCAAATAGAATCAAAAGTGGTACCGGCAAAGGAATCAATATATGTAGGAGGAGCCATTTCCGTGAAGCATTGGGTGGTAATTTTACCAAAGTACGGATCAGCATACCCGCCAATCAAGGAAACGCCAGTGCTGGAAGTAGGAAAAGAATCTAAGTGGATGGTGGTAAGATCTGCATTAAACGAATCAACCTTAATAATTTGGGTATAGTCGTTATCCAACAGCTGATCACCAAATTTAATGTCAACTTTCTTGCAGGAAAACAAAAACACCGAAAGCAGTAACCACAAAAAAAGAGATAAAAATTTCGGCATCAGTCATGTTGGTTTATCCTGCAATCCGCAAATTGCAAGGGTAAAAGGAGGCACAAATTAGAAAGTACCCCTGTTACAAATTTGTTAGTATGGACAAAAAGGCATTTTAAGACTACAATATCAAATATTTTATCTGCAAAATGGAAAATTTACCGAAACAACTAAGGTGTAATCTGTTAAAGTAATGGGAAAATAAAAATGAGTTAAAACATTT
>CAMBUH010000035.1 GCA_945870985.1 Chitinophaga pinensis
GTGATTCTTTTCCAAAACAGAAGAGGCTACTCACCCTATCAGATTTGCAATACTTGCGGGTGGATACCAACCTGTAATCAGTGTAATGTTAGTTTAACCTATCATAAATTCAAGCATCAGTTGAGTTGCCATTATTGTGGTACGCAATATCCGGTGGTGCAAATATGTGCTGCATGCGGAATGCACGATTTTAATAAAAAGAATTTTGGTACCGAAAAAGTAGAGGAGCTAATAAACGAACTTTTTCCGGAAGCAAGCGTCGCGCGAATGGATTTTGATTCGGTAAAGGGGAAATATGAACATGATACGCTGATAAAATTATTTGAGCAGCATCAGGTTGATATTTTAATTGGAACTCAGATGGTCGTAAAGGGATTGCATTTTGATGAAGTGAGTTTGGTAGGTATTATCGATGCCGATGGGTTAATGCAGTTTGCCGATTTCCGAGTAAATGAAAGAGCGTTTCAATTGATGGAACAGGTGAGCGGCCGGGCGGGAAGAAAGGAAGGAGGCGGAAAAGTATTAATTCAAGTAAATCAAATACATCATCCGATAATTGGATGGGTACAAGCGCATGATTATACGGGGTTCTATCATTTTGAGGTAGAAAAGCGAAAGCAATTTGGCTATCCACCTTTTACAAGACTGATTAAACTGGTATGCAAGCACAAGGAAGATGCGATTGCGGCAGATGCGGCTTTGGCTTTGCAGCAAACCCTGGAAAAGAAAGTAGGCTGCTGGATTTCAGCGCCAGCACAACCTCCGGTAAATCGGGTGCGCAATCAATATATATGGGAATTGCTTGTAAAACTTCCCAAAGCGAGTGCACAAACCCAACGCGTAAAGCAGGCCATTCAAGAATCGATTACAGCGGTGCAGCAAAGCAAATCGCATTTCCGGTCGGTACGAATTTTTGCAGATGTAGACCCTGTGTAAATTAACTGTCTCCCCACCAGGCGTACCCTAAACTTTCTATATTTCACTTATTCCCCACTTCACAGTTCCCATCTACACAAATCCTGTCTCACTACCCCCTTTAAACCCACCTGCTCACCGCATAAAGCAATAGGCTTCCCAAATTCACAGACTCTATAACCTACCATCCTAAAGCCCGCAGGCTTACCTCCCCAGAGCCACAGGCTCTACCCTAAAGCCGCAGGCTTCCCAGAGCCAGCGGCTCAACACCTTTCTCACCCAAAGCCGAAGGCTTCCCCAGAGCCAGCGGCTCGACACCTTTCTCACCCAGAGCCGAAGGCTTCCCAGAGCCAGCGGCTCGACACCTCACTAAAAAAGGGCTATCTTTTCAGATAGCCCTTAAGAGTATAGTAGTAGTTAACTAGCAATTACTTGAAGCGAGGCAACATTTCAACTCTACGGTTATCTTGTCTGCCTTTAGCGGTTTTATTATCAGCAACCGGTTTATCACTTCCAAAACCTGTAGACGTGATACGATCTGCTGCAATTCCTTTACTGAGGAAGAATTTCTTAATCGCATCAGCACGCTTTTGAGACAGTGCCTTATTTATTTTTACAGATCCTGTATTGTCGGTATGGCCTTCAATATCCACATTTAATGTAGGATACTTGTTCAGCTGATCTAAAGCATACTGCAATTTTTGAGGAGCCAATTTAGGGAATGCAAACTTGGCAGTACCTGTAACAAAGTAAATGCTTTTAGCAGCTACTTTTAAGTCAGCAGCCAAATCAGGACAACCTGCATTACTTGCAACACCAACAATGGTAGGACACTTATCTTCTTCATCATTGATACCGTCGCCGTCTGTATCAGGGATAGGGCAACCTTGGTAGCGAGCTAAACCTGGTACGGTAGGACATTTATCTTCTTCGTCGTTAATACCATCTTTGTCGGTATCAGGGATAGGACAACCTTGGTATTTAGCCAGACCTTTAACGGTAGGGCATTTATCATTTTCGTCGTTGATACCATCGCCATCAGTATCAGGTACAGGACAACCTTCGTATTTAGGAACACCAGGAACGGTAGGACATTTATCTTGAGGATCGAAAATACCGTCCTTGTCAGTATCAACTGGTGGCGGTGGAGGTGGAGGAGGTGGGGGAGGTACAACAACAACGGGTTTCTTTTCTTTTATGGGAGAAGCTATTCCAATAGAGTAGTTCAGGTGGTTTGTAGAAAGAGCAGAAATTTTGATATTATATCCAAGAAGCGCATTTACAAAAGTACCTTCAGAAAGTTTAATCTGTAATCCGGCTCCAGTTGGTGCATAAGCAGCAAAGTAGTTACCAGCGTACATGGAAGCTCCTACACCCAAATGGATATAGGGAACAAGCACATGTTTATCAGTTAACAACTTAATATTGGCAGCTGTACTCAATTCCATTAAAAATTTGTTATCTGTAGAAGAAGGAACTCCTGAATAAAACGAAAAGGGATACTTAGTAAAAGAACCCGCTAAAGAAGCCTGGAAGTCGATATGATCGGTTAATCCTTGGTAGTAATTCAGGCTTAGGCCGGGCGCCATATTGCCGACTTTGGTCCATAATTTATTGTTCAGTACATTAGACAATGAAGTCTTATCAACCAAGTTGGCCGTGTACATATCCTTTAAAAAAAAGCTGATCCCAAAACTGGGTTGTTTTTTATAGGACGTCATGGGTTGTGAAAATGCCATAGCAGACATACACACAGCAACCATGAAAAGCATAATTTTCTTCATAATCAGTTTTTTAATTTATGAGCAAAAATACAGGTAGTTATTGAATTTAGAAAATTAAAGCAATACGAAATTATTAATTATTTTTTGATGGGGATAAAAGGGGTAAAAACCTGACTAAATGCCGCTTTTGGGGCTGAAAGTTCAACAATTTACCTGCTTGGTCGCTTAATTGCACAACAACTTCTTTATCAGCGGCTGCCGGAATCCGGTCGTTTACCCATACTTCCACCCATTTTCCCGATGAAACGCTGATAACCCGGATGCGGGAATTAAGGGGTACGAGGTTACAGGCGGCTGTCATTAAGGCAGGCTGATATTTTTCTCCTGAGCTCGTTTTTTTGCCTTTATACGTGGAGGGGTAAATAGTAGCCAAGCCACTATAACCCGAGTCGGGGGGGGCTGGGGAAGCATTTTTTAATGAATCGGGTTTCGGGGCGGGCAGTTTACGGGAAGAATCAGTTACCGTTTTTGGGGAGGGAACTATAGTGAGCGTTTCTACTTTAACTTTAGTAAGGCCTGCTTCCACAAAATCGAGCTTTCGGGCAACGCGAACGCTCACATCTACTACCCGCCCCTTTTTGGCCATGCGAGGATGCATCCGATCGTTGATACGCAGTATCACCGTTTTGCCGTTTTTGGTATTGGTTACCAGCACCCAAGTATTAAGGGGCAGATTATTACTTGCCGCGGTTAATTTTTCATTCCTGAATTTTTCTCCGGTGGCAGTTAAGGTGCCATCTAAGCTTACACTGTAAAAACTGGCAACCCCCTTTATGTTTTTGCCGGATTTTTTAAAATGATATCCCGAAACCGAATCGAAGATAGAAGATGAATCCATTACACCCTTCAAAACACTGGTATCTGATGGCACGGATGCTTTAGTTCGCAAGGTATCAACTAATTGTACCCGAATCTGATTAACCGATGCTGTTTCAAACCGAAGTAAGGCTGCCGGTTCCTCACCCAATGAAAGACGCATCCCTTTTGTGGAAGGATTTGCAGATAGTCGCTGATTCACCTGCACTAGCAATTTGTATTGATTTACTGGGTTGGTAACCAAAACCCAAGATCCTATCGAAAACTCCGAACAGGCGGCCGTATACCATTTTGCACCCGATAAAGCAGTTGCGCTATCGATAACCGGAATGTTCCGCTTTTTATCTACAATCCCCTGCCCACGAATTACAGAACCTCTTAATTTATAAAAAAGGGTGTCGTACCGGATGCCATCCTGGGTATACACTTTCAATAATAACCAGTCCTTACCCGGACCGGAAAAACTAAATCCCAGCAAAAATGCAAACAGCAATCCACCCAAGATCCAACCTTTTACTTTCATACAAATAGGCGTTTTAAGAGGTTGCCGGGCTAGCCGGACGTGCATATTGATACTGTGAAGGTAATTTAGTAACCCGGTTCGGGCATACATATAAATAAAATATAAATATATAAAGTTACTTTTTTAGAAAAAGGTTAGTGATAATCAACTAATATAATTATTAATTAATTATAACTAGTATCCGAGACACTATATCGGCCGAACCTACGGTTCTATGTCAACGGATTAAAATCCGTTGTTAAATATGTGGGGAGGCTACACCTCTTGGCTAACAGCTGAATTTTTGCAGGGAGCACAGATGGTATGTGAATGCATACGATTATATATAGGTTACCGCCACTACAGCATCTAAATTAATAGGGCCATGCACATGCGGAAAAACTTCATTCAGGCTTCCGGCCAGCTCGAACACAAGGGGAGGTTGTATTTTATCTTTTTCGAGTGTTAGCTTTACCAAATCGGTTTGGTTGGCAAAATAACGTTGCAAAACACCAGGTACTTGTTGAGCAGTTGAGCAATGGATATACCCCTCTTCTTCAAATCGGGGTGAGCTAAGTTTGCCTGCTTGCTGGGCTGCTTCCCACCAGCTTCGGGTAGTTACATGGTATATAAATTCTGTTTCCAAATTGTTTAGTTTTTCGTTGGTGAATTGCTATTTTATAACCGCTGGTATTCGGCGGTCAATCATCATCAAGTCGGCAATAACCAGTGCAGTAACTGCTTCTAACACTACCGGAACCCGTAAGGCTATACACAAATCATGTCGACCTTTTACAGAAAAGGGAACTACCGAATCGGTATCTCGATTCCAGGTAAGTTGCTCTTTGGGGGTGGAGGAGGTAGGTTTAACTACTACCCGAAATACCAACTCGCCCCCAGTTGTTAATCCACCCAAAATGCCCCCGGCATGATTGGTTTGGGTATTTCCATTTTTATCTTGTAAGGCATCATTGTGTTCAGAGCCCAACATCCGTGCAGCAGCAAATCCTGCACCAAACTCAATACCCTTAATAGCTGGTATGGCAAAAACAGCATGTGCTAAAAGTGACTCTACTGAATCAAAAAAATGTTCTCCTAATCCAACCGGTAAACCTTGCACCCGGCATTCTACAATGCCACCAATGCTGTCTTTTGCCTGAATAGCTTTTTGCAGTCCTGCTTCTGTATCTTTTTCTCCCCCTATTTCTAAAATGCTTGCTTGTAATTGAAGTGAATTGCCTGCAGCGGCAGCATAGTGCTGTAAAATCTTTTTTGCAACAACACCAGCGCCAACCAAACAAACAGTAAGTCGGCCACTGAAATGTCCGCCGCCTCTATAATCTTCAAAGCCACCGAATTTTTCACCGGCTACCCAATCGGCATGGCCGGGTCGGGGTACGTCGCGTTGGCGAGTATAATCTTCGCTGCGAGTATTTTTATTTTCAAAAATAATTGTGAGTGGAGCACCCGTGGTATAGCCATTAAACCAGCCAGATTGAAAGATGGGAATATCATCTTCTTTTCGGGGAGTAGTGCCTTTTTGGTTACCCCCTTTTCTGCGTTCGATATCGGTAACAAAATCTTCGGTAGTTAAGGGCAATCCGGCAGGACAACCATCTACCGTTATACCCACACAAGGGCCGTGTGATTCACCAAAAATGTGCAAACGAAAAAGGCGGCCAAAACTATTCAAGGGTTCAATAATTTTATTGTTCGGTAAGGGTTACATCTGCCCCCAGTGCTGCCAGGTGCTGATAAAAATCAGGATATGATTTGTTGATGGCTTCTGCTACTACAATATCTACTGGTTGTGCGGCTCTTAAACCAGCTACGGCACAGGCCATTGCAATGCGATGATCGTGATGAGAATGAACACTTGCTCCCTGCAAAACTTTTCCACCAGTCACCATCATCTCATCGCCTACCAACTCTATATCCACCCCCAATTTAGCAAATTCCTGTTGTAAAGTGAGCGCCCGGTTACTTTCTTTATGTGCCAATCGGGATGTACCCTTAATAACAGATGTGCCATTGCAACAAGCTGCCAACGCCACAAGGGGCGGAAACAAGTCGGGGCAGTGGGTAGCATCTAAATGAAAGGCTTGTAATTTTCCAATGCCGGTTTCTACAAAATTATCTCCGATGGTTAACGCGCATCCGGTTTGTGCTAATGCCAATAAAATAGCTTTATCCGCCTGAGAAGAATGCTGACTGATGCTATTTACCCGAATATTTCCGGCAATAGCCCCTGCAACTAATAAAAACGAAACACTGCTCCAATCGCCCTCAACCGTATATTGTATAGCATAAGGTGGCGGAGTGGATGCTGGCTTACAAGTAAAGGTTCGATGTTGCTGATGGGTTACCAGTTTTCCAAAATGCCTCATTACATCGATGGTTAAATCAATATAAGGAGTACTGGCCAGGTTGTTCACAGTAATTACCGCATCGGAGGCATTACTTGCACCAAATGCCATTAGTAATCCGGTTAAAAACTGCGAACTGAGCGACCCGTCTACTGTTATAGAAGTAGCACTAAGTGGCCCTTGTATTTGTAAAGGAAGTTTGCCTTGGTTAGATTGAATTTGTACACCCAGTTGAGGAAAAATTTCATCAAAAAAATGCATGGGTCGCGTTACCAAACTTCCGGTTCCGGAAATCGTTAGTGGCAGCGAACTGAGGGCTGCAATGGGCGTAAACATACGAATACCCAATCCGCTTTCACCACAATGAATATTGCTTGAGCGGGGATGAACACCGTGGGAAGTTATCAGTAAACTATGATCGGATTGCATTTTTACTTCGGCACCTAGTTTTTGAATTACATCGATTGCCGCCAGATCGTCGTTGCTATGGCCTGGATTCAGCAACAGTGTTTCGCCTGTGTGCAATAAAGCGGCGGCGCAGGCACGTTGCATGCTGCTTTTACTGGCTGGTGCTTGTAAAACACCGGAAATGTCGGAAGGTGAAATGGTTGCCCTCATAATTTATTCAATGAGGCCTATCAGGCCAGTTGCCGAAGCCGGGTGATGAGTTCCTGCACGGGAATGGGCTCCACTACTCCCCTGCCCAGTTTTTCTAATACAATATATTGCATGCCAGCTGCCGAATTTTTTTTGTCCTTTGCCAGCACATGAGTAACTTTTTTCCAATCAAAGCTTGCACGGGTAGGTAATCCATATTTAGCTAGCAGAGCAATCAAAGCATCTGCACCCCTAAACTTTTTTATTTGTGCAGATAAAAGTGCTGCATACGTCATGCCAATACTAATGGCTTCCCCATGGCTCAGCTCGTATTGATTTTCGATGGCATGGCCAAGGGTATGTCCGAAATTTAATAATTTCCGGTCGCCCTTTTCAAACTCATCTTTCAATACTACTTTAGTTTTTATCAGCACATTGGTACGAATCAACCGGGCCAATTTTTTAGGATCGCGTTTGAATTGAGTGAGGGTATTATCTTGCAATAACCGAAACAATTTAGCGTCTTTAATGGCTGCATGTTTGATGATTTCAGCAAATCCATTTTTCCATTCTGCTGGGGGCAGGGTTTTGAGGAAATCAATATCAAATAAAATAATCTCGGGTTGCCGGATAAGGCCTACCATATTTTTATACACCCCAACATCAATACCATTTTTTCCGCCGATGGAGGCATCTACCATGGCGAGGAGTGATGTAGGAACCAGGGCAAACCGCAGGCCCCGCATATATATACCGGCAACATATCCCGTGATATCTGTAACTACACCACCGCCTACTCCAATGATTACTGTACTCCGATCGGCACCTAACTGAATCAGTTGTTCGATAATGCCATCAACGGTTGCTTGTATTTTATAGGCTTCACCGGGCTTTAATACAATTGTATTCCATCCCTTGAATTTTTTTCTGTGTCGGGCAAAAACATTTTCATCAGTAATTACCACGGCTTTTTCGCGGCTTACCCATTTATCTAACTGCAAAAAAGACGTATCAAACAAATATGATACGCGGGCAGCTGAAAAAGAAAATTGGAGAAGTTTACTGGCCATACCTACTGCAACAATTAATTAATGTTTCATAATTTTATTCTGCTGATTGATACTCTCCATGTGCACTGCATCAAAGTAACGGGTAACAAAATCTTTACTGAGCCCCAGCTTCTCTCCTTTCTGAAATGCTCGGTCGAGGATAGCGTTCCAGCGATTGGTTTGCAGAATGGTGATATTATTTTCCTTTTTGTATTCGCCGATATTACGGGCCACTTTCATGCGCTGACTCAGGATCTGCATCAATTCATCATCCAGGTTATTGATTTGTTGGCGTAATTTTTCGAGATTGGCATGATACTCTTCAGATGCCACATCTTCTTTTCTCCAACGAATATTATCCACCATCTCACCCATTTTTTCGGGGGTAATTTGTTGTTTGGCATCGCTCCAGGCCATATCTGGGTCGATATGACTTTCTACAATCAACCCATCAAAATCTAGGTCGATAGCGGTTTGGGCCACTTCTTGTAAGATATCTCTGCGCCCACAAATGTGCGAAGGATCATTAATCATAAGGGTTTGCGGATAGCGACGTTTCATTTCAATGGCCAAGTGCCACATGGGTGCATTGCGATATTCGGTATTACCATAAGAACTGAATCCGCGATGGATTAATCCTATTTGTTCTATACCTGCATTCGCAACCCGCTCCATGGCTCCCACCCACAATTCCAAATCGGGATTGATGGGATTTTTTATCAGCACGGGAACCTTCACACCACGAAGGGCATCTGCCACTTCCTGCACACTAAATGGGTTTACTGTAGTGCGGGCACCAATCCATAATACATCTACTCCAAAATGCAAGGCATCTTCTACCTGTTTTCCGGTAGCAACTTCTACCGTTACCGGAAGTCCAGTAATTTTTTTGGCAGCCTGTAACCAAGGTAATCCTTTGGTTCCTACCCCTTCAAAACTTCCTGGGCGAGTGCGGGGCTTCCAGATACCAGCACGTAGCATATCAATTTTTCCGGTAGCCGCTAAACGGGTAGCAGTTTGTATAAGTTGTTCTTCGGTTTCTGCACTGCAGGGACCAGAAATAATGAGGGGACGTTTGTTGAAAACGGCATCCAGATTAAATGCCTTTTGAGTAGCCTGTTCCATGGAAAGTGAATTTGATTGTACGATTTATTTATAAGATTTTGTTCTGGTTTTGGGGGGAGCACCGCTGTCTGCATCATTCATGCGAATGCTTCTTCCCTTATATTTTTTTCCATCCAACGAACGAATCATTTGTTGAGCGGCAGATTTATCAATTTCAATCCAGCTGTTCATATCCTTCATATCGATTTGTCCGAGCACCTCTTTTTTCAAATCGCTCATGTCGAGAATAAATTGCAGGAAGCTGGCTTTAAAAAATCCATCCCGAGTTCCGAGGTTTACAAACAATCGCTTATATGCACCCGAACTACCGCGGCTAAATTCTTTGCGACTGTCGCTTCTGCCGCCCTCTGGTCTTTCTGAACGCATTTTACCACCTGATGCTGGTAAGCTGCCGGGTTTGCTCCGCTCTCTTTCGCGCAAATTCAGGTCTTCCGCATTTTCGTAGTACTTTAAAAAGCGGTCGAACTCCAAAGCAGCTACTCTTTGCAATACTTCTTCTTTGGTAACCTCCGCAAATTTTTCGGAGAGCATGGGTACATAGGTTTCGTAGTCGCCATGACTAATATCTGCCAACAACAGTTTATCCATAAAGTGGAAGAACTGTTTGCGACAAACATCTTTACCGGAGGGTATATCGAGTTTATGAAAGCGGGAGTTGTTGATGCGTTCAATTTGTTTAAACTTATACATTTCCTTGGCGTGCACGATAGATACGCAAATACCTTGATTACCTGCGCGACCGGTTCGGCCAGAGCGGTGGGTATATATTTCTACATCATCGGGCAGTTCGTAATTAATTACGTGGGTGATACCAACCACATCAATTCCACGGGCAGCCACATCGGTAGCAATTAATAGTTGCAAACTCTTATCGCGAAACTGACCCATTACTTTATCACGTTGTTGTTGCGAAAGGTCGCCATGCAGGGCGTCTATATCATATCCTTCCCTTGTAAGTCGGTCGCAGATTTCTTGGGCATCGGCCTTGGTACGGGTAAAGATGATACCATAGATTCCCGGATTAAAGTCGATGATTCTTTTGAGGGTTTCGTAGCGATGTTGGGCAGTGGATACATAATACTGATGATCTATACTGGCATTGGCCGTATTCACTTTTCCCACGGTAACTTCCATGGGCTCTTTCATGTATTTTTTGCTCACCTTTCTAATTTCGGGTGGCATGGTTGCACTAAAAAGCCAGGTACTTTCGCGGGCAGGGGTATTTTTAAGGATAAACTCAATGTCTTCCTGAAAGCCCATATTCAGCATCTCATCTGCTTCATCCAATACAACGTATTGAATTTTATCGAGGGGAATGGCCTTCCTTTCTATCAAGTCGATTAAGCGGCCGGGAGTTGCTACTACTATCTGTACCCCTCTTTTGATATCCCGGATTTGCAATCCGATAGAAGCTCCTCCATATACGGCAACCACAGCAATGCCAGGCAGGTATTTTTTAAAGGATTCAATTTCTTTTACTATTTGTAAACAGAGTTCACGGGTAGGGCAAACTACCAGTGCTTGTGGATAATTTGCTGTAGCAGATACCACCTGTAAAAGGGGTAAGCCAAATGCTGCTGTTTTGCCGGTGCCGGTTTGGGCAAGGCCTATAAAATCTTTGGTGCCGCTCATCAATACAGGAATTGCCTGTTCTTGGATGGTGGTAGGATTTACGTAACCCAACTCATCGGTTGCCCGAACCAAACGGGCATCCAGCCCCAACGCTTCAAATGTGGTCATTGTTTGTTAATTTAACTGCAAAGGTACTTTTAATATAATGGTTATTCGTATTTGATTAGATGTATGGGTTTTTTATAACAATACTTTGAGTTACGGACCTGTTTTATTTTAATATTCTTCTGATTTCATTCGCCCGGTTGATGAGTTCTCCCAGGTATTCGTAGTTTTCTTTTTCCAGGCAGGCTTTGAACTTGCGTAACTGTGCGATATGTTCGTTTAGCACATCCAGGATATTTTCGCGGTTTTGCATCAAAATGGGAATCCACATGCTGGGGTTACTTTTTGCCAAACGTACGGTACTCTCAAAACCCCCAGAAGCTAGTCCGAATATGGTATCTTCTTCTTTTTCTTTCTCTAATACGGTATTCGCCAGGGCAAAGGAGGTGATGTGTGAAATATGACTCACATAGGCCACGTGTAAATCGTGTTCGGTAGACGTCATGTAAATGATATGCATTCCCAAAGCCCGATACATATTTTCAACCAGCTCCAATGCATCCGGATCTGATTTTTCGCGATCACAGATTACCGTCGCTTTTTCGTCGAAAGCCCCGCTAATGGCGGCCTGGGGACCACTGAATTCGGTACCCCACATGGGGTGGGTGGCCACAAAGCGTTTGCGGTTGGTACTATCGTCAATGGTTTCACATAAAGTTTGTTTGGTAGACCCAACATCCAGAACCACTTGATGGGTGCAGTGCTCTAATAAGGCAGGCAACATGCGTTCTGTTACATTGATGGGGGTAGCCAAAATGATGATATCGGATTGATTAACTGCCTCTTTCCAGGGTAAAATTTTATCTACAATCCCCAATTCTAGTGCTTTCTCGGCATGCTGTGCATTGGCATCCACGCCAATAATGGTATGGGCAAATTTTCTTTCTTTTAGGGTAAGGGCCATCGAACCTCCGATTAAACCAATCCCGATAATAGTAACTGTCATAGCCTAGCATTTATTTCGAACAGATAACACCTATAATAACTCCTTTAAGCGGCTTTAATTGCCAGAAACATGGATTTTAATTCTTTCTATAGCTTCTGCAAACTTTTCTGCCGTGCCACAAAGGCTCACCCGAATATATCGGTCGCCGGAAGCACCAAAAATTCCTCCGGGTGTAATAAACACACCTGCGGAATACAAAACCCAGTCGCTGAGTTCGTATCCACTGGCGTATCCATCCGGAATTGCCGCCCAGATAAACAAACCAACCTGATCGGGAGCAGGGCTACAATCCAATAGCTGCAATAGTTCCAGCACTTTCTCACGACGCGCTGCATATATGGCATTTACTTCTTTTTGCCATTCGGTTCCCAGCCCCAGTGCAGTAACCGCAGCCATTTGTACGGGTAAGAACATGCCACTGTCCATATTGCTTTTAAAAGTGAGCACTTCCGCTATGCGTTCATCGGCGCCGCAAAGCATTCCTACCCGCCAGCCGGCCATATTATGACTTTTACTCAATGAATTCAACTCTACCGCCACTTCCAGTGCGCCCGGTGTTTGAAGAATACTTACGGGATGATCATTTAGAATGAAGCTGTAGGGGTTGTCGTGACAAATTAAAATCTGATGTTGCCGGGCAAAGGCAATTAATTTTTCGAATAGTTGGGGGGTAGCTGATTGTCCGGTTGGCATATGCGGATAATTCACCCACATCAGCTTCACCTTACTTAGGTCTAGCTTTTCTAGGGCATCCCAATCTGGCTCCCAATTATGTTGTTCCGCAAGTTGGTAGGTTACCGGTGTGCCGCCCGAAAGTTTAACGGCACTGCTATAGGTAGGATAACCCGGATTGGGTATCAGGGCTTGGTCGCCGGGGTTTAGGTAAGTCATACAGATATGCATGATTCCTTCTTTACTACCCATCAGCGGCAGAATTTGCCGGTCGGGATTTAGAGTAACGCCGTAACTACGCAGATACCAGTCGGCCATCGCCTGGCGCAATTCGGGCAACCCTTTATAATTTTGGTATCCGTGCACCTGAGGCTTAGCCGCCGCTTCTTCCAGGGTTTTTATTACGGAGGGATGAGGCGGTAAATCGGGACTGCCGATTCCCAAATTGATAATGGCTTTCCCCTGCTGGTTCAGCTGGTCGATTTCTCTCAGTTTTCCCGAGAAATAATATTCCCCAATACCCTGAAGCCTTGAAGATGTTGCTACTTGCATACAAATAATTTATTGGTTAGAAAAAGGGAGGCTATCCTTTTACTACTTTTCCTTTTTTATAAATGCCGAATATTTTTAAGTTATTGGTTTGTGTGTTCAGTTGTTCTACTACTTTTTGCAGGTGAGCAGGTTTTTCAAATTCCAGATCGGCATAGAATCCGTATTTAAAATTACTTCCTTGGATGGGCATACTTTGCAGCTTGCTCAGGTTTACTTCGTGGGCAGCAATATCGGTAAGTACTTTTGCCAAAATACCTTTGGAGTGATCGGTTTGAAAATATACGGAAGCCTTATTGGCGCCGGGTATGGGGGATTGATTTTTTTTGGTAGCCAGCACCAGAAAGCGGGTAACATTATTCTTCATGGTATGGATATCGGGCGAAATAATCTGTAACCCATAAAGTTCGGCGGCCAGTTTGCTGGCGATGGCAGCGGCATGTTTATGATGATGCTGTGCTATTTGACGGGCACTAAGGGCGGTATCTTCTGTTTCCACGAGTTTCCAAGTATTTTTTTCGAGAAAATCGAGGCATTGCAGTATAGCCATGGGGTGACTATGTACTTCTCTGATATCGGATAGTTGCACCCCTTTATTGGCGAGTAGGTTTTGACTGATAGACAGATAAACCTCACCTACCACAACGAGTTTACTTTTTTGCAACAGATTGTAATTGGGAAGGATGCTGCCGGCAATAGAGTTTTCGATGGCCATGATGCCGCCGGCAGAGCGGGTTGGGTCGGCAGCGATTTTTACCAGTTCGCGAAAGGTATCGCAGGGTATAACGGGCACGCCTTTACCAAAGAAAAAATTGGCCGCTACCTGATGGAAACTGCCTTCATATCCCTGTATACAAATGCCAGGTTGGGGGGAGTTGATTTTTAAGGCATTCCTGGAAGAAGTGGGCGACATACTGAAAATGGGTTACTGGTAAAAAAAAACCCGGCGGTTGGCCGGGTTGATATTGTAAGGTTGCGTTTTAACAATTATTACCCGGCTTCATCTGGTGAAGAAGAAAAATGAAAAGAAATAAAATCGATTTGCCGGATTCATTGATTCAAATTTACAATTATTTTTTGAAAAAAACAATGAAAAAATGAAAAAATACACTAACAAATGTTAGCATTAATGGGATGTATCCAAAAAAAAAGCCCCTCCGTGGAAACGGAGCGGCTTCTAACGATTGCTTGCCATATGAAAAAAAGTTTAAAAGCTGTTAGTGACCGGCAAGCATAGCCACAAAGGTCAAGCTAAGAAATCTAATTAGTGAGCAGCTTTAACAGCAGAATCAACTTTAGCAACAGTAGTATCTACACCAGCTTTAGCAGCAGAATCCATAGAAGCAGCAGCTTTAGCGATAGAATCTTTGATAGCAGCAGAATCTACAGTAGTAGTAGCATTCTCACCAGAACCGCAGGCAGCGAAAGCGCCCAATACGAAAACGAATAACAGCTTTTTCATTGTTTTTTGTTTTTTTTTATGAATGATTTTAAATTAATACGCGAAGGTAATAAAAGGTAACCTTTAAAAAGAAGGGTTTTTGAAAAAAACTTTTTTTGAGGTTTTGGGGTTACTTTTAGGGCCCTTGGGGTATTAAAATTACTGATGTGAAAGGCGAGATCAACGAACAGGCTTTATTGAAAGGGTTGGCTTCCAATGAAACGAAAGCCATCGAAACGCTCTACAAAGACCATTTCGGCATGGTACAAACCTACATCCTTCAGAATAATGGCTCTTACGATGATGCGAGGGATATTTTTCAGGAAGCAATGATTGCGCTGTATGAAAAAGCACAAAGCGACACATTTGTCTTAACCTGTCAAATTAAAACTTATGTATATTCCATATGCAGGCGTTTATGGCTTAAACGATTGCAACAAATGGGGAGATACTCCCAACCCGTTGACAATCTGGAAGAAACTGTTGGCGTTGAAGAAGAAATAGAGGAACACGAGAAGAGAAACGCGGCATTTGCTATCATGGACAGGGCCATGGGTAGTTTGGGTGAACCCTGTAAAAGCCTGCTGGAGGGTTATTATATCCAGAAGAAAGACATGCAGCAACTGGCGGAAATGTTCGGTTACACCAATGCCGACAATGCCAAAAACCAGAAGTATAAATGTTTGATGCGTTTAAAAAAGTTGTTTTTTTCTCAATATAATATCGGCGAGTGATGAACATGGACGACATTTTACTACAGGAGGCCATTGAACGATACCTGACTAATCAGATGCCGGAAGCGGAACGTGCTTATTTCGACCAATTGCGAACCAATACCCCCGAAATTGATCAGATGGTGGTTGAACATGCCATGTTCCAGCACGAAATGGACTTTTACTCCCAGCGACGCAACTTTTCCGCTCAGTTATACTATGCCCATGCCAACTTATTACAGCAAGGCAAAATTCAGGAGGGAGCTGAAATATCTAACGGAGGCAAACTGATTCAAATTTTTCATAAATACAAACGCGTTACCGCAATTGCAGCTGCCGTAGGTGGTTTTATTGCAATGGTTATAAGTGGACTGGTAGTTTACTTTTCTCCGGTAAATCAAAATCAGCTGGTACAGTTAAGTAAAGACATAGAAGTAATTAAGCGTAACCAACAATATCAAGGTAGCTTATTGAATGAAGTAAAAAGTAAGATTCCCCAAAATGCTAAGCTTATTTCGGGAGGAACTGGGTTTTTATTAGACACGCATGGGTATTTACTTACCAATGCACACGTATTAAAAGGGTCTGGTGCCGTAGTAATTAATAGCAAAGGAGAAGAATTCAATGCCGATATTCTGCACATCGACAACCTGCGCGATTTGGCGGTATTAAAAATCCACGATTCCGAATACAATGCCCCTCGTGCACTTCCCTATAGCATCCGAAAATCTAAGATCGAATTGGGTGAAGAAATTTTTACCTTGGGGTATCCCCGCAATGACATTGTGTATGGTGAAGGATATCTAAGTTCTCGTTCGGGTTTTAATAGCGACTCCCTAACCTATCAGCTCCAGATTAGTGCCAACCCCGGTAACTCAGGCGGACCGGTTTTTAACGGCCAAGGCGAGATTGTGGGTGTTTTAAGCACCCGTCAGGCACAAGCCGAAGGGGTAGCATTTGCTGTTAAATCAGGCTATATCTATACCATGCTGAACGATACCAAAGCCGAGAAAATAAGCGGAATGGATAAAATCAAATTAAATCAAAAATCCAGTCTCCGTGGTGTAGATAGAAAAGAGCAGATTACGCGCATCGAAAACTGCGTATTCTTTGTAAAGGCTTACAGCAAATAATTCAGATAAAAACTTACATAAAAAAATGTGCGCCTATGGCGTA
>CAMBUH010000036.1 GCA_945870985.1 Chitinophaga pinensis
ATTAGAGCATGAAGTTATTGGCCTAATCAAAAGAATCATTTTCTGGAGTGTTGGATTTTCTTCCCTTGTTTTTTGTGTGTTGAATATTTTTCCGGAATATTTTCTGATGATCTATGGTCAGGGAGAAGATTTTATCCGTGCCGGAATACCTGTTTTACGGGTAGTATCGGTAGCCATGTTACTGATGTCTATTTCAGTGGTATGGATGAATGCGGTTACCGGCACCGGTAATTCAACCATGAATTTAATTACCGAATCGATTGCGATTGTGTTATATTGTTTGTATGTATACCTCGTTTTGGAGAAATGGAATCTCCCCATTACCATTGGCTGGGGTAGTGAATGGCTTTACTGGATTACGCTACTAGTTCCGAGTTTCTGGTATATGCAGAGCGGAAAATGGAAAAACAGGAAGCTCTAGCGCATAGCTGATACCGGCCAATTATCCCCCTTTCAGGCGAGTAACCAGCTGGATATATTGTTGCATTGCATCTGCCGACGAGGTACCCGTTAATTTATTCCAGGCTTCAAATTTAAATTTAGCCACAAAATCAAAAGGGTTCGAAGGAGCCTGATCTGCCGAACAATCGCCTTCCGTTGCCTGCTTGTATAAAGAATACAATTGCAAGAGGGTTTCATTATCGGGTTTTTCAGAAAGGGTTTTGCTGTTGGCTACAGCTGCTTCAAATTGTTGTTGTAGTTCCATATGGGGTTTATTGTAAAGTGGCTAATAGAGTTGCGCCAGTTGCTTTTAGCAATGGGTCGGCGGAATTTCGGTTAGGTAATTTCTGTAATTTTGTAAGCACATCAATGGCTTGTGTAGGTTTACGCACTTCTTTGTAAGCTCGTCCTAAATCGAGGTAATTACTTACAAAATAAGGTTCTAGAGTTCTGCATTTTTCCATGCAGGCAATAGCAATATCCGGATCTCCAGAGGGTAATCCGCCATACATCAACTTAACTGCTGCCTTTTTAAATCCGGAAAGAATATACATTTCATAATGCCATTTCCCCAGCACATACTGCGCCTTACCATAGTTGGGGTTTATTTTAATTGCCCGTTCGGCATAGTCTTTTATATCACGTACATAGCCAACTACTTTTTTATTGTCTGACTCAAAATCAGTCATTTTTCCCGACGCCATTGCCATCACATAATTGGTTTCAACGCAGTTACTATCTGCCAACCAGGCCCTTTTTGCAAATGAATAGGAAGTTTCAAAATACAGCTGTTTTGCCTTTTTATCAGTTGCTTTTTCCCCGAGGATAGATTGCAATTCTGCCAATTTACACAAAGCCTGCACATTACGTGGATCTTGCAACAAAACAGCCTGGTATAAATTGCTTGCATCCACCTCCTTCAATTGCCTTTCCATTTGTTCGGCCTGTTGAATTAGGGTGGAGGTATTTTGCGCAAAAAGCGTGTAAGAGCAAAAAATACTGAGCAAGAATAGATATTTCATGAGGGTTATTTTAACTGACTTCTGTCTACATCAAATTCCACGCCAACTTTTCCTTCAAATTGTTGGATGGGTGGATGAAGTTTAAACAGCGAAATATGAATTTTTTGAGCAGCGGGAAACTGATGCAGTAGTTTGCTAGCTATGGTGAGTGCCAGATTCTCTAATAAAGGGGTGGGTATATCCATACATCCTTTAATAGTTTGATAGGCATCAACATAATCTACCGGGGGCGAATCAGTAGAAACCGATGAAAAGGCGGTATCTGCTAGGATGCTCACATTCACTTCAAATTGATTGCCCAGTTTTTTTTCATAAGGATACAATCCATGAAAACCGGTAAATCGCAGTTGTTGCAAATGAATGGTAAACATATATTATTTTAGGTAGAGCCCGGTTACACCAATCCTTTGGCACTAAGGTATCGCTCGGCATCCAATGCTGCCATACACCCACTGCCGGCGGCCGTAACAGCCTGCCGATAGTTTTTATCCTGCACATCCCCGGAGGCGAAAACCCCTTCTACATTGGTTTTGGTGGTTCCGGGTTCGGTAAGAATATAGCCAGTTTCATCCATATTTATAAATGGCTTGAATATATCGCTGTTGGGCTGGTGACCAATAGCAACAAAGAAAGCACTCACTGGAATGGTACTCAATTCACCGGATTGATTATTGCGAATTCGAACCGCTTCTACTTTTTTCTCACCCAGAATTTCGTCGGTATCGGAATTCCAGTACATCTTGATATTGGGTGTTTGTAATACCCGTTGCTGCATCACTTTACTGGCGCGCATTTTATCCTTTCGGATTAACATGTGCACGGTAGTGCATAGTTTAGAAAGATAGAGAGCTTCCTCGGCTGCCGTATCTCCAGCACCAACAATGGCCACTTCTTTTCCTTTAAAAAAGAAACCATCGCAAACGGCACAGGCACTTACGCCATATCCGTTCAACCGTTCTTCACTAGGTAAACCCAGCCATTTTGCTGAGGCGCCGGTTGAAATAATTACCGAATCGGCTTCCACCAGTTTCTCTTCATCTATCCAAACCTTGAAAGGATGAGTAGAAAAATCAACCTTAGTTGCCAGTCCATACCGAATTTCTGCTCCCATACGGGCAGCTTGTTTTTCAAAATGCACCATCATTTCCGGACCCTGAATTCCATCAGGATATCCCGGATAGTTTTCCACTTCGGTAGTAATGGTCAATTGCCCACCTGGCTGAATACCCTGATACAAAACGGGTTTCATATTTGCCCGGGCGGCATAAATGGCTGCCGTATAGCCGGCAGGTCCGGAACCAATAATCAGCACATGCACTTTTTCAGTTGCCTCTGTATTCATTACTATCTATTTTTATCTTGCAAAGTTATTAATAAAAAATGGGTTAGGTGAGTGGGTAATAGACTGTGGATATCCTTCATAAAAAACCCCTGAAAAGCTCCAGGGGTTAATATACGTTGATTGGAATGTTCAATTTAACCCAGATATGCTTTCAGAGAGTTGCTATACCTTGCTTTTTGTAAGCGTTTAATAGCTCGTTCTTTAATCTGACGAATTCTTTCCTTGGTAAGGTCGTATTTCATACCAATTTGTTCGATGGTTACTCCGTTTTCGCCATCCAGTCCAAAATAGGCATTTACGATTTCCGCTTCTCTGGGGCTGAGTGATTTCAGAACCCGGCGAATTTCTTCGCGCAGGGAATCTTTCATCACATCTTCATCGGTATCATCACTGCCTTCCAGCAAATCACCCATAGCCACATCTTCGGCTTCATGCACAGGGGCATCCAATGAGGTATGGCGGGTATTGCTTTGGAAAATATTATTGATTTCCGTTTCACTCATTTCCAGTATTTCAGCCAGTTCTTCGGTAGAAGGTTCCCGCTCATGCTCCTGTTCAAATGCCATATAGGCTTTGTTGGCTTTGTTGTAAGTTCCAATTTTATTTTGGGGTAAGCGAACCAAACGTCCTTGTTCGGCAAGTGCCTGAAGGATCGACTGGCGAATCCACCAAACCGCATAAGAAATGAATTTAAAGCCCTTGGTTTCATCGAAACGCTGAGCCGCTTTAATCAGACCTAAATTCCCTTCATTGATCAAATCGCTCAATGAAAGCCCTTGGTGTTGGTATTGTTTAGCCACAGAAACCACAAAACGTAAGTTGGCCTGCACCAGTTTATCCAATGCACGCTGATCACCCATTTTAATTTTTTGAGCCAGGGTGGTTTCCTCCTCAGGCGTAATCATGGGTATTTTGGAAATCTCCTGCAAATACTTTTCAACTGCCTGGGAATCGCGGTTGGTAATCTGGGTTGCAATTTTAAGCTGCCTCATGGGATGGTATTACTTTATATAGACAAATAAACAGGCAAAAAGTTACTAAATGACTGTTTACATTCTCTAAATGTAAAATTATTAGCCTGCAAAGGTACAAAATATAGGTCATTATTCATTGATACTGTGGAAAAAACGAGCGAAAATGGTTAAAAATACCTGTAAGCTACAAAATGGGTAAAAAAAAGTATGGGAAACCCCACTGCAAGACTGTATAGGAATTAACTTCGTTTGCATGATGATAGACTACCGGTCAGATACAGTAACCCGCCCCACACCCGGCATGTTAGCAGCTATGAATCAGGCAGTTGTTGGGGATGATGTTTTTGGGGAAGATCCTACTGTTAATAAGCTTGAAAAGATGTGTGCTGCCCTGTTTGGCATGCCGGCAGCCGTATTTTGCCCAAGTGGCACCATGACGAATCAGATTGCCATTAAATGCCATACCCAGCCGGGAGATGAGTTGATTTGTGATACCCTTTCGCATGTTTATCAGTATGAAGGGGGCGGTATTGCGTTTAATTCGGGGGTTTCGGTAAGACTGGTAAATGGCAGCCGGGGAAGAATTACTGCCGACCAGGTGTTGGAATCAATTAATCCTGTAGACGTTCATAAACCCCTTACTACGCTGGTTTGCTTAGAAAATACTGCCAATAGAGGCGGTGGAAGTTGCTACGATTTCAATGATATTCAACTAATTAGAGAGGCTTGTTCAGAAAAAAAATTAGGCCTGCATTTGGATGGAGCTCGTTTATTTAATGCATTGGTAGCCCGAAATGAGTCGCCTTTGCGGTATGGGGAAGTTTTCGACAGTATTTCTATTTGTTTAAGTAAGGGATTGGGCGCTCCGGTGGGAAGTTTATTAATTGGCGATACGCCCTTTATTCAGAGAGCTCGTAGAATTAGGAAAGTGTTTGGAGGGGGCATGAGGCAAGCGGGAAGTTTAGCGGCGGCAGGCATTTATGCACTGGAAAATCATATAGCCCGATTGGCCATAGACCACGAACATGCCCAGCTAATTGCGGCTGCCTGGCGGAAGAAGTCGTTTATAGGCGATATTTTTCCGGTAGAAACAAACATTGTAATTTTTGAAGTTTCCAATAGTTATACCGCGCCTCAGCTGGCCGTAAAACTAAAAGAACACGCTATACTTGCCATTGCCATTTCCCCCAAAATAATTCGCATGGTAGTTCATTTAGACATTCACGAGTTGGATGTGGAAAGAACCCTCGAAGTAATTGGAAAGTTGTAGTATCTAAGAACCGCCATTGGCATTTAATTTTCGAACATGTTACCTAGAATCAATCCCACCAGTACACAGGCATGGTTTTTACTAAAGAAGCATCACGAGGAAGAAATGAATCGGGTGCACATGCGCGACCTTTTTGCAGCAGATCCAGAACGTTTTAAGCATTTTTCAGTAACGCTAGGAGATGATATTTTATTCGACTATTCCAAAAACATCCTGAAGCCCAAAACATTACAGTTATTGCTGCAACTGGCTGATGAAACAGGAGTTGCGAATGCTGTAGAACAATTATTTACCGGAATTGCCATTAATGAAACGGAAAATAGACCGGTTTTACATACTGCTTTGCGAAATTTTTCAGGCAATGCTGTTGAAGTAAATGGAAAAGATGTAATGCCTTCCATTCAAAAAGTATTGGCACAAATGCAAACATTTTGCAACCGGGTGCATGCCGGAGAATGGAAGGGCTATACCGGTAAACCCATCCGATATATTGTGAATATCGGCATTGGTGGCAGTGATTTAGGTCCGGTTATGGTAACGGAGGCTTTACGACCTTATTGGAAACCGGGTATACAAACCTATTTTGTTAGCAATGTTGATGGATCGCATATTGCAGAAACTTTACAGAAAATTACGGCAGAAGAAACGCTGTTTTTAATTGCTTCCAAAACATTTACTACGCAGGAAACCATGACGAATGCGCATACGGCAAGGGAATGGTTTTTACAACAGGCTATAGATCCAGCACATATCGCCCAACATTTTGTGGCCCTTAGTACGAATGAAAAAGCCGTGAATCAGTTTGGCATTCATCCAGATAACCGTTTCGAATTTTGGGATTGGGTAGGTGGCAGGTATTCGTTATGGAGTGCGATTGGATTGTCGATTGCCTTAACCATTGGATACGATCATTTTGATCAATTGCTGCGAGGTGCTTATGAAGGGGATCTGCATTTTCGCAATGAAAAATTTGAGCGAAATATTCCCGTATTAATGGCCATCATTGGCATCTGGTATACGAATTTTTTTGGAGCGCAAAGTGAAGTGGTTCTTCCCTACGACCAGTTTCTGCATCGTTTTCCTGCTTACCTGCAACAGGCAAATATGGAGAGCAATGGAAAGTATATCGATCGAAATGGCAATGAAGTAAGTTATACTACGGGACCAGTTATCTGGGGCGAGCCGGGCACGAATGGGCAGCATGCATTTTACCAGTTACTACACCAGGGAACGCCCATGATTCCGGCTGATTTTATTGCTCCGGCAATTAGTCACCATCCCATCGGCAATCATCACCTGCAACTCCTCTCCCATTTTTTTGCCCAAACCGAGGCCATGCTTAACGGAAAAACAGAAACGGAGGTGATTGGCGAATTAACAGCAGCCGGTCTTTCAGATGCTGCTATCAAAAGAATAACCCCCTACAAAGTGTTTTCGGGTAATAAACCCACTAACTCTATATTGGTAAAACAAATAACCCCACATACTCTTGGCAAATTGATTGCCTTATATGAGCATAAAATATTTGTTCAAGGGGTTATCTGGAATATTTTCAGTTTCGATCAATGGGGGGTTGAATTGGGAAAACAACTGGCCGGTAAAATTTTGCCCGAGTTAGCAGGTGAAACGCCAACCCAAGCGCATGATGCTTCCACACTTGGATTAATGCAGGCTTGTAAAGCATTCCGCTCTCATTAATGTTTGTATTTTTACTACATGGAAATTCAGGAGATTCAGATAAGGCCCATTCAACCCGAAGATAATCCTGCGATTGCCAAAATAATTCGTACCACATTAGAAGAATTCGGAGCCAACAAGCCGGGTACGGTTTATTTTGATTCAGAAACTGATCACCTGTTCGAGTTATTTTCCCAAACACCCGGCAGTGCCTATCAGGTAGCTTTACAAGATGGAAAAATATTAGGAGGCGCAGGTATTTATCCCACCCCCAATTTACCAGAAGGAACCTGTGAGCTGGTAAAAATGTATTTGCTAGCAGCAGCCAGAGGAAAAGGAGTTGGTCGCACCTTGATAGAACAAGCTTTTCAATTAGCCGGCAACCTAGGGTATCGGGCCATCTATCTAGAAACCATGCCTGAACTTAAAAAAGCGATTTACATTTACGAGAAAATGGGATTCCAGTATTTGAAGGGGCCTATGGGCAATTCGGGACATACCGGTTGCGATATCTGGATGATAAAAACTTTGTAAAAGCAAAAGTGCCCTTTCGGGCACTTCTCATTAGTATTTTCAGCGATTGGTTTTTACCACTTATCCACTTCCTCAGTACTCAAATTATCCTGCACTGCTGTTGCATCTTCTATTGGATTGGGGGTACTATCCACAACCGTTGGAACGGGCTCAGGTTCAGCAGCGATGGTAGCACTTACTTCTGCTGCCACAGTATCACTCTCCCCTTCTGGATATTCATGGTTAAACGCATCAAAATCGAAGTCGGGCATTAATTCGGTTTTCACAAAATCAACTGCCTCCTGCATGGCTTTTACAAACTTATTAAAATCTTCCTTGTACAGGAAAATCTTATGGCGGTCGTATCCATTATCGTCAAAACGCTTTCTGCTTTCGGTGATGGTTAAAAAATAGTCATTCCCTTTGGTTGCCCGCACATCAAAAAAATAGGTTCTACGTTTTCCGGCACGAATTCGTTTACTGTAAACGCTGTCCATTTTTTTGTCATTATTCTCGTAAGTCACTTCGTTTGGTTTTGTTGTTTGTACAAATTATTGATTAACAAATATAGTATTGTTTCCCAATCAACAAAATTTTTGAAACACAATCTGGCAGCGGTCAGGGAAGGATTTGGGTTTTAGGCCTTTGGATTGGCTGCTGTATCCATCTGTTGGCGGTATAGTTCTGCATAATAACCGGCTTGGCTGATTAACTGGTTATGCGTTCCTCTTTGGGTAATTTTTCCATCCTCCATCACCAAAATTTGGGTAAATGCCAGGGAGGTGATGATCCGGTGGGTAATAAAAAATATGGTTCGGTGCTCCATCCACTCGTTCAAATTATGGATAATACTGGCTTCTGTAGCGGTATCTACGGCGCTGAGGCAATCGTCGAGAATCAAACATTCCGGGTTAGAAATGAGGGCTCTGGCTATAGATACCCGTTGTTTTTGTCCCCCGCTTAAGGTAACCCCGCGCTCTCCTACCAGTGTTTGATAGCCCTGAGGTAATGCGAGAATATCTGCTTCTACCCTTGCAAGGCGGGCAGCTTGCTCAATCTGAGCCTGTGTGGGTTGTTGTTTACATCCAAAGCTGATATTGGCAGCAATGGTATCACTAAACAAGATCACATCTTGCTGAACATACCCAATGGAGCCTCTTAAACCGTTTACCATTAACTGCTGGATAGGGATTCCGTTCCAGCAAATTTCGCCTTGGTCTACATTATACATGCGCATCATCAATTGGGCCAGGGTTGATTTTCCACAACCCGTTTTTCCGATAATCAGTACTTTTTCTCCCGGCTGAACGGTAAATGAGATTCCCTGCACAGCCCGAATGCCGGTATGCGGGTAGGTAAAATAAACGTCTTTCCATTCCCATATTCCCTGTTGGGGTGTGAGAACCGGATGCATGGGGGATTGGATATCGGGCGTAGTTTGTAAAAATTCATTGATTCGTTTTTGAGAAGCCGCCGCCCGTTGAATCATACTGGCCGTCCACCCAATGGCACTTACGGGAAAACTAAGCAGGTTGATGTAAATCACAAATTCTACCAATTTTCCAACTGCGCCCGGATCTTGCAAAGCCTGGTAGCCACCCATCAGAATGGTGATGAGGGTGCTGATTCCAATCAGTAAAGCCATACTGGGAAAATAAATAGCTTCCACTTTCGATAATCCGATGGCTGCCTCTTTGTATTGTTCACTGTTTTTCTGGAAGAAGCGAAACATATTTTGTTCCTGCGCAAAGGATTTAATTACCCGAATACCGGAATACGATTCCTGTGCATTGGTAGTTAAATCAGACAATAATCCCTGGATTTGTTCGCTTCGATTATTTATAATACTGTTTACACGATAAATAGTAAATGCCAGAATAGGCAAGGGAGCCAATACGAGTAACGACAAAAAAACGTCGCGCTGCAGCATATTGTAAACGCAAAAACCAATCAGGGTTATCAGATTAATCAGATACATCAGTGCTGGGCCGGTATACATTCGAACCCTACTTACATCTTCCGTTATTCGGTTCATCAAATCACCGGTAGCATGGGTTTTAAAAAATTGTGTATCTAATAACTGATAGTGATTAAAAATGGCATTCTTTTGATCGAATTCAATAAGGCGGCTCATGACGATAATGGTTTGCCGCATAAAAAACATCAGTACTCCTCGCAGGATAGCGGATAATAAAATCAGTAAACAACTAATCGCAACTATATTACTAAAGGCCAATGAACCGTTGAATAAGGGCTGCAATAACCGCTGCACCCAATCGCTGGAAACCGCGGTGGAAGGTATGGAGGTATGGGTAACCTGCTGCTGAACCTTACTTACCAATAATCCGGTGATACGGGGTGCGAGTACTGCAAAAAAATTACTCGCTATCACAAATAGGATTCCGATAAAAAATCTTTTCCGATATTTCCAGAAATAGGCATTCAGAATACTCAGGTGCTTCAAAAGAAAGATTTTGCGCAAAGGTAACTAACCCTTTGACGTATTAACTACCAACCGATAAAAACTTACTAGTAGCCGAAAAACAGGATTGCTATTTTTTGGCGGGCCAGGTATTGTTGCTTTCGTTCATATCGGGTAATACTTTATCCGGATCGTAGGTAACAGATTCAATTTCTTCGGTAGATGCATAGGGGAAAGTCCAGCTGGTATTCCGCATCCAAATATCTACCGGCAATTTGATCCGGTCGGTTTTGCCACTTTTCAATTTGACTTCCAGCACTACCGGCATTACCAGTTTCTCTAAATTGTCGATAGTTATTAAACAACCTTTAGTGAAATCTGCATTGTCTCTATACCTTACTTCTCTCACCGAAACATCGTGTTTCCAATTAAATGCAAACCAGCCACGCCAGAACCACTGCAAGCTTTCACCAGCAGCATTTTCCATGGTGCGGAAAAAATCGTCGGGGGTTGGGTGTTTAAATGCCCAGTTACGGATATATGTTTTAAATGCATAATCAAATCGCTCGGGCCCCAGAATCTGATTCCGTAAAAGATCTAATCCCGAACCAGGTTTGCTATAAAGCAGGGTACCATTGTTTCTTTCTTTCAGGTTATCGGGCCCATTACTTAAAATAGGTTCTACAGTGGGTGCCATATAAAATTTGGCCAATTGATGCATATTGGGGGTACGCTGTGCATATTCGCCGTTGTTAAAAGCATTGGTAGAAAGTCCATTGATAAAGGTATTAAAGCCTTCATCCATCCAGCCATACAAACGCTCATTGGATCCCACAATCATTGGGAACCAGGTATGTCCGAATTCATGATCATGCACCCCCCACAAACTGGCCGTTTTAGCCCTATATCCGCAGAAAACAATTCCCGGATATTCCATACCTCCTGGGTTTCCTGCAACTGCTGTTGCAGCAGGATAGGGATATTCAAACCATTTCGCGGAATAATACTCGATAGAATTTTTAACATATTCAGTTGAGCGACCCCAAGCATTTTTGCCATCACTTTCTATCGGATAGGCAGAAATGGCCAGTGATTTTTTTCCACTGGGCAATACCATTTTAGCGGCATCAATAATAAATGCTGCGGAAGCTGCCCAGGCAACATCCCGCGAGTTAGTTATTTTAAAATGCCAGGTTAAAGAGGGTTTATTTTTTATAAAAGCGGGATTATTCAGTTCTTCTGCACTTCGAATGATTACCGTTTTTTCGCTTTGAGCAGCTTGGCTCCAGCGCTTAACTAATTCCGGGGTATACACTTCTGAGGGGTTCAGTAATTCACCTGAACATACCACAAATAGTTGGGAGGGTGCAGTAATTTTTACATCAAAATCGCCATATTCTAGGTAAAATTCTCCAGGACCGGTGTAAGGAACTGTATTCCATCCCAACACATCATCATATACACACATCCGAGGATACCATTGTGCTACGGTAAAAATTTTTCCATTTTTAGTTTCTTGAATGCCCATGCGGTCGGATCCGTAAGTGGGTGAAATAAAACTAAACTCAATCCTTATTTTAATGCTACTGCCTCCCCCATTTAACTCTTTGGGCAGTTGTATTTGCATTCGGGTATCCTCAATTATAAAAGGTACATCGATAGCGGCATTTTTATCGCCTAACAATTTCACGGAAACTATTTTATAGCCCGCATCAAAGTCCTGCCCTCTTCCTCCATTTCTGCTACCTACATAGGGTGTAATGGCCGAACCCCTGGAATCTTTTTTAAATAAATTCTGATCCAATTGCATCCATAGATAGGGTAATTTTTGGGGACTATTATTGGTATAGGTGATGATTTCAGTTCCTGTGATGAGATTGAGTTGGTCGTTCAACTTGGCTTCTATGGAATAGTCTGCCCGGTTTTGCCAATAGCGGGGTCCGGGTTCACCGGAAGCGGCTCGGTATTCATTACCATTTTTCGAATAGAAAAAGGGGGCAAAGGATTCGGTATAACTGTAATTACCTGTTGTTGGCTGAACCGTTTGTGCTTGTGTGGGTGCTTTTAACAGGAGCAAACCAATAATGGCAGGTAGGATGAATGTAATACGCATATACAGTAATGATGATTATTATACAATGATAAGAATAAAGCACTTGTTAACCTTCAAAAGATGGTAGATTTTATTGAATAACACCATTCTTAAACAAAATAAAAAACTCAGTGTATTCAACCAAAACATCAATTGTTAAGTTAAGTTTGAAAATCTGGGAAATCATTGCTTCCCTTATGGTTGTTGTATAAGTAGTTTCTACTTTCGTCGTTTTTATGCCGAAAATTAAAGGCTCTCTGCTTCCTTATAATTTGATGCACATTTAGCAATTTTTTTTGAGTTACAAAGAGCACAAATTTTCATTAATTATATACTCAATAGGAATCAACTTAGCTTACCTTAGCACATAATTATACCCTAGATTTCCATGACTAAGGAAAAAATCATATCCGATATTTCAAATTTGGCTGTGCAGCATGCAGCTGAAGAAGATAGTGAACTGGCTTATTATTACGAACTGGAGGCATACGAATAAATTGCGCAATGGTTGTTGCAAGAAAAAATTGATACCGGAAACTTTGCAATAAGCGAACTATTGGATGAATCTAGTGATTTGTATGAAGATCGTTTCGATTACTTGAACGATTTACAATTAGCTGCCATTGGCAAGCAACCTCCCTTTCCCATTGCCCCTGAAATGAAGGAATTATTTCTGTTCCATCAACAGGCATTTTGGCCGGATACAGAATGAATAAGTGGAATGTAGTGTAGCGACACATTTATAATTGAACCAGCGTTTTCGCAATGGAGTTGCGCAATGCAGGCTGCACCTTTGTTTCAGTGGCATACCCTTTCCATTTACTTACCACTTCATTTATTTGTTGAATCATTCCATTCGCTTTTTTGATATGCATGTTTTTGGCAACTGCTAACAAATCGGCGCGGGTTATATTATCGCGTTTGCCGTTTATACTCAATGAATGCTGGTTTACCCAGATGCTACCAGGGCGATAGGCATAGCAAATATCAAAAGCAGGTGACAGCTTCCAGCTACCATCGGGTTCCATAATAAATGAAAAGTTCTTGGTATGATCGTCGCAATTTTTAGCCAGCACATTAAACACCATTCTACTAAACAATTGCTCGGCATCGGAATAAGGTAACCGCAACAATCGCATGGTTTCGAACAATTGCTCGTAGCTGTAAGCATTTATTTCATTAAAATCAAAATGCCGAAGGGCACAGAAACTCTGCACATGCAGTTTCCCCCTTACCTGGCATCTATCAAACCGCCTGGTAATAAAATGCGCCCGACCATTTTCTTCCAATAACCTCGATTCCATCATCTGAATTCCGCAATCCAGTGCCATACGGTAATAAGCCATTTCTACCCTGCCATATCCATGGGTAGTGCCCAACTGACTATCCGTTATTCCATCAAACTTAAGCAGCCAATGCGTAAATCCTTTTGGAGCATCTGCTTGTCCGGAACGAATTTCTCCCGAACGCTCATTATAGGTAATAACTGCTTTTGCCCTTGCCCCACCGGCCGAAGTTCCCATCTTTAAAACATCGCTCAATGCTTTCTCCTCCTCACCCGATAAATGGGTAACAAAATCCTGCCTGCCCGATAAAATTTTTTGGGCCACCTGAATCAAATTCTCTAATTCAATTTTAGTGGCGCCTGTGTTTGATTTAGGAAGAACGGGTTCAAATTCTAGGGCCCCCATACCCCGTTTACCAATAAAACAGAGCAATTCAACGGGATTCATACTATCAGCCGGACGACCATTTTTCGCCAACCAGGCATTGATTAGGCTGTTTCCGTATCTATCGGGCAGCACATCCGCCAACATGCCGGGTAATCCTTTATAAGTAGCCGTACCTCGCAATTCGGGGAAGGAAAATACTTTACCAGATGCCCCTACAATAGGCATAGTAAGGGGTGCAATATTCCAATGATGATTTAAAAAAGAAGGATCGTATTCAAAGGAGGCTAACCGATTGTTGGCATCCCAGGCTATAGCTCCTACCCGTTTATTCCAAAGATGTATAAAGGCAGTGGTTATCATTACCAGTTATTAAATGGTTTTTGAACGGGTGCATTTTTCCCTGGTCGGGCGCGAAGGCGTTTTTGCTTTTCTAGTTTTGCCAATAGCAAGGGACTGATAGTTTCTTTCACCTCAAAAGCCTGCAATAAGGGCAATAGATCCAGGGCACGCAATACTTGAATAAATGTAAGCAATGTACCTCCCCCACCCTTTTCTAGCTGCATAATGGTAGAGCGATTCACACCAGCGGTACTGGCTAGTTGTTGCTGGGTCTTATTCATTTGCAAACGTGTTTTCTGTATGCATTCACCCAACCATTCCAAAAGTGCGCGATCACTCATCGCAAACCATTTATTGTTGGTTTCTTCCATCTTTATTATACTTATTTTGACTCAATGATAAATAAAACAATCAAACAAAGGTATAAACTATGTTTAAATAAAACAATATTAATAGACTTATTTTATTATAATGTTGAAAAATAACAACATATAAGGCGAAAATACATCCTTTGGAATTTTAAATAGTGATTTTCAAATGACTTGCTTCCCGGTAAGTACCGTTAGTGATATAACAACCAACCAGTTATACATAAAAGCTGATGAGTAGATTGAAAATGATACTAAACCCGGGAAAACCAAGAAAACGATACATCTTAATTAGATGCTATATTATAACTATATAAGATTAGGCAAAAAAAAAGCCCCAGAGGGGCCAATATCTTACTGTGCGGAGAGAGAGGGATTCGAACCCCCGGACCTGTAACAGTCAACGGTTTTCAAGACCGTCGCAATCGACCACTCTGCCATCTCTCCGGGTGCAAAATAATAGCCTATCCACCGAATTTCAAAATAAACTATTGCCCACCACAAAATCATGTCCCCTATTGGATCCTTTACATACAAAAAGGCACCCCGAAGAGTGCCTTTTTGCTATATAAGAAAGATTTACTTCTATTTTTCTGGGTACAATACCGCCTTAATGTAATTAGGCGTATCCATCAACTTTTTACAAAGTTGCTGTAATTGAGCAGCCGTAACACCCTCAACCTTACCGGGATAAGCCAAAATCCAGGACGGGTCGGTTTGATCAATAAAGGATTTGGACAAACCATCCAGCCAGTAATCGTTATTCTTTATCTGCACTTCATATTGCTTCTTAAGGGTCTCTTTTACCTTTGCCATGTCTTTTTCATCAATACCTTTATCAGAAACATCATTCACAATCCCTAAAAATGCAGCAACGAGTTTGTCTACATTTTCTGGTCCACAAGGGAAGCTAACGCTGATATCATATTGCTCATAGGGGCGCTTAGACAATCCACCACGCATTCCCCCACCATAAATGCCACCCATTTCTTCCCGAAGTTTCTCGATGATTTTGATATTCATCACTTCGCTTAACATAGCTAATTGCAGGTCGGTTTCTTTATTGTAAGCCATTTCGCCGCTATACTGCATTATAACTAGACTCTGCTTTTCAGCACCTTTTTTCACATCTACATTTAATGGACCCTTCGCAGGACGTAGCCCTACATCTTTGTAATTGTGTTTTGCCGGGCTACCAGGCAAACTACCCAGATAGGTGGTTATATATTGCTTTATTTTATCGACATCGATATTGCCTACAAACGTAAAATGAAGTCCATCTGCATTGCTAAATACTTCTTTGTATATAGCCATGGCCCGATCTAGATTTAATTGATCAAAACTGGCAGCCGTTTCCATGATTGGCGTGTAGGGATGATTGTTATAGACTACTTTAGAGAGGGTATCACTGAAGTAAGCCTGGGGAATGGATTTCATATTATCCATTATACTCTTCTGTGAATTCACATAATTTTGAAACAGAGCCGCATCTTTTCGGGGTTGCGTAAAATATATATGCACCAGTTGGAAGAAGGTTTCCATATCTTTCACACTAGAACGTCCCTCTATACCCTCGTCATCAGCATTGATATAAGGGGTAACCTGTACCGTTTTCCCAGCCAAAAACTTGCGCAAATCTGTAGGTGAAAAATCTTTCACACCCATTGAACGAACCAACGTAGCGGCCTTTTCAGCATTCATTTTATCGGCGATTGGGTAAACATGGTGCCCACCCCATCTCCAAGCATCCATCTGAATTTCGTCGTTTTTAAAATCAGTGGGTTTTAAAGTAACCGTTATCCCATTATTCAGGGTAAGGTTGGTAGTTCCCAGCGCCGCGTCTTTTGTTTCCTGAACGATTTTTCCGGCAGCAGGCACGCGATCAATCAGGGTTTTAGCCAATGATTTTTCTTGATAGGGTTGTGCGGGAATAGCTCGGGCAGCAGTTACATAATAAATCAATGAATCTGCTACTGGTAAGCTGGATTTACTTTTTTCAGCAGCCATCAACATGGTAAAAAATCCTTGTTGTGTTTCTGTGCGCTTTGCCAACGCATTAATTTCTTCTACGGTTATCTTTGACAACTCACTCTTCAGATACTCATAACGGTTTTCGATACCTATAATAGGATCACCCGAAAGAAAATTACTCACATAAGCATCCACAAAA
>CAMBUH010000037.1 GCA_945870985.1 Chitinophaga pinensis
TTCCAGTTAATGGATTATTCGCATCCATTCTTAAGCGATACATTCTACCCCAATAAGTTTTTTCAGGTGCACCTGATATTCCGGTTGCAACAAAATAAACCTCCCTACCATTTGCTCCACCACCTTTTCTGTAATCTAAGTCTTCTACACGCGCAAATTGAATAGACCCAAGTGTGCTATTTAAATTTTCCATTTCAGTACCCGTGAGATTTTTTGCGTTCGGTACTTCAACAAATTCAACATCGTACACGCTGCCTTTGGTCATATTTGTTTCAATCTGATTTTTGTTCGTTCTTCTTAAAGCGTACAACTTGCCATTCTCTAAGTCACCTACTACATCAGACACATATAAATACACCTGGCCATTTCCAGCGTCTTCGCCTAGAATAATCACTGTTTTATTTGGATATGCAGTTTTAGGTAGCGGTACTGCATTCTCGCCACTAAACTTTCCTAAGGCCGGTTTCACTCTTGATTGATCTTTTGGGTTTGCTGTTCCAAACGGGTCGATGGCGTGTGTCATTGCATTCACATTACTTTCACCGGTTGTTAAAAATGTTGCCCGGGGAAATCCATGCTCTTCTGGAGTTGCCATCGTGCCAGAGCAAAGACGAAACATCCCACCATCCGTATCTACAATATACTCACCTTTCACAGGCTTTAATGTTTTGTCTAGGTATACGCGTGATAAAGCCCAGGTATTCTCATGGTTAGTTACCATTACATAACCCGTTCCATCAGGATTTTTTAAAAAACCCTGTCCATCCGGTGCACCACCATACACAAAGTTTGGTGACCCTGCAATAGAATCATCTGTACTAATCAACGTAAACATTTTAACCGATGAAAACTCAGGAAACATCTCCACAAAAGCAGGTGCTTTTGACCGATTGATTAATTCTGGTTTAACCTCAGTTACGCCAGCATCATTTTTTTTGCAACTTACTAGGATTGCACCCAGAGTAAGCAAAGCAATTAATTTTCTCATAAAACTTTTTTTTGCAAAGTTCTTTTCCAAAAGTTTATTAAGAAACAATATGCATTAACGAATAATTAAGTAATTGTTATGCAATTTCCCATCAATATATTTTTCTTATTCGTTACATTAAGTTTTTTTATTCAGTGGACGTAATTAGTTAAACAACACTTGTGTATATTTATTAAAAGTGCTTCTTTGTCAGATGGCTATCATTCAACAAATCTTTCTTCCGGTTGAAACTTCCTAGTAAAGAGTATTCCTTATTGAAGATGTTCTTGAAATAGTCTTTATAGAAATTTATTAATCTCCGGAAACGTAAAGGCTAATTGAAATGCATTTTTGGGGTTCGTTTTTCATAAAAATGTTCACAACTGTCTTTACTCCAGATCTTTGGCTGATTTTTATTTAATAAGTACCTTACCAAAAATTCATTCCATGCGATATACATCCGAAGTTCTGCTGATGCTTGCTATGCTGGTTTTTATGCATACTGCGCAAGCCCAAACCGAAAAAAAATTACCAAAGGCCCATCTCAATCACCTTGCCATCTATGTGGTAAACATGCAGCAGTCAGCTCGATTTTATCAGGAGCTCTTTCAGTTCGATACCATACCCGAACCCTTTCATGATAACAAACATGCCTGGTTTTCAATTGCCCCGGGTGTTGCTCTGCATATCATTCAGGGTGCCCCCCAGCCGAAAGAATACTTTTTAAATAACCATATGTGTTTCAGCGTGGCCAAAACGGCCGATTATGTGGAAATGCTGATACAAAAAGGAATCCCCTATTATAATTCGAAAGGGGAGAAGGGACAAATCACTACCCGCATCGATGGGGTAAAGCAGGTATGGATAAATGATCCGGATGGCTATTTTATAGAAATCAATGATGCCAAAGACTAGTCTTTCCCATTATCAGCCGGGCATATTCCGTATATTTGCTCTCCTCAATAATTGATATGGTATTCTACAACTTTTTAATAAAGTATCGTTTTTGGCTAGGTTTACTGGCTTTTGCTTTGGCTATTTGGGTAAACATCAGCTCTGGATTCTGGCCCTCATTCATTCTCTACTTTGCAGGATTTATTGCTATTGCGAGCCATTTCTTTATTGGTCCCATGCGGCTGATTCAGGGGCCAATGGAAGCTGGTAATATTGAAGAAGTAGAAAAAATTCTAGCAACCATCTGGTTCCCCAATCTATTATATAAGCCGGTTCGCTCAACCTATTTTACCATTTTAGGTAACCTGGCCATGATGAAGCAGGATTTTACCACCGCCGAAAAACACCTGAAAAAAAGCTCCGAGCTGGGTTCCGCTATGCCAGAGGCAGAAGGCTCTAATAAATTACAGTTAGGGATGATGGCCATGCAACGAGGCGATCTTAAGCAGGGTGAATCTTATCTTCGCGCCGCTATTCGTGCTGGTATTCCCGATAAAGAAAGTGAGGCAGTTGCCTTTCTCGGCATGTGCCAGATTTTAATGAATAAGCGGGAATTTAGAGCGGCAAAAGAATTTTTCCGCAAAGCCAAAGCCTGTAAGCCCAAAACCCAACAGGTTATAGATCAGGTGAAAGAAATTGAAAAGTATATCTCCCGCATGCCCGGGTAATACTGCCTCTATCCCAATTGCGCCTCTTTTTTTGCTAATGTGATATTTGTCATATTTAGCAAAATCACATCCCCTTACCTTCGGGCTGAAATTAATTAATCAGTAAATTATTATTACATGAAAAAAAACATGGGCAGCACCGACCGTATCATACGGGTAATCTTTGCCATTGTGGTATCCATCCTGTATTTCACGCATACCATAACCGGCACTGCTGGCTTGGTATTGCTGGTATTGGGCGGTATTTTTCTGGCTACTTCCCTTATCAATTTTTGCCCGCTCTATTTGCCCTTCGGTATCAATACCTGCAAAGCAGATAAAAAAGAATAGTCTGCTTTTGCGGCTCCGGTAACAATACACAGGAGTAGATAGGAATGGCTTTATTGTAATGCCTGATAAACCGCTACCTTAAATTTCTCTGCGATATCTCCGCGGGTGAAAGGGTATTGCTGTAATACAAACTGGGCAACGATTTTTTCCTTAGGGTCTATCCAATAACTGGAAGCAAACATGCCACCCCAGCTAAAGCTACCCTCTGAGGTTACACTATACGGTGCACTGGCAGGGGTAACAATTTCAAAGCCCAATCCAAACTTGGCATTTCTTCCCAAACTCTTTTCTCCCAGCTGATTTAACGTCATCAGCCGGATGCTGTTTCTGCCTATAATATGCTTTCCATTATAAACTCCACCATTCAATAATAGCTGCATAAAAATAGCATAGTCGTAGGCAGTTGAAACCAATCCACCCCCACCCGAATAAAAGCTACCATCGGGCAGAATCGGATAGTCGCGGTAAAACTTTCCATTAACTTCCAGGGTTTCGGGACAATTCTCTACCCGATTGTTTTTATCACTCATGTGCAGCATAGCCAACCGATTTTGTTTGTTGGCCGGCAGATAGAAATAAGTGTCTTTCATGCCCAGCGGATCAAATATGTATTGCTTAAAGTAAGCATCCAGTGATAATCCACTTACTACTTCTACCAGATAGCCTAATACATCGGTATTGAGCCCATAGGTAAATCGGTCTCCGGGCTGATGAACAAGGGGTAATGCAGCTAACCGCAATATGTTATCTTTTAGTAATCCTCCCTTTAAACCAATTCCGCCCACAACGCCTGCTTTGGCATAAATGGAATTCATAGTTTCACTGCCAATTTGGGCATATCCGATGCCGGAAGTATGGGTGAGCAGGTCGCGGATGGTGATCTCTCGTTTAGCAGCCTCGGTGGTATAGCTGGTATCTATTTTATTAAAGCTCTGCAATACGAGTGGCTTTTTAAAGGGGGGGATGTATTTGCTAACGGCATCGTCTAATAAAAAATATCCCTTCTCGTATAGTTGCATAACTGCCAAACTGGTGATGGCTTTGGTTTGGGAAGCAATCCTCCAGATGGCATCTTTTTGCAATTTTTTTCCGGCAGCTTTGTTATCATATCCTAGGGCATTATGGTAAACGATTTTACCATTTCTCGCTACCAAGGCAATGGCTCCTTCAATATAGTTGCTGTCGATATATGCCTGAATCAATTGGTTGATACGTTCTAGCCGCTGCGAAGAAAAGCCAGCAGATTCGGCGGTGGTAGCGGGTTGTAACAGTGGTTGGGCGGTAACGGTATAAAACATACCGAGGGCCACGAGGAGGCTTAAAATTGATTTCATTGGGCGGAAATATTTGTGAAAAGCGTTTTGTTCAAACAGGAAATTACTATAATCTCCGCACAACGCTTACAAATTCGAAAAATGCTTAATTGGTAGCAGGTAGGCTGTTTTCTACCACGAACGTTTCAATTACCCGGGGGTAGTGGGCATGTTCTAATTGGTGTACTTTTTGCGCCAGACTATGGGGTGTTTCGTTGGGTTCGATGGGGCAGCTGGACTGAAAAATAACTTTTCCCTCATCAAAATGTTCGTTTACGAGGTGTATGGAAATGCCACTCTCTTTTTCACCCGAATCCAGCACGGCACGGTGCACATTTTCGCCATACATGCCCTTTCCGCCAAACTTGGGGAGAAGGGCGGGATGGATGTTCAGCATTTTATTTGGGTAGGCGGCAATTAGCGACGCTGGAATTTTCCATAAAAATCCTGCCAGCACAATAAAAGAAATACGGTGTTGCTGTAAAACCGGAATATAGGCATCGCCCCTAAAAAACCGGTCTTTTTCAATCAATAAAACCGGTACGCCTTGTTTTTCGGCATGATGAATAACGCCGGCCCCTTGTTTATTGCATATGAGTAAGTCCACAGAAATAGTAGAATGCTCATCAAAATATTGCATAATTTTTAAAGCATTCGAGCCCGCCCCGGAGGCGAAAATGGCAATCGGCGTTTTGAGAGTCGCCGGGGGCAAGATTTTCAGTTTGCGCAGCAGCTTCAGTTCATATTTCCAAAAGAAAGCCCACTGGCCCAGCAGAAAACCATAACTAAGTAAAATCACCTGATAACCAAACAGCAGCATAAACAAGCGAACACCCAAGCGATAGTACCACTCACTATTGGCATCCATACCCAGCCAATGCGTAACATATCTCGTTAGAAATGCTGTGGTAGTGCCGGTTAACCCGAAAGCTATAAAAACAATCCAGAAGGTTTGGGTGCTGAGGCCCCACTTTTCTTGCAGTTTCTTGAACATTCGGCAAAATTCATATAAAAAACCAATAATCCCCGATACATTTCATCAGAAAAGAAATTTCACAAAAATTTATTAAGGATTTATCCAAACATTTCGGTACTATCCGCTCAATTACAACAGGAATAACCACAAAAAAAAATCTAAGTCGTTGCGTATTTGTCAGCTTCCTGTCATATTTTTGCATCCGATTACAGATCCTTTTCCACACCAAGAACCACGTTAGTACATATGCTATCTCTAAAACGCCTTACCCGACTCGGTTTCTCTATCTTAATATTTGCCGGTTTTTTCTCCGGAAACACAGTAATTGCTCAGGATGGAAAGACGCTTTTCCAAACCAATTGCGCCTCCTGTCACCAGGTACATAAAAAATTAACAGGTCCCGCCCTTGCCGGAGTGGAAGACCGCTGGCCTAACAAGAAGAATCTCTATTCGTGGATCCGCAATAGTGCTGCCTTCTTGAAAACAGGAGATGCCTATGCGAATAATTTGTACAACGAGTACAACAAGGTGGCCATGAACCAGTTTACTGCGTTAACTGATAAGGAAATTGATGCTCTTTTGGGATATATCAAATCGGTACCCGCTCCCGGAACTGGTCCTACAGGCGGCGGTGCGGCTGTTGGTGCTCCTGCCGAAGAGGGCGACAACACCTTATTATTTGGAGTACTCACCCTAATTCTCGCAGTTGTAGCCCTTACTTTATTACAGGTGAACTCCAACCTGAGAAAAATGGCGGATGAAAAAGAAGGCATCAACCCAGAAAAGCCGGTATCATTTTTTAGAAATAAACGCAATATTGCTTTCTTAGCTGTAATCCTATTTTTAGTGGGCGGATATTTCACTACTCAGGGAGCCATGAACCTAGGTCGCAGCACCGATTATCAGCCGGTTCAACCTATTTATTATTCCCATAAAGTACATGCCGGCGTAAACCAAATCAACTGTCAGTATTGCCATACAGGCGTTTATCAAGGTAAACAAGCCACCATTCCCTCGGTTAATATTTGTATGAATTGCCACCTGGCAATCAATGAATACAAAGGAGAAAAAATGTATACCGAAGATGGGAAAGAAGTGGATGGTACCGCCGAAATCAAGAAACTATATAAATATGCCGGTTTTGTAGAAGGAAAACCTTGGGATGCCAACAATGCCAAGCCCATCGAATGGGTTCGTATCCACAATCTGCCCGACCACGTATATTTTAACCATGCCCAGCACGTAAAAGCCGGACAAGTGCAATGCCAAACCTGTCATGGTGAAATTCAGAAAATGGGTGAAGTAAAGCAGTTCTCTAATCTTAGCATGGGCTGGTGTGTGAACTGTCATCGCGAAACCAAAGTGCAGTTTAAAGACAATGGATTCTATAGCATCTATGAAAAATACCATCAAGATTTAAAGAGTGGAAAGATGGATAGTACCAAGGGTGTAACGGTAGAGAAGATTGGTGGAACGGAGTGTCAAAAATGTCATTATTGATGCTAACAATAGCTTTTTCCCTAGGGAAGGAGTTGTTGGATGACTTGTATTTATATTAAGTAACGGTTTTAAATCAATCCCCCCGGGGATCTGGGATTTACATTATGGAGCAAAAAAAGCATTGGCAGAGTTTCGGAGAACTGAATCAGTCTGCTGCTTACAACAAAGATGTAAAGGACGAATTCAGGGAAGACTTGCCGGCAGTGGAAGAAAACACGGGTTTGCTGGATGCAAAAGCGCCCCGTAGAGACTTTCTTAAATATCTCGGCTTTTCTACTGCCGCTGCTGCCGTAGCTGCTAGTTGTGAAATTCCTGTTAAAAAAGCCATTCCTTTTGCCAATAAGCCGGAAGACGTAGTTCCCGGTATTTCTAAGTATTATGCTACTACCTATGTGCAGGATGGTGATGTGGTTTCGGTATTAGCTAAAGTACGTGATGGCCGCCCTATTAAAATAGAAGGAAATGATCTGAGCCCCCTCACCGGTAACGGTACCTCCGCCCGTGTGCAGGCTTCTGTGCTAGATTTATATGATACCGCTCGTTTGCGCTTTCCTTTAATTAATGGACGGGAAGCTACTTTTGAAGCAATCGACAAAGAAATAGCCGCCTCCATCGCTGGCCCGGTAGTAATTCTTACCAGTACCCTTACTTCACCTACCACCCAAGATGCCATCAATCAACTGTTGGCAAAATATCCGGGCAGCCGCCATGTAACCTACGACGGGGTTTCTTATGCTGGCATGTTATTAGCCAACGAAGCTTGTTTCGGTAAAAAAGCAATTCCTTCCTACCATTTTGATAAAGCAGCTGTAATTGTTAGTCTGCAAGCCGATTTTCTCGGTACCTGGCTTTCTCCGGTTGAATTTGCCCGTCAGTACGCTGCTGGCAAAAAAATCAACGAGCAAAAGCCCGAAATGAGCAAGCACATTCATTTTGAGAGTGTAGCCAGCTTAACCGGATCTAATGCCGATGAAAAACATTTGATCCGTCCCTCCGAAACCGGGTCAGTAGCGGTGGCATTATTAAGTGCCATCAACGGACAAGAAATAACCGGAATCGCTGATAAATTAACAAAAGAAGCAGTTGAACATGCTGCCAAAGCTTTGCTTGCTGCTAAGGGATCAGCCCTGGTAGTTTGTGGAAGCAATGATGTAAACATACAGTTGGTGGTAAATGCCATCAACCAGGCGATTGGAGCAGTAGGTACAACCATTAACTGGGGTGTTACCTTTAATGGTCGTAAGGGAGTAGATGCCGATATGGCTAAGTTGATCGACGACATGAAAGCCGGCTCTGTTGGAACCTTATTAATACAGGGTGCCAACCCCGCCTATACCTGGCCACAAGCTCCTGCATTTACTGAAGCACTGAAAAAAGTTAAAACAAGCATTTCTTTTGCCGGCAAATTAGATGAAACTGCCGTTGCTTGTAAATATGTAATACCTGATCATCACTTCCTCGAAAGCTGGGGAGATGCAGAAGCTAAAACAGGCTATTTCTCTTTTATGCAGCCTACCATTTATCCGCTGTTCAAAACACGTCAGTGGCAGGATAGCTTATTGAAATGGTCTGGTGCTACTACCGACTACCTAAGCTTTTTGAAAGGATATTGGTCAGCCAAATTAGGCGGTGAAACTGGTTGGGATAAGGCTTTGCAGGATGGAGTTTTAAATCCGGCAACTCCTGTAGTAGCTGGGGCAGCCTTCAACGGTTCTGCAGTTGCTGCTGCGGTTTCTGCTATTTCAGCTGCTAAAAAAGGCGATAAAATTGAATTGGTTCTTTACGAGAAAATAGGAATTGGTGCCGGACAAGGTGCTGCTAACCCTTGGTTACAGGAATTACCCGATCCAGTTACCCGTGCTACCTGGGACAACTACGTGGTTGTATCTCCCGCTTTGGCTCGTACCCTTTTGAAAATTGATTTGAATGATAATGGTCAGGCCGATGCCTATGAAGTGAACCCACCCAAAAAAGTGGTGAAAGTTACCTGCAATGGCCAGTCGGTAGAATTACCCGCACTGATTATTCCCGGAACCCATCCCGACACCATTGGTATTGCGGTAGGATACGGACGTACGGAAAGACTGGGCAAATCTGTAGTAGGTACCGGTAAGAATGCCTACCCAATGAGTAGCCTGAATGGAAATTCGGTTAGCCTGGTTCAGGGAAATGTTGAAATTACCCTTACCACAGAAACCTATCCCGTAGCACTTACCCAAACACATAGCCGCTATGATACAGCTCAGGGTAACCGTACAGAGGTAATGAAAGAGTTAACCCTGGCTGAATATAAGCACCACCCAACTGAAATCCGCGATGAGCGCCAAGCTGAATTGGCTCCTTGGGGTGGTTTAGAAAATTTTGAAAAGCAGGGAACCATTTATCCAGTGTACGATCGTCCGGGTATTCGCTGGGGTATGAATGTAGACCTCAATGCCTGTAACGGTTGTGGCGCTTGTGTAGTTGCTTGTAATGCAGAAAATAACGTTTCAGTAGTAGGTAAGCCCGAAGTACTGCGGGGTCATGAAATGCATTGGTTACGCATCGATCGCTACTTCAGTGGTGATATGGATAACCCGAATGTAGTATTCCAACCCATGATGTGCCAGCACTGCGACAATGCTCCTTGTGAGAACGTTTGTCCGGTAGCCGCTACCAACCACAGCAGCGAAGGCCTCAACCAAATGACCTATAATCGTTGTATAGGTACTCGTTACTGTGCCAATAACTGTCCTTACAAAGTGCGTCGTTTCAACTGGGCCGATTATACCGGTTCCGACAGCTTTGCAAATAATCAAGTGGGTATTGTGAATGATGTAGTACTCGATATGAACGACGATCTTACCCGCATGGTACTGAATCCGGATGTTACGGTTCGTTCTAGAGGGGTGATTGAAAAATGTTCTTTTTGTGTGCAGCGTTTACAGGAGAGCAAACTGAAAGCCAAAAAAGAAAGTCGTCCACTGGAAGATACAGATTTAAAAGTGGCTTGTCAGCAGTCTTGCCCTACCAACGCCATCGTGTTTGGAAATGCCAATAACCAGCACAGTGCCATTAGTATTACCAGAAAGGAAAATCCGAATCGCCAGTTCTATGTATTAGAGCAATTACACGTATTGCCTAATGTTAGCTATCTGGCAAAAGTGAGAAACCTAGAAGAAGAAAAAAAAGAAGCATAATAACCGGTCAACAAGAAACTTATCCGAATTGATAAACCATGAAAATGGTAATCCGGGAACAATAAAAAAGACGAGATGCATTTAAAGTACGAATCACAGCTCAGGGAACCATTGGTGATGGGAAACAAAGACTTTCACCAGGTAACGGAAGACATCGTTCGCCCCATTGAAGCTAAGCCCAGCAAGTTATGGTACATTGGTTTCTATATTGCTGTAGCCTTATTGCTATTTGGTGTGTATTCTATTTATAGAGACGTTACCTATGGTATCGGGCAGTGGAACCTGAACAAGACCATTGGATGGGGTTGGGACATTACCAACTTCGTATGGTGGGTAGGTATTGGTCACGCCGGTACCCTGATTTCTGCTATCTTATTATTGTTCCGCCAGGGTTGGAGAACGGGTGTTAACCGGGCGGCTGAAGCCATGACCATCTTCGCAGTAATGTGCGCCGGTCAGTTCCCTATCTGGCACATGGGTAGAGTTTGGATGGCTTTCTTCGTATTACCTTATCCCAATACTCGCGGACCACTATGGGTTAACTTTAATTCCCCTTTGTTGTGGGACGTATTCGCTATCTCAACGTATTTTACCGTATCGCTGCTTTTCTGGTACAGTGGTTTAATTCCCGATCTGGCTACTGTTAGAGACAGGGCATTTACCAAGCTGCGTAAAAAATTATATGGAATCGCTTCCTTCGGATGGACGGGCTCTACCAAACACTGGCAACGGCATGAAAGCCTTTCGTTGGTATTGGCCGGCTTAAGTACCCCACTGGTATTGTCGGTGCACACCATTGTATCCTTCGACTTTGCCACTTCCGTGGTACCGGGTTGGCATACCACCATCTTCCCTCCCTACTTCGTAGCAGGAGCCATCTTCTCGGGATTTGCTATGGTGCAGTCGTTGATGGTAATTATCCGCAAGGTATTTAACATGGAAGATTATATCACCTTGGGCCACATTGAGGCAATGAATAAAATCATCGTATTAACAGGGTCTATAGTGGGTATTGCCTATCTAACTGAATTATTTATGGGATGGTATAGCCAGAACAAATACGAAGGCTACACTTTCTGGTACAGCCGCGCTTACCTGTTCAGTCCTTATGGCTGGAGCTACTGGGGTATGATGGCTTGTAACGTGTTAAGTCCGCAAATTTTCTGGTTCCGCAAAATGAGAAGAAACGTGTTTGTTACTTTCTTCATGAGCGTAATAGTAAATATTGGTATGTGGTTCGAGCGTTTTGTAATTATCGTAACCTCCTTGTATCGCGATTATCTGCCTTCTAGCTGGTCGGTTTATTATAGTCCTACCATTTGGGAAATTGGCTTCTACCTAGGAACATTTGGCTTGTTCTTCACTTGTTTCTTCCTGTTCGCCAAATACTTCCCGGTAATTGCGGTGGCAGAGATTAAATATGTGTTGAAAACTTCCGGGGAAGGATTTAAAAACAAAATGGATAAAATTGAAGAGCAGCCGCTCGACTCATTTATCCACGATAATGCGCATGCACATTAATTTATTTAACAACTAAATTTCCCGCAAGGGAATAAGGGTATGGCAAAAAAGAAATTCGTTGTAGGTTGTTTTGATGAGGAAGCGGTTTTGTTTCCTGCCGTAAAAAAAGTGCGAACAGCGGGCTATAAGATTCATGATGTGTATACGCCATTTGCGGTGCACGGATTAGATCATGCCCTCGGTTTACGGGAAACCAGCTTACACACGGCCGGATTTATCTATGGTATTACCGGAACATCAACGGCCCTAGGTAGTATCAGCTGGATATTGGTAAAAGACTGGCCGCTGAACTTTGGCGGCAAACCCAATTTCTCTTTGCCGGCCTGGATACCCATTACGTTTGAGTTAACCGTATTATTTGCTGCGGTGGGAATGGTACTTACTTTCTGTTATCTCTGTCAATTAGCCCCCTTTGTAAAAAAGCATCATTTTCATCCCCGTGCAACCGACGATTTGTTTGTAATGGTAATTGAGTGTACCGAAAAAACCAATGTGGATGATTTACAAGCTTTTCTTAGTGCTGCCGGTGCAATTGAAACCGATGTGCAGATTGCGGAAGAAGGCTGGTGGCTGGGTACCTATGATAAAGATGAAACAACATTTGAAAACAGTAACCCGGTGGTTGCTTAATCTAGAATAATAAAAAGATGAATAAACTATCTGTATTTCTGTTGTTGGCTGCTGTTTCTGTGCTGGCCGCTTGCAGTGATGTTAAGCGTAAGCCAGGAACGGTTTATATGCCAGATATGGCGTATAGCCGCGCGTATGAATCGTATTCAGACAACAGCAACCTGACTGCAAAGAACATCAATTACACCGCCCGCCCCGTAGCCGGCACTATTTCTCGTGAAGAGGAGCTTCCTTTTCATATTGCTATGGATGCTGCTGGGGATACCACCAATTATACGGCTGCTAAAGGGGTAATAAATCCGATTACAAGCATGTCGCCTGTTGAAACAAAAGAAGCGGAAAGACTCTATCTGGTTAATTGCGCTGTTTGCCATGGTGCCAATCTGAAAGGAAATGGACCCTTATATAAAGACGGAGCAGGACCTTATCCTGCAAAGCCTGCTTCCTTGGTTGGGGATGCCAAATACGAGAACATGCCAGCAGGTCAGATGTTTTATTCGGTTGCGTATGGCAAAAACCTGATGGGTTCTTATGCTTCTCAATTGTCTAGAAAGCAGCGTTGGATGGTAATTAAGTATATTAAGGATAAACAGCTGGAAGGAAATGCTGCTGCAACCGCAGTTGCTGATACTACCGCAATGAAATAATGGATTGATTAGCCGGCAACGGCAAAATGAAATAACAGCATAAAAGATTTAAAATGGCATCTATCAGAGACCAATTTGAGATACCCGGTAAGATGAAAACATGGTCACTTGCTTTGATCGGAATCGGCGGAGCCGCCCTGCTATATGGTATGTTTACCAAAGGCTTTAGCGCAGATGAGCACGAGCAAACCCATTTCTGGGGTACTTTAATGTATAACACCATTTTCTGGACGCTGATTTGCAATGCCAGTATGTTCTTTATTTGTGTAACTACACTCGCAATGGGTGGCTGGCAGCAGTCATTTAAACGCATACCGGAAGCCATCTCTACCATGGTGCCTATATTCGGTGCCATTACCTTTGCGGTGCTGATGTATGTGGTTTTAGGGCATAAGCACCATATTTATCATTGGCTCGATTCGGAAGCAGTAGCAAAAGACCCTATTTTAAAAGGAAAAGTAGGATTTTTGAATCCAACGTTCTTTATTATCTGGACTACCCTCGCCATCGGTTTGTGGAGTGTATTGGGTTGGAGAATGCGCCAAATCAGCCGAGAGGCAGATGAATCATCTTTTGACAATGAGTCTGGTGCCCGTTATATTTTAAGAGGCACTATTCGTGCGGCATTATTTACGGTATGGTTTGCCCTAACAGTAGGTTCAACCGTTCCTTGGTTGTGGATGATGAGTATCGATGCACACTGGTATTCTACCATGTATAGCTGGTACACGTTTGCAAGTTCTTTCGTGTCGGGCATGAGTTTGGTAGCCCTTTGGGTAATTTACCTGAAAAATAAAGGATATTTGGAATTAACCACCCAAGAGCACTTGCACGATATTGGTAAATTCATGTTTGCATTCTCCGTATTCTGGACCTATCTCTGGTTTTCGCAGTATATGCTGATATGGTATGCGAACATACCCGAAGAAACGGTTTACTTCAAGCATCGGGTGCAGGGACCTTATAAAGGAATCTTCTTTTTGAACCTGATTATCAATTTTATATGTCCTTTGTTGATTCTGATGAAACGTTCTGCCAAAAGAAATTACACATTGGTAACTTTTATGGCAGTATTAATCATCTTTGGGCACTGGATTGATTTTTATCAGATGATAATGGGCAGTCTTTCTAAGGAACACGTAACCCTAGGATGGCTGGATTTTGGAATATTGGTATTTTTTGTGGGTTGTATGATATTCTTTGTAAGCAGATCATTGGCTTCAAAGCCACTGGTTTCAAAGTATCATCCATTCCTGAAAGAAAGTATTATTCATCAGGTTTAAACGTAATCAAAGTAGAAATTATCCAAGCATTAACTGAATAGAATATGAGCATTTTATTAACAATCGCGGTAATTGCCCTCATCTTTATAGTTATTTTTCAAATAGCTAAGGCGAGTGAATATGTAACCGTTTTGAGGGGACAAGGAAAGGGTATGCGGGAGAGCAATAAAATCAATGGTGCGTTGATGATTGTATTTCTCGTACTCGGATTAATTGGGGTTTGGTATTGTAATGATTTATACTTTGGTAAAACACTGCTGGCATATGATGCTGCCAGCGTAGAGGGTGCTCGTGTAGATTCCATGATGTGGATGACCATCGCAGTTACCGGATTCGTTTTTATCATTACCCAAATAATATTATTCTATTTCGCCTATAAATATCAGCATAATGACGAGGGTAAAGTGTACTATTTTGCTCATGACAACAGGCTGGAATTTATATGGACTATCATACCTGCTATCGTATTAACTGTATTAGTGGTGGTGGGTTTACGCAACTGGTTCCTCTTTACAGGTGAGCCACCTAAAGAAGCGATGGTAGTAGAAATTACCGGCAAACAATTTGGATGGATTTATCGCTACCCAGGAAAAGATGCTGCTTTTGGCAAAAAGTATTTCAAAAATATTGATCCCGCTACCAATTCTTTAGGAATCATTTGGGAAGATAAATTAAGCCACGATGATCTGGTTTCGGAACAAGTGATGTACCTAGTAAAGGGCAAGCCTGTTAAACTTGTAATTGGTTCCAGAGACGTAATTCATGATGTGGGTCTTACCCATTTCAGAATGAAAATGGATGCGGTTCCGGGTATACCTACTACTATGTGGTTTACCCCTAAGTATACTACCAAGGAAATGAAAGAGATTACCAATAACCCCAATTTCGTTTACGAAATCAGTTGCGATCAGATGTGCGGAAATGGGCACTACTCAATGAAGGGGGTGATTGAAGTGGTTGATCAGGAGGAATTTGATTTGTGGATGGCTAAACAAAAGCCTCAGTATTTGGTTAATTTCCCCGACAAAGATCCTAGTATAGTTCCTGCAGCGGATTCTACCAAACCGGTAATCGGAATGGCAGCCCCTGTTAAAAAGGAAAAAGTAAACATGTAATTAAACGAAATTCGGCTCTTTAATAAAGTAACTTAATTTAAAGCAAACAGTATGAGCAACGAAGTGGAAATACACGCAGCAGGAGTGGAAACAACCCATGAAGCGCATGGCCATCATGAACATCATGAGCACCATGATACATTCATTACCAAATATGTGTTTAGTCAAGATCATAAAATGATTGCCAAACAATTCTTGATTACCGGGATGTTCTGGGCTGTATTGGGTGGTTTAATGAGTGTATTGTTTCGTTTACAATTGGGATACCCCGATTCTACTTTCCCCTGGTTGGAAACCATCCTTGGTAAATGGGCCAAAGGTGGCCAGATTACCCCTGAAGCCTACTATGCACTAGTAACTACCCACGGAACCGTATTGGTATTTTTTGTGTTAACAGCCGGATTAAGTGGAACTTTTGCCAACTTTCTAATCCCATTGCAGATTGGTGCAAGAGACATGGCCTCTCCATTCCTGAATATGCTTAGCTACTGGTTCTTTTTTATAGCTAGTATAGTAATGTTATCTTCTTTGTTCGTAGAAACCGGCCCTTTCAGTGGCGGGTGGACGGCCTACCCCCCTTTGAGTGCATTGGGTGATGCATCCCCCGGTTCTAAAACGGGTATGGATCTCTGGATTATTTCTATGGCATTATTCGTAGTATCTTCTCTATTAGGTGGTTTAAACTACATTGCTACCATCCTGAACATGCGTACCAAAGGGATGAGTATGACCCGGTTGCCTTTAACTATCTGGGCGTTGTTCTTTACCGCTGTATTAGGCGTATTATCTTTCCCTGTATTATTATCTGGATTTATTCTGTTGATATTCGACCGTAATTTCGGAACCAGTTTTTACCTCTCAGATATTTTTGTGAATGGAGTAGGGGCTTTGCCCAATGAGGGTGGAAGTGCTATTCTTTTCCAACACTTATTCTGGTTCCTTGGTCACCCCGAAGTATATATCATCCTGTTGCCTGCGATGGGTATGGTTTCAGAAATTTTATCGGTAAATTCTCGTAAGCCCATATTTGGATACATCGCAATGATTGGTTCTTTATTTGCAATCGCAATTCTAGCTTTCTTGGTTTGGGCTCACCATATGTTTGTAACTGGATTGAATCCATTATTGGGATCGATATTCGTATT
>CAMBUH010000038.1 GCA_945870985.1 Chitinophaga pinensis
TGCCATACGCCCTACACGGGAAGGAGTAATTAAGCACAAAGCCTTAACTGCTATGGAAGAACAAACCCAAATGCAGTTAGATCAAATTCGGGAGCAAATAGAATTGTTGGCCCGCCAAGCACAAGAAATTAGAAAGAGAAAAGAACTAAGCTTAATGATTTACGAAGCGAAGCTATCTTTCAAACCACAAATTGGGCATACCTATCATCTCTATCAAAAAAGAGACAGCACGCATATACTTTCACTGGTTGCCCCCGCAGAATGGGGAGGAGCTGGCCCCTTTGAACAGTTTATTTCTTCCGTTAAGCTATTGGCCGACCATACTTGGATGGAAGTAACTGCCTAATTAGATTTTGAATATTTCCGATAAACTTCCTCCCCTAACAAATAATTTTTCTATCCGTTTTTCAACCATCGGATCCATCTCTACTGGTGGGGCATGGTGGGGTTTAATTCTGGCATCTATTAGCATCGGGCCTCTGCATCCAAAATGCTTGTGAAGCGTAAAACTGTCAATCCCATCAATATCATGGGAGGGGTTACATCGGGTGAAGGTAACCCACATAAAATTGCGCATGGAGGTTGCTGTAAACTCAGCCTCATCACAAAGTACCAACATCATAATGCCATTTTCAGGGTCAGGAATCGATTTCCAGCATTCGGTAGCCAGTCGCAACCATTGTTGCCGGTTATCTTCCCCAGCGTATGCAGTAGTTTGTATAGCTACTATTCCGGGCATTACCAGCTTTGCATGTGTAAGTTGTGGTAGATGGGAAATCCAGGTAGGTATTTCTGTTGATAATTTTCTCTTCTCTTCCCCATAAGCAGCCACAACAAGCTTACTGCCACTATTTAATCCCGATCCAGAATAATCAAGGGTATCCATAGTAGTTTGCGTATAGAAATGTAAATCCTGTTCAAGATTTACTCTTTCTAACAAAAACTGAAAGAACTGGGTTACGGTATGGGTGGTAATTTCAGGAGGGGTACCGGCAGTAATAAAGAGAAACTTTGCCAAACTCAACTGACCGGTTCCTAAAATATGGTTAGCGATGGTTAATAATTCGGCTGGGCGGGCGGTTGGGGCATACGGAGTATAGCGTTCACTACCAATGGCTAACAACAATGGATGCACACCGGCAGCATCCACCGCATGCACTTCTCGTAATCCGGGTATTTCAGCGGGCAAAGCATCCCCGGTAATTTCATGAATCAATTGGCCAAAACTGGTATCTTCCTGCGGTGGGCGACCTACCACAGTGAAAGGCCAAATGGCATTCTTGCGGGCATACACTTTATGAACCCGCATTACCGGGAAGGGATGCTGTAAACTATAATACCCGAGATGGTCTCCAAACGGACCCTCAATTTTATTTTCCCCCGGATATACTTCCCCTGTAATTACAAAATCCGCATCCCCACTGATACAATAGCCATCCCGATACTGATACCGGAATCTACTGCCGCCCAAAACACCGGCAAATTTAAGTTCGCTTATCCCCTCCGGCAAAGGCATTACCGCAGCTACGGTATGCGATGGAGGACCTCCAACAAAACAACTTACACGCAAAGGTAAACCTGCTTTATTCGCCTTGGTTTGGTGTACGCCGATTCCCCGGTGTAATTGATAATGCAAGCCAATTTCTTCATTGGGAATGTATTCATTACCAGTTAACTGAATTCGATACATCCCCAAATTCGATTGGTCGATTCCGGGATAATCTAAATCTTCGGAATACACCTGGGGCAGGGTTACAAAAGCACCGCCATCCATTGGCCAGTGATGGATCAGGGGCAAATCGGTAATCTTAATTTCCTGATAACAAACGGGTAAGGTACCAGAAGATTTTTTTGGCAAAGCATTTAAGGCAGCCCAGGCAGTTGACAGATGCGCCAAGGGAGATTTCAATGCATCCATTGGCTGATTTCTAAGCGCAATCAATCGTTGCACAGTTTCCAATGTATTGCGAAAAATAAATCGACTTCTATCCAGGGTACCGAAAATATTAGAAGCAGCCCTAAATTTCGACCCTTTTACGTTTTCGAATAATAAGGCAGGACCATTTACAGCAAATACGCGTGCATGAATAGCCGCCATTTCTAGAAAGGGATCTACTTCTTCCTTTATACGAACTAATTGTCCGTTTTTTTCCAAATCAATTAAACAATCTTCCAGAGATGAATACCGCATAATAAAGTAACAATTTGCTTTCCGGAAGGTTGCCCTCTATTTCCATTCCAGACAAATAATTACCCCAAAAGTAATTGATTCAATGCACCCAACCATATTCAGCAGCAATAACCATTCGGCTGCTTTCTGGAATAAAAAAGTACATTACCTCCCACACCTGCAATAATCTTCATAAGCAAATACAAAAGGCCGTAATTTTGCTTATGACCCGGCTAAGCGTAAACATCAATAAAATTGCTACCCTTCGAAATAGCAGGGGGGGTAATCGACCGGATCTTATTAAGATGGCACTGGATGCCGAAAAATTTGGAGCGGATGGCATCACGGTTCATCCTCGTCCAGACGAGCGCCATATTCGTTATTCGGATGTATATGCCCTGAAAGAAGTGCTCACACACGAATTAAACATCGAAGGCAATCCGCTTGAGCCTAAATTTGTGGAACTGGTATTAAATATCCATCCTGCACAAGTAACCCTGGTTCCTGATTCACAATTGCAACTCACCAGTGACCATGGATGGGATACCATTGGCCACCAGGCATTACTTGCTTCGCTGATTGCACCTTTTAAAAATGCTGGTATCCGTGTTTCGGTTTTTGTAGACCCCCAAGATCAAATGGTGAAAGGAGCCAAAACCGCTGGTGCCGATCGGATTGAATTATATACGGAACAATATGCCCGGACTTTTGAATCGAATACTGCCAACGAAATCATAGAACAATACCGTTCAGCTGCCTATACAGCTCAATCGCTGGGCTTGGGAATCAATGCCGGTCATGATTTGGATTTGCACAATCTCCCCTACTTTGTTAAACAGATTCCCATCATTGATGAAGTAAGTATTGGTCATGCCCTGGTTTCCGATGCACTCTATCTGGGCTGGGAAAATACCATTCAATTGTATCAACGGGCTTTAGGAAAATAAACTCCCTAGGATTACTTTTTCGGTATCCTTTCTCCTTCGTATATTGACAATAAATTGCCGCATGAAATATTTGTTCTTGTTGGGTTGCCTGCTTTTTTCAATAGGCCTTACCGCTCAAAAGCCCCAGCCCGTATTGCCCGTTCCTACTCCTGAACAATTAGCCTGGCACGAAAAAGAATTCTACCTGTTTATACATTTTGGTCCAAACACCTTTACCAATAAAGAATGGGGTGAGGGCAATGAAGATCCCAACCTGTTTAATCCTACAGCCCTTGACTGCAAACAATGGGTTAATATCGCAAAATTGGCAGGGGCAAAAGGTATTATCTTAACTGCGAAACATCATGACGGGTTTTGTCTTTGGCCCAGTAAATTCAGTACACACACGGTTCGAGAAAGTAAATGGCTGAATGGTAAAGGAGATGTGGTTAAGATGTTATCGGATGCCTGTAAAAAGGCCGGATTAGATATGGGGGTTTATATTTCTCCCTGGGATAGAAATCATCCCGATTATGGCACGGAAACTTATAATTCCATTTACCTAAAAACCATGAAAGAACTGCTCACCCAATATGGAAAATTTTTCGAGTTATGGTGGGATGGCGCTAATGGAGAGGGACCGAATGGAAAAAAGCAACAATACGATTTTAGAAGGTTTGAAGATTCCGCATTTCACTGGCAACCGAATCTGATTATTTTCAGCGACATTGGTCCCTCAATCCGTTGGTGTGGAAATGAAAGAGGTACCATCAACGCCACCAACTGGAATTTGCTGGATACTGCCGGATTTAAAAGAGGAGAAGGCGGGCCACCGGAGGATACTTTAAACAGAGGCAACATTAATGGCAAGCATTGGATGCCAGCAGAAGCAGATGTCTCCATACGTCCGGGATGGTTTTATCATCCGGAGCAGGATAGTAAAGTTAAAACTCCGGAAACCCTATTTAAATTGTACCTCCAATCGGTAGGTAATGGAGGCAACCTTTTACTAAATGTTCCTCCCGACCGAAGAGGTCTGTTTCATGAAGCAGACTCGACAGCCTTAGTGGGTTTTAAAAAGTTACGAGAAAATGCTTTTAGAACTAACTTGTTGAAACAAGCGAGTATTACTGCCAATCAGCCCTCTGCATATCCGGCAAAAAATCTGCTGGATGAAAATAGCAGTAATTTCTGGATGGGGGAATCGGATGACAAAGTGGAATTAACCATTCAGTTATCAAAATCCACTCAACTGAATGCAGTGGTATTAGAAGAAATGATTGCTTATGGGCAACGGGTGCGTTCTTTTTCCATTGAAGCGAAAATAGGCGGAAGCTTTTTAAAAATATATACCGGTACCACCATTGGCAGAAAAAAAATTGCCACTTTTCCGGCCATCTTTACCAATGAAATAAAAATTGTATTGCCCGATAATAAAGCAGCGCCTGTTTTGCGCAATATTGCTGCCTATAAGATACCCGGCATAGAAAGCATGGGCTTATGGGTGAATAACTAAAATAAAGTAAAATAAGTACCTTGCACCATATTTCACCGCTATGAACACCAATTCACCCCGGGTAGGTATTATAATGGGAAGCGACAGCGATCTGAACATCATGCAAGAAGCAGCTCAGATACTGGAGCAATTTTCTGTTCCTTTCGAATTAACGATTGTTTCGGCACATCGTACACCGGAAAGGATGATGGACTATGCCCGCGAAGCTGCCGGCAGGGGTATACAAGTTATCATTGCAGGGGCTGGCGGGGCTGCCCATTTACCGGGTATGGTTGCCTCCATTACCACCCTACCTGTTATTGGTGTTCCCATCAAGTCGTCTAACTCTATTGATGGATGGGATTCGGTATTATCCATTTTACAAATGCCGGCCGGCGTTCCGGTTGCCACGGTTGCATTAAATGGAGCCAAAAATGCAGGTCTGCTGGCCGTTCAAATTTTGGGAAGTGCAGATCAGTCTATTGCAAAACAAATAGCTGCCTACAAGCAAGCATTGGGCTCAGCCGTACTGGATAAAGTAAAATCTGTACAAGAAAAATGGCCCAATCAATTCGACGAAAAGTAAACGCTATTCTTCGCCAAGTATAATAATGCGAAAATCTGCTGCAATCGGCTGAGAATGCTGATAAATTACTTCCAGCCATTCTTTTCCCCAGGTTGCATACCAAAGCGCCATGTTTTCTACCCGCTCCTGCAGCTGATTATTTGGAAAAATCTGGGAGCGAATTTGTTGAATTCGGTACTCACTTTCGGCATATTTTCTTTTTTCTGCCCGCAACATTTTCTTTTCCAACACCTGCAATTTTTCAATAGCCGTATTCTTCAGCGCAATTACATGATCGGATAAACTCTTATCTACAACGGTAGCCTGATTATTAATCTGTTGATAAAGTTGCGTAACCCTTTCAATTTCTGAAGTTAAATGCAGGGTATCACCGGCATTTTCCTTTGCCAGTTGTTGAATCAGACTTTCAGGTGTTGTAAAAAGAGCAGGAATGGGGAATCCAGTGGCTTCCCATTTTTCAGCCTGTGCTTTATTGACTAATACAAATGAGTTTCGCAATAGTAAAACGGGAAAGGGCACTTTTACTTCGGTAAAAATTTGCTTCAGTTCTAGCCAGTAGGCCAGCTCTCCTCCCCCGCCGATAAATGCTACATTCGGCAATATCATTTCTTGAAACAATCCCCTTAAAATTACATTAGCGCTGAATCGTTCGGGATATAGTTTACATTCTTGTTCCAGCTCCTGCTTTGAAAAACTCAGTTGCAACGCGGGTACTACCCATTTGTCGCCTTGCATTTCTATTCGCTCTCTTTTATTATCGATTAAATAAAACAGATTGATATTTCGTCCGGCTGCCTGAACTTTATACTGTTGAGACAATTGCTGATTGGTAGCTTCCACTAAACTATGAGAAAACTGGGTAAAAAGTTCCTGTAAAACAATGGGCGTAAAAACGGATTTGAGTTGGGCATTATCCGGAATCAGCACTACCAAACCCCTGTCGCCCATCAATTGGTGCACCATTTCTAACATGGCCTGTGAAATGGTCTTTCCCTTAGTAAAGCAACTGCGCCATATATCGGATAATTCCTTACCAAATGTGAGAACGCCGGTTTGCCCTTCCATTTCGGTGATTATATCAAGCAATGCCTGATCTACTTTCATCCTGCCAACAGCCCCTTTTTGTGGCGTATTCCATATCCGTTTCATTCCTCCAACGGAAAGTTGACCAATCTCCTCTAAGTCTGCATCCTCCGACCCCATGTAGTAAACAGGTACAAAATGGTTATCCGGAAATTGCTGATGCAAACTCTCCGCTAGCCGGATGGCGTGCATACACTTATAAATAAAATAAAGCGGTCCGGTAAATATATTGGGCTGATGGGCCGTAGTAACCGTAAAAGTATTCGCCTGTTTTAATAATGCTAGGTTTTCTGATAACCGGGGTGTAAGGGTTAGGGAAGCATATTGTTGTGTAAGTACTTCTACTAATAATTCCCTATTAACCGGAGTTTGTTTTCTGGATGTTATCGCCTCAGCTAATCCATTCCAGTTTGGGGGGTGTTGAAAGAAGGGTTGCAGCTTTTCATTAAGCAACAGGTAATCAGCCACGATAGGGGTAAAATAGCCGGTATCCTGATAAGTGATTGTTTGAAAAGAAGATTGCATAGAAGTACAAAAATACAATTTAGCGGTTAACTTCTTTCACCGAGTATTTAACAAACCGAATCGAGGATAGTTTATCGGCTAAATCGATCGGGATGAAAGGGTGATAGGTTTACGCTAGTTGGCTGTTCGTTCACCTATTCCGATACCAGTTTTCCAATACCGGCACCCAGGATTAGCCCTACCATCCTATGCCCAGTAGCTACCTCCAGGTTGCTACATTTAGCTGGATTACCGATATAGGGCAACCGATCTTCAGAGCAAGAACGGTAACCATATATTATAACCTTTTCGGAAGAAAAAGGAATAATGATTTCAGGGGAAAACTGATGAACAAATTGCAAAATACCTATAACCCGGTTGAAACGGGAGGGGTTGCCATTAAACAAACGGGTAAAATGCAATAATATTGATTAATTTTACAATAGCGCCATTTGTGAATAATTATGGAAACTTACGGAAAAATTTTATTGATTGCCATGCCGGCGTTTTTAGTATTGGTACTGCTAGAAAAATGGTATGGCATATACCGCCACAACGATACGGTAAGAAATTTGGATATGATTTCGAGCCTGAGTTCGGGATTAACCAATGTTACCAAAGATGTTTTGGGGTTAACCATAGGGCTGCTATCTTATGAGTGGATGGTAAAACATTGGGCGCTGATTCATATACAATCTAGTATCTGGATTTATGTGATTGCGTTTTTTGCGCTCGACTTTATGGGATACTGGGTTCACCGAATTCAGCACAAGATTAATTTTTTCTGGAATGCACACCTGGTGCATCACAGCAGTGAGGAATTTAACCTCGCCTGTGCATTGCGACAAAGCATTTCTTCCATCGTTAAGCTATTCACCATCTTTTTATTGCCCGCTGCCCTACTAGGAGTGCCTGGCAAGGTAATCGCTATTGTGGCTCCTCTTCACCTGTTTGCTCAATTCTGGTACCATACCCGGCATATTGGCAAAATGGGCATACTGGAGTATATCATTGTTACGCCTGCGCATCATCGGGTGCATCATGCCATCAATCCAGAATATATCGACAAAAACTTTAGTCAAATTTTTATTTTTTGGGATTATCTGTTTGGCACTTTTCAAGAGGAAAGAGCAGATATTTCGCCTGTATATGGTATTACCCGACCTGCTTCCACCTGGAATCCTATTAAAATCAATTTTATGCATGTGGCATTATTGATAAAAGATGCCTGGAGAACACAGGATTGGAATGACAAATTGCGCATCTGGTTTATGCCAACCGGTTGGAGACCGAAGGATGTATCTGAAAAATACCCGATAGAGAAAATTACAGATGTGTATCATTTTACTAAATATGATACTCCAGCAACCACCGGTTTATCTGTCTGGATCTGGTTTCAAATTTCGCTCCTTTTATTATTGATTAGCTATTTCTTTGGAAATATTGCTGGCATAGGTAGTCCGGGCATTTTCCTCTATGGCGGATACGTATTTATTTATATTTACGCTTATACTGAGTTGATGGACCGTAATCCAAAAGCTTGGCTATGGGAATTATTGAAAGCATTGTATGCCGGAGTTCTTCTGATTCAAACGGGGGATTGGTTTCAACTTTCCCAATGGATACCGGGCATTGTGGGAATCATGGCGGTTTATCATATAGCTGCTGTATTTGTTAGCTATTGGTTTTCGGTAAAACGAGACTTGGTAAACCAACTGGAAGCTTCACGTAGCTAATTAGTATAAACTTTCTACTTATTTTTCTACCCTTACTATTCCCAAAGGATTCGAACGCTTTAGTTCATCGGGCAATAAAGTATCGGGAAAATTTTGATAAGCTACCGGGCGCAGCCACCGCTTTATCGATTGCACCCCTACTGCAGTAAATCTGCTGTCGGTAGTAGCCGGAAAGGGACCTCCATGTACCATGGCATCGCAAACTTCAACGCCGGTTGGCACTCCATTACAAACAATGCGTCCGGCCACTAAGCTGGCTTCCTGAACTACCTGAGCGAATGCAGAAAAATCTTTATCTGTTCCCATCAGTGAGGTAGTTAGCTGACCCTTTACGATTCGCAAAACTGCCATCATTTGTTCGGCAGAATCTACCACTACCAGCAATGAATAAGGTCCGAATATCTCTTCGTGCAAAGTTGGATTTAGTAAAAAATCGGCTGCCCTAACGCGGGCCAGTACGGGCAAAGCAGTACCTGCTTCTACTGTAGATGGTGGAGTTGTTATCCATTGAACCCCTTGTATGGATAGTGCACTGGCAACTTTTTTCACATAAGCCTCGCTGATGCCCGTATGCAGCATGGGGGCACTACTTACTTCTTTTACATGTTTCGCGAGGGCATCTATAAATGAAGAAAGGCCCTCTCCTTCTTTGGCAATTAGAAGTCCGGGATTGGTGCAAAACTGACCTACACCGAGGGTAATAGAAGCCGCAATTTGTTGGGCAAGTGTTGCATATTGAGATTTCAAGGCATCCGGAAAAAGCAGCACTGGGTTAATACTACCCATTTCTGCAAATACGGGTATTGGGTTGGTGCGGGCAGCTGCATAGTTCCATAATGCTTTACCACCAGAGAAGGAGCCTGTAAAACCAACAGCTGCAGTAGCCGGGTGTTGCACCAATAGTTTTCCGGTTTCAAATGACCCTTCTTCTACATGCTGAAAAACCGCATCAGGCATACCGGTTTCTATTGCGGCAGCATTGATAGCTTTGGCTACGAGGATGGATGTTTTCAGGTGGGCAGAATGTGCTTTTACAACTACGGTGCTACCTGCAGCCAATGCACTTGCTGTATCCCCCCCTGCCGTTGAATAGGCGAATGGGAAATTACTAGACCCGAATACAACCACCGGACCAAGGGGAACAAGCATTCTTCTTATATCTGGGCGGGGTGGGTTTTTATCTGGAATTGCTGTGTTTATGATAATCTCTTGCCAATCTCCTACTCGGAGCATTTGTGCAAACATGGTTAACTGACCCACCGTTCTTCCCCGCTCCCCAGTTAAACGAGCAATGGGTAGATGGGTTTCGGCAGCAGCCGTTTGTAACAATGCATCCCCTAATGCTTCTATATGTTGGGCAATGGCTAATAAAAATTCTGCTCGTTTGGCAGCAGGTATTTGGCGATATTGTAAAAATGCATTTCCGGACCGGGTCATTACCTGATCAATCTCTGAATGTAAATTTTGAGTAGATAGCATAGCTGATTATTTTAGCAAAGCATGATATGCAGGAAGTATAGGTCTTGTGTTGAGTACGTGTTGTATAACTTGGGTACCTGCCACCCGCTCTTCGCCCTGCAAAATTAAACGGGGTGCTCTTACCCTTCAGTCGGATGGAGTAAACTTAGTGGTTAATGCAGGCATTACACCTTCCCATTCAAATTGCCTGTGCGTATTTTATTTTGAAATTGCAATAATTTGCATTACTCAACCAGTTCCCCTTCCAAGTCGTAGTCAAATGCCCGCGTAATCTTCACCTGCACAAAATCGCCGATGGGTAATTTTTTCTTCGAATGAATGATTACTTCATTATCTACCTCCACACTATCAAACTCGGTTCTTCCGAGGTATCGGCCGGCTTCTTTTTTATCTACTAATACGGTAAGGATTTGACCCACTTTTTCTTGATTTATTTCAAAACTGATTTCTTGCTGTGCCTCCATGATTCTTTGGGCACGAGCTGATTTTACTTCAGCAGGTATATCATCCACCAAATCATGGGCAGATGTATTTTCTTCATGACTATAATTAAAAATTCCTACCCTGTCGAAGCGGTGCTTTTGTAAAAAAGCAATTAATTCATCCACATCTTCTTCAGTTTCTCCTGGGAACCCAGCTATGAGTGTAGTTCTTAAACAAATGCCGGGTACTTTTTCACGAATGGCATCTATCAGATCCGACATTTCTTCCCGTGTAATATTTCTTTTCATCGCCTTAAGCATGTCATTGCTGGCATGTTGCAGCGGCATATCTAGGTAATTACAGATATTCGTTCTTGCAGAGATAACGTCCAACACTTCCAACGGAAATTTGCTGGGATAGGCATAGTGTAAACGAATCCAAACGAGTCCTTTTACATCTGCCAACCGATTTAATAAATCTGGCAGCGCCCGGTACTTATAAATATCCAAACCATAATAGGTAAGCTCCTGGGCTATTAGCATGATTTCCTTCACCCCTTTTCGAACCAGATTTTCCGCTTCCGTTACAATTTCTTCCATCGTTTTACTCACATGGCCGCCGCGCATTAAAGGAATGGCACAAAATGAGCAGGTTCTGTTACAACCTTCACTTATTTTTAAATACGCATAATGATGGGGAGTGCTTAGCAATCTTTCTCCAATCAATTCCTTCTTATAATCAGCTTCCAGTTTTTTCAACAGCAGGGGCAATTCCATCGTACCAAACCAGGCATCCACTTCGGGCATTTCCTGTTCTAGGTCCGACCGATATCTTTCACTTAAACAACCGGTAACGTATACTTTCTCCAACTTACCCCTTCGTTTCAGTTCCAGTTGATCTAAAATGGTGTTGATACTTTCTTCTTTTGCTTTATCTATAAAACCACAGGTATTTATGATTGAGATGTTATGGTCTAGCTTTTTATTTTCATGCACCACGTCTATTTGATTAGCCAACAGCTGGCCACTTAACACTTCGCTATCTACCAGGTTTTTACTACAACCAAGGGTAATAATATTTACTTTATCTTTTGTAAGTGTTTTCGACTTCATGGAGCAACAAAGGTAAGGGGAATAGATGTACAGGTATTAGGTTTGCTGAAGGATATCCTGTATGATTGCCCTCGCATGTTCCCGGGAGTTTTCAATAAACAAGCGATGGGTATTCATGCCCCCACAAATCACGCCAGCCAGGTATACTCCGGCAACATTGGTTTGGTAGGTATTTGGATTGTATACTGGTTGCCGAATTGCGTCTGGTGAAAGCTGTATGCCACATTTTTCTAAAAATGTAAGATCCGGTTGATAGCCGGTCATCAACAATACATGGTCATTGGGTAAGGTAAGTTTGCCATCTGGAGTTTGTATATCCACTTCCCCGGAACGAATGGCAAGTAGGTTCGATTGATAATAGGCTTTAATAGAACCTTCTTCAATCCGATTTATAATATCGGGCCTAACCCAGTATTTTACTCTTTCGCCAATAGTCTCCCCCCGAATAACCATGGTAACCCTAGCACCTTTTCTCCAGGTTTCCAAAGCAGCATCAACAGCTGAGTTATTAGCACCTACAACCACCACATCGCGAAAAGCATACGCATGTGGATCTTGGTAATAGTGGGTTACCTTTGGTAAATCTTCTCCCTGAATACCTAACATAAATGGAATCCCATAAAATCCGGTTGCTATAATTACTTTTCGGCATTGATAGGTTTGTTGGGGGGTAGCTACTGCAAAGCCTTTATTAATAGGTTGGATAGATGAAACGGCTTCGTATAAATGTAAGGGGGATTTTAATAAACCCGCTACTCTTCGATAGTATTCCAATGCCTCGTTGCGACTAGGTTTAGGCTGATTACTAACAAAAGGAATACCCCCAATCTCCAATCTTTCTGAAGTAGAAAAGAAGGTCATATTAACCGGATAGTGATATAAAGAATTTACCAGTGCACCCTTTTCTAACAGCAAACAATGCAATCCATTTTGCTCAGCTTCCAATGCACAGGCCAATCCGATGGGCCCGGCACCTACTATAATGATATCGTATTGGGATTGGTCCACTTAATTAGGCTACTTATGTATTTCGCTGGAAAAATGAAATGTGATATCGGGATTATTGGTGATTTCGGTATTTAAAAACCATTCGCTTTGTGCGAGGTATACTGGATTTCCATCTTTATCTTCTGCTGAGTTTTGTTGTTTAAAGCGAAGGAATTCTTGCAATTTTAAAGGCTGATTACTGGTAAGCCAGCAAGCTTTGAAAAAAGGCAGGGAACGGAATTCGCAGGCGGCACCATATTCTTGTAAAAGTCGGTACTGTATTACTTCAAATTGAAGTTCACCCACACAACCGATGATTTTTTTATTGCCACCAAATTGGGTAAACAACTGCGCTACTCCCTCGTCGGTTAACTGACTGATTCCTTTTTCGAGTTGTTTGGTTTTTAGGGGATCTTTATTAACCAACTCCTTAAATATTTCGGGAGAAAAAGTAGGGATTCCTACAAAATAAAAGTTCTCTCCTTCGGTAAGGGTATCGCCTATTTTAAAATTTCCCGTGTCGAACAAACCTACCACATCACCGGCATAGGCATCTTCAATTACATCTTTACTTCTTGCCATAAAGCTATAAGGATTGCTGAAGCGCAGGTCTTTATCCAGCCGAACATGGTGATAGTAATGGTTTCTTTCAAATCTACCCGTGCATACCCGCATAAAAGCAATCCGGTCGCGGTGCTTGGGGTCGAGGTTGGCATGAATTTTAAAAATAAATCCACTGAACTTATCTTCTCCCACTTCAACGGTTCGGGTGGAGGTTTCGCGACTTCTGGGTACTGGTGCAATTTGAATAAAGGTGTCGAGCATTTCTTTTACCCCGAAGTTATTTACGGCACTTCCGAAGAAAACCGGGGCAATTTTGCCGTTGAGATAATCCGGTATAGTTAATTTTCCATAAACCCCTTCCAGTAATTCAACATCTTCTCGCAAAAGAGCTGCATCGCGTTCCCCCACTTTTTCATCCAAGAGGGTATTATTCAAATCGTCGATGGCAATTACGTCATCCGCATCTGCCCGGGTGCTGGCAGTAAACAAGCGTAAACTTTTATTATCGAGGTTGTATACTCCCTTAAATTCCTTCCCACTATTGATAGGCCATGTCATGGGATGCAACGAAATATTGAGTTCATTTTCAATTTCTTCCAATAAATCGAAGCGGTTTTTACCATCGCGGTCCATTTTGTTTACAAATACAATAACCGGTGTATCGCGCATGCGGCAAACCTCCATCAATCGGCGTGTTTGGGCTTCTACCCCATTTACACTATCAATTACTAGAATTACACTATCAACGGCTGTAAGTGTTCGGTAGGTATCTTCTGCAAAGTCTTTATGGCCGGGTGTGTCGAGCAGATTGATGAGGGTATCTCTGTATTCGAAAGTCATAACAGAAGTAGCCACCGAAATGCCCCGTTGCCGTTCAATTTCCATGAAGTCGCTGGTGGCATGTTTCTTTATCTTGTTGCTTTTAACGGCGCCGGCTACCTGAATGGCGCCTCCGAATAGGAGCAACTTCTCGGTAAGGGTAGTTTTACCGGCATCCGGGTGAGATATGATGGCGAAGGTTTTTCTTCGATTAATTTCTTTGGCATACTTCATAACGGCGGCAAAGGTAAGTTAGATAGGTGAATGTTGGTAGAACTGACATTTTACTGGAGGGGCATAAAAAAGCCGTCATTCGAAAAAATGACGGCTTAGGAATATTTTCGGAAATCTTAGATGTCGATTGCTTCCCCATAAGCGGCGGCAGTAGCTTCTTTAAAGCCTTCGCTCATGGTTGGATGTGGATGAACGGCGTTCAAAATTTCGGTGGCGGTAGTTTCTAGTTTACGGGCTACTACGGCTTCGGCTATCATTTCAGTAACATTCATTCCAATCATGTGGCAGCCCAATAATTCGCCGTATTTGGCATCATAAATAACTTTTACAAACCCTTCTACTGCACCGGCAGCACTGGCTTTTCCGCTGGCCATAAAGGGAAATTTACCCACTTTAATTTCATAACCGGCATCTTTGGCAGCTTTCTCTGTATAACCAACGCTGGCTATTTCTGGCGTGCAATAGGTGCAACCGGGAATATTGTTATAATCTAAGGGCTGAGGAAGGTGGTGAGATTTTTTCTCTAGGTAGGCAATATGTTCAGCAGCATTGATTCCCTCTTTGGCAGCAACGTGGGCAAGCGCTTGCCCCGGAGAGCAGTCACCAATCGCATACACGCTTGCCAGTTTGGTTTGCTGATAAGCATCTACTATAATTCTACCGCGATCGGTAGCAATACCATTTTCTTCTAATCCAATGTTTTCTAAATTGGCAACCACGCCTACTGCACTCAGAACGATTTCTGCTTCGAGGGTAACGAACGTGCCATCGGCTTTTTTAACAGTGGCTTTCACGCCATTTCCGGAGGTATCAACCGACTCAACGGAGGCTTGCGTCATTACATCAATCCCCTGCTTTTTATATTGCTTTTCCAGTTCTTTAGAAACATCTTCATCTTCTACAGGAACAATTCGGGGCAGGAATTCAACCACGGTAACTTTTGTACCCATGGAATTATAAAAATGGGCAAACTCAATGCCTATTGCACCGCTGCCTACAATAATCATACTGGCCGGTTGAGTAGCCAAGGTCATGGCTTCTCGGTAACCAATCACTTTAACACCATCCTGGGGCAGGTTGGGCAATGCTTTAGATCTGCCGCCTGTGGCGATGATGATATATTTACCTTCAACGATTTGTTTTGAGCCATCAGCTGCGGTAACTTCTAGTTGACCTTTTGCTTTAATTTTTCCATAGCCCATCACTACATCAATCTTGTTCTTTTTCATTAGAAACTGCACGCCTTTGCTCATTTTGTCGGCAACACCGCGGCTGCGCTTAATTACTGCCCCAAAATCGTGGGCAACGCCGGTAGCCTGAATACCATAATTGCTAGCATGTTTCAGGTAATCATACACCTGTGCACTTTTTAATAATGCTTTGGTGGGAATACAGCCCCAGTTTAAACAAACTCCTCCCAGACTTTCCTTTTCAATAATTGCCACTTTTAAGCCGAGTTGAGCAGCACGAATAGCAGCGGGATATCCGCCGGGGCCACTACCTAAAACTATTACGTCGTATGCCATAGAGCAAAATATTAAGATTGTTTAGATTGAATTTGGGTGCAAAGGTACATCTGCGAAAGCATAACAAAAAATAGTATTGAAAATCAGTTAGTTA
>CAMBUH010000039.1 GCA_945870985.1 Chitinophaga pinensis
GCATCATTAGAGCCCGGCAAATTTGAGATTGATGGAGAAAACCTGAAAGGCATTGTATCCGATAAGTCCGGCGTGCTGGCTGCCGAATCCACTGCAAAATTCGAATGTCATAATGCACATATAGATATTCAGGTTTGTATCCGAGGTGCTGAAACAATCGGATGGAAACCACGCTCTACCTGTCAATCTCCCAAAGGGGAATATAACCCCGAAAAAGATGTGTTATTTTATGCAGATGCGCCAGACATGTATTTTGGATTGCAGCAAAATCAGTTTGTAATCTTCTACCCCGAAGATGTGCATGCCCCCATGATTGGAGAAGGCACCATCAAGAAACTGGTGATCAAAGTAAAAATCTAACAACCGGCATTACTGCATGGTAGCGATGGGAACCGGATCCATATCGGTAAACGTATAATTTTCGCCTGCCATCGCCCAAATAAATCCGTAATTGGTGGTACCCGGACCGCAATGTACCGACCAAGGTGGAGAAATAACCGCTTCTTGGTTCGCCATTACAATATGGCGGGTTTCATGGGGCTCACCCATCAGATGAAAAACCCGATGTGCTTCCGGTAAATCGAAATAAAAATATACTTCCATGCGGCGGGTATGGGTATGCGGAGGAACAGAATTCCAAACACTGCCCTCTTTTAACACGGTAAGCCCCATTACCAACTGACAACTCTGAATGCCTTCCTGATGAATATATTTATAAATGGTTCTTTCGTTGGAAGTAGCTTTTTCTCCAAGATGAACGGGTGCTGCTTCGTCTTTTTGCATGCGTCGGTTGGGATAGGTATGATGTGCGGGTGCCGACAATAAAAAATATTGTGCAGGCTGATCGGCCGATGCAGAAGAGAAGCTAACAGAACGAGTGCCTTTTCCTAGATATAGTGCATCCAGCTTGTTTAATTCATATACCACTCCATCTGCTTCCACTGAACCGGCGCCTCCCACATTTATAATACCAATTTCTCGACGCTCTAGAAAATAGTCGGCCCGCAACTCTGCTTCATTGGGCAAAAGTACCGAATTACTTACCGGCATTGCACCCCCAACAATTACCCGATCGAAATGAGAATACACCAATTGTATCTGGTTCGCCTGCATCAGGTGTTGAACCAAAAAATTTTCACGCAATTGTTGCGTATTCATTCCCTTTACTTCGCGCGGACTACTTTGAAACCGAATTTCCATGTTGATTATTTTTTATAATTATCTTCCCATCCATCCTCCATCAACCACTAGCAACGTGCCATTTACATAGTCAGAAGCTGGGGAGGCCAAAAATACTACGGGACCTTTAAAATCTTCCGGCTGTCCCCATCTACCTGCCGGAATGCGGGATAAGATGGAGGTGCTTCTTTCCGCATCTTGCCGCAGGGCTTCGGTGTTATCGGTTGCTATGTATCCTGGGGCTATGCCATTTACCTGTACGCCTTTTCCTGCCCATTCATTAGACAAGGCTTTTACCAAACTGCTCAGCGCACCTTTACTGGCTGCATAACCGGGCACTAAAATACCTCCCTGAAAACTTAATAAAGAGCAGGTGAATATTATTTTTCCGGATCCTCGTTCCACCATTTGCTTGCCGAATTCGCGAGACAAAATAAACGGGGCATCTAAATTCAGCGCCAGCACATCATCCCAATATTCATCCGGATGTTCGGCTGCCGGCTTGCGTAAAATAGTACCTGCATTATTCACCAGAATATCAATTACCGGATGGTCTTGTTGTACCTGTTTGATAAATGCATACAACGATTCCCGATTACTCAAATTGGCCTGATAAGAAAAAAATTGTTGTCCCGCCGCTACCACTGCCTGTTCAACTTCGCTTCCATTTGCCGCAAGGGAAGCTGATACGCCAATGATGTTCGCCCCTGCTTCCGCAAGGCCTATTGCCATGGACTTTCCTATGCCTTTATTGCAACCAGTAACCAGAGCCGTTTTACCGGTTAATTGAAAAAATGGTAAACTCATTTCATTTTTTTAAACGTAGTTACGAAGGTATGATTAATGCAAGTAAGCATTGCCAATTTTCGCAAAAGAAATGTAACTATTTGCTTATAAACTTACGCCTCGCTTCCAAGGAATAAAATCATCCTGCAACAATCCCACTGCCTTAGGAATAATATTTCCACTGGCAGCCTGGATACAATATTCCAGTATCTCCTCTCCCATTGCTGCAATGGTTTTTTCACCGCTAATAATTCCGCCGGTATCTATATCTATAATATCCGCCATGCGTTTAGCGAGAGCAGTGTGGGTAGCAATCTTTATGGTTGGGCATACTGGATTTCCGGTTGGCGTACCCAACCCAGTTGTAAACAAAATCAGGGTTGCGCCACTGGCAGCTTTTCCGGTGGTTGCTTCCACATCATTGCCGGGAGTGCATACGAGGCTCAGTCCTGGGCGAGTAGCAGGTTCTGTATAATCCAATACATCTACCACCGGTGAATGGCCGCCTTTTAATGCTGCCCCATTACTTTTTATTGCATCTGTAATCAACCCATCTCGAATATTTCCGGGGGAGGGATTCATATCAAATCCTGATCCCACGCGCTCGGCAGCCGCACTGTACTCATGCATCAGCCGTATAAATTTTCGGGCAGTGGCTTCTTGGGGAGTTCTATCAATCAGTTGCTGCTCGGCACCACAGAGTTCAGGAAATTCGGCGAGCAAAACTTTTCCTCCTAAAGCAACCAGTAAGTCGGCGCAATAGCCTACAGCCGGATTTGCAGAAATACCACTGAAACCATCACTACCACCACATTTCACGCCAATACACAATTCACTTATCGGTGCCGGCTTGCGTTCAAGTTGATTTAATAGAATCAATTGCTGAAAAGTTGCCCGAATGGCTTCGTTTATCAGTTGCTCCTCACTTTGCATTTGCTGCTGCTCAAAAACTAAAACTGGCTTATCAAATGATGGGTTTCTTTTTTTTATATCGTCGAGTAGTTGTGGTGTTTGCAAATGTTGGCAACCTAAACTCAATATAGTAACACCCCCCACATTCGGATGATCGGCATAAGCGGCTAAGAGAGCGCTGAGCGTGGCTGCATCTTGCCGGGTACCCCCACATCCGCCCTGGTGATTGAGAAACTTAATACCATCCACATTTTCAAAAATCCGATGGGTTAAAGAGGAGGATGCGGCCGGAGAAAGATCTACCTGATCAATGGATCCAGTTTGTAAAAAACTATCTACCAGCTTGCGGGCTGTTTGTTTGTATTTATTCGAAACTGCATAGCCCAATTGCTCCTGCAAGGCTTCGCGAATCACATCCAGGTTTCTGTTTTCACAAAATACGGTGGGTATAAAAATCCAATAGTTGGCGGTTCCTACTCTGCCATCCGAACGATGATATCCTAAAAAACTGCGCCCGGCAAATTTCGAAACATCCGGAGGCGTCCATTGGTAAGTATAAGGCTTCCAATCATACGGTTCAGCAGCATGACCTGTATTTTCAGTTCGCATGCGGCTACTGGCTTTTACCGGCTGTAGGGTTTTGCCAACTAAAACACCATACATAATTACAGGTTCACCTGACTGCATATCCTGCAGAAAAAATTTATGTTTGGCAGGGATGTCTTCTATCAGGGTATAGGCATGCTGCTGGTGTGAGACAATTGTTCCTGCCGAAATATTTTGCAAGGCAACCAACACATTATCGAAAGGATGAATGTGCAATACCTGCTGGCTATTCAACATGGTTACTGTTTTTTATATTGTATTATTTAGACCGCTTTTCAGGAATCTGTTGAATCAGCCATTGAACCAAATCTTTGGCTGCCTGAAAATTCTGAAAATCGGGGGAGAGACGTAATCCGCTTACATACTCATTGTACAACCAGGGATCACCTGTAACAAAAACGGTTCCCTTACCTAGTTTAGCTACTGCAAAAATGGCAACGCTGTCTTTTTGTAAAACTACTTTAGCAGGATCCTGCACCGTTATGGAACAGACATCTTTTTGATAAATCTTTTGCACGTTGGGTAAAACAGGATGTGCAGCAGGAATATCCACTTTCCCATAGGCGAATTCTACTCCCGGCACCCGGTTTTGGATATCCTCATTCAAGGTGATGCCAAAAGATTTACTGAGTATATTAAAATGGGTAAACTCTGTGTTCGCTTTATCATTATGAAAAAGCACCAAAACTCCGCCTGATTTTACCCAGTTAACAATAGTTTGGGCATAGGCATCCGTCATGTAGTTAGGGGTAGGATTGTCGGGCACATGGTCTGGATCTACTATCATATAAATGCTGGCATCCCTCAGATTATCTGCGGTGGGGGCTGTAGAAAGGGTTCCTGTTTGCAGACCGGCACTTTCTATAATATCTCCCAGCATATAAAATCCTCCATTGTGCCATTCATCCCATTTATAGTGATAGGGCTTTACAACACCCGAAACATCTGCTTTTTTTTCTGCATTAAAATAATCATCCAATAAAAATAACCTGTTTTTTCCTACACTATTTTTTTGAAGCAGATCCCATTCGATGGAGGCAGCGGCTTGCCAGTCAACAGATTTGGCTTCCGCAGTAAATAAATTAGGATCTAGTTCGGAGAAACGACTCGCATACTTCGTAGGGATATACTGCTTCCGAATGGCCTTACTAATTGCATACACATACGCGAATTGCGCTTTCTGCAAATTAGCTTGGTATTCGGGGGCAGGATGTGAAAATTGTGTTTTCCATCGAATGGTGTTAGCCTGATTAGCCAACTGATTCATCAGCGTTTTAAAGCGATTGGCTGCTGGGGTAGTAGGATAGTACTCCAGCACATCTACTAGTATGCTCAGTAAATTAACTGTATTAATTACATCTACCTTACCCGATTGCTTCAATACCCGATAAGCATTTTCTACTTGATTGGCAAGCGCAGTAAAGGAAGCCGTATCTCGCATAAAACCTGCATAAGCTGCATAAAAGGGAATCTGCGCAATAGGAAGTTGCTCGGAATAGTCGACTTTCTTTTCCTTAGCAGCAAAATAAGTTGCCTGCATCATCCGAAATAATTGGGTGGCAGCCGTAAAATACTTTTCCTGTTGGGTTACTTGATACACAATCAACAAGGCTTCTCCATTCACGAACTTATCACTCGGATGGCATCCTGCTAAAGTTCCACTGCTGGTAACATAGGGGTCGATTATTTTTTGTAGCCGCTGAAAATATTGTGGGTCGCCTGTGTAGTTCCAGATCTTTGCCAAACGATGCCATTCAACACCTGAAAGGTCTTGTACAAAATCCGGAGTTGTTCCGCCTGTTGCCGGTAGCGCAAGAAATCGATTAAGAGACTGGGTAGAAATCGTGGGAATTGGCTGCGCATTTAGAATAGAACAAATAATAAAAAGTAAAAGCGTTGCAAGTATGCTTCGAAAAAAAGTGAACATATAAAACAATTAAGGCAATAGCATTATGGTAATATTTTAACAGCCTGGCGCGCCAGCAGCTTCCATTCCTTTTTTTCTTTCACCCATACATACATAACTTTCAACTTAACAGTGGAAGGCTTTCCCTTATCATTAATATTGGCAAAAAGCGAGCATCGAACTATGCCAACATGATCTACTACCGATATAGTTAAATCGGTTACATCCATGGTAACAAAATCAGACTGTCCCGAAACTAAATGATCTACAAAAGAGGCTTTATTTTCTACATTTCCACCGGAATGACCATAACTAAGGCTATCAGCCGTTAATTGATTGAGCAAGATGGGATCTGCATTAATCATTGCCTGGTGAAACTGTTGTAGTGCTGAAGCAAGTGATTGTGCCTCTTTCGACTGTGCACTTACTGAGTAAAAACTAAGCAAGGCAAGGGCTATAAATACTATTTTTTTCATGGGGTATAAATTGCTCGAAAGATACTGAAATGATTTGAAAACTGCGCTATTTAAAGCGTTGAAAGCAGTTCTAGATATATAGGAATAATGTAGTATTTTACAGCTACTAACTGCTATTACGTGCGTATAAAACCCCGGCTGAGTTTCCTACAGATTATCAATATGAATGTGGGATTCTTCGGTATCCAGTATAGTTTTGGATTGCAACAAACTGCCATCAACCCGATTTATGATTTTTTAGGTGCCCAACCCGATCAAATTCCATTGCTGAATCTGGCTGGTCCCGTAACCGGATTGCTGATACAACCGATTATAGGTGCATTGAGTGATAAAACCTGGCATCCCCGCTGGGGCAGACGCAAACCATATTTTTTTCTGGGGGCACTGTTTTGCAGTATATGCTTATTTATTTATCCGTTCAGCAGCTCCCTATGGATGGCTGCCGGACTTTTATGGGTATTAGATGCAGCCAATAATACGGCCATGGAACCTTACCGGGCATTTATTGCCGACAAATTGCCTCCCTCACAAATGCCTACCGGATTTTTATCGCAAAGTTTTTTTACCGGGCTGGGCATTACACTGGCCAACTTGTCGTTGTATGCTTTTCAGAAAATTGAATTTCTAAAACAATCGCACGGACAAATCCCTTATTGGGTTTTTGCGTCCTTCTTTTTAGGGTCTATTTGCTCCATCACTTCTGTGCTTTGGTCAACCTCCACCACACCAGAGATACCTCCCACCGAGGAGGAACTGGCCGCCTTACGAGCCGAAAAGGGTGGGTTATTTGCTCCTTTTATTGAAATTATTTCGGCTATACAACATATGCCTCGTGTAATGTGGCAATTGGCATTGGTATATTTATTTCAGTGGTATGCCTTATTCTGTTATTGGCAAAACACTTCTAAAAGTATTGCCTTGAGTGTATGGAATGCCACTCCACAAAGTAATCCCAAACAATATGAGGAAGCGGTGGGATGGGCAGGATTGGTAGGCGGATGGTCGAATATTATGACCTTTCTCTCTGCGTTTATATTGGTATACCTGGCAAAAAAATACAGTGCAAAAGGGGTACATGTTATTTGTTTGTTACTGGCGGGCATTGGGTTTATTATTTTTCCGATGATTCAGGATAAGCACCTGATTTTTTTACCGGTAACCGGATTTGGGATTGCCTGGGCAAGTATGATGGGCGTTCCTTATTTGATGGTAGTTCATAATATACCGAAAGAACGATATGGAGTATATATGGGTATCATCAATATGATGATTGTGATTCCGATGATTTTGCAGACCACTACTTTTGGATATGTTTTACAGCATTTTTTAAACAACGACCCAAGGAAAGCCATTAGTTTTGCGGGCATCTTATTACTGATTGCCAGTTTAGCCACTTTGCTGATAAAAGCGAGCAACCCAAGCGATGAGGAGTTAGAGAATCTGCCATCAGCCGGTGGGCATGGATAAATTTTTAATTGAAGGAAATAAATAATGTATGGGAATACTTTGTATTGGCGAGGCCTTGATTGATATGATATGTACCGATAAAGGAAGTGCCTTATCGGATGGCAATCATTTTCTAAAAAAGGCCGGGGGTGCCCCCACCAATGTAGCAGCAGCAATTGCTGCACTGGGAGGTACTGTATCCATCGCTGCCAAAGTAGGTAACGACCCATTTGGCAAACACCTGCGCGACCAGATGCTACATTTTGGGGTAGATACTCGCTGGATGCTTAGCGACCCCAATCATTTTACCACTTTTGCATTTGTATCGCTGATGCAAAATGGAGAAAGGGATTTTGTGTTTAATCGCGGCGCAGATGGGGAACTTAGTAAGGACGATGTGAAAGAAATTCCCCTAGACGAAATTTCTATTATTCATTTTGGATCTGCCACCGGCTTTTTACCCGGCCCCCTACAAGCAGCTTATCTATACCTGCTTTCCGAAGCAAGAAAAAAGGGGATATTCACCAGCTTCGATCCCAACTATCGGCATCTGCTGTTTCCGGGTGATCCGAGCCATTTTATTGCACAATCGCGGCACTTTTTACAACACTGCGATTTTTTTAAAATGAGTGATGAAGAAGCTTTGTTGATTACCGGTTGTGCTGATTTATCAGAAGCCACCCGCGTGCTGATGGATTTATCAACTGCCGTATTTGCCATCACCCTAGGAAAAGATGGAACCCTACTTTGCATTAACAGAGAATCGTTTGTAATTCCCAGTATTCCTATAAACCCCATAGACACTACCGGTGCCGGAGATGCTTTTGTGGGAGCGCTTTTATTTCAACTGAGCAAATTTGGTACCAGTCAAATGAAACAACTTTCAGTTGAGCAATGGAAAGCCATTACCGTAAATGCCAATAAAGCCGGTGCCCGCACTTGCGAATTCATGGGTGCCATGGAAGCCTTCGAACACCTTACCGATCAAATTTTTCAATAGAATTTTTTACTTGTGTATCAACATCACTTACATCAAAAAATTAAAAGGGCGCTGGAAAAAAATGCCTTACATGCAAACCCGGCTAACGTTAATTTTTATACTCGATTTGTTGCCAATGCAGCCGCTATTGAATCGCTTTTCTCCTCCATCTACCAACATCACCCCGCTTACGATTTATATTTTAACCAATTGGTTGAAACTATAGTAGATGCCCACCAAAAAAGAAGACCTGCCCTGCAGCAATTAGATGAAAAAAAGTTGGAACAAGAGGGTTGGTACCTGAGCAACCAAATTGCGGGCATGAGTTTATATGTAGATCGGTTTGCCGGCAACCTGAAGGGCATGAGCAGTAAACTCGAATACCTCAATAAGCTGGGTGTAAACTTTTTGCACCTCATGCCGGTTTTTGAGAGTCCTGCCGGAGAAAGTGATGGCGGATATGCCGTATCGGATTTTAGAAAAGTTGATGCCCGCTTTGGCAACCTAGGCGATTTGCAAAAGCTGAAGTTAGCAATGGAGGAGAAGGAAATGTATTTGATGTTAGATATTGTGTTAAACCACACTTCCCATCACCACGAATGGGCTCGAAAAGCCAAAGAGGGCGATAAGGCATTTCAGCAATATTATTATATGTACCCTACTCGGGAAATTCCCGACCAGTTTGATGCATCCATGCCGGAGATATTTCCAGAAAGTTCACCGGGGAATTTCACGTATGTGAAAGCATGTAATCAATGGGTGATGTCGGTATTTCATTCGTATCAGTGGGACCTCAACTATACCAATCCAGCGGTTTTTGTGGCTATGCTGGATACCCTGTTTTTTTATGCCAATTTGGGAGTAGACATATTACGCATCGACGCTCCTGCATTCATTTGGAAACAGTTGGGCACTACCTGTCAAAATTTACCCCAGGCACATACGCTGCTCCGGTTACTGAAACAATGTTTACAGGTAGCAGCACCGGGGGTAGCATTGTTGGGGGAAGCCATTGTAGCACCCAGAGAAATCATGAAATATTTTGGTGAGGGATTATATGCCGGAAGAGAATGTGACTTTGCCTATCATGCCACACAAATGGCATTGCAATGGGACGCACTGGCAACCGGAGATACACGGATAATGCTGGCTGCACAACCCCTCTTGTTGCAAAAACCCAAAGGAGCTTCCTGGATAACCTATACCCGATGCCACGATGATATTGGATTAGGATATGATGACAGCATGATTGCCGCTGCTGGATTTAATTCGTATGAGCACAGAAAATTTTTAAAAAAATATTATGCAGGTTCGTTGCCTGGCTCTCCTGCTACGGGAGCTTTATTTTCTGTAAACCCCAAAACCCAGGATGCACGCATCAGCGGATCGCTGGCATCATTATGTGGATTAGAAAAAGCTAGTAAAAAGGGATCCCAAGCTGAAAGAGCAATCGCCATCCAAAAAATTTTACTCATGCAGGCGCAAAGCTTTTTTATCGGTGGCATTCCGGTACTTTTTTATGGAGATGAGCAGGGATATACCAACGACTACAGCTACCTAAGTGATCCTGGAAAAAGTTATGATAATCGCTGGATGCACCGCCCTGTAATTGATTGGCAAAAATGGGAAGCCGATGATAATGCCGACGGAAAAAGCATTTTTACTGCTACCCAACGCCTCATTCAAATTCGAAAAAAATTATCTGCTATTGCGGATACCGGAAATCTTAGCTGGTTAACGCCTCATAATATCCATGTGGCAGGTTTTATTCGGGAAAACACCCATCAACAAGTTTATTGTCTTTTCAATTTTAGTCCGCAATCTGCCTACCTAACCTGGTATGCATTTAAAGAAAAAGGGAAATCGATTACGCGTTTATATGATCACTGGACGGAACAAACGATTGCAGTAGGTTCTGATCATGATTATTTTATCCTGCAGCCTTATGGATTTCATATTTTGGAAGTTACTGGATAAAAGAAGTCCGGCACTCGAAAAAGGCCGGACTTTTACTATTGATAAACTTGATTAGAACTTAATTGAAAATCCCAGGTTCAACACATAATCAGAGAATGCGGCATCGCCTTGGGTATATTTACTGGTAGCTGCAGAAACAATCTGGTCGGGTACGCTTTGCGTGCGGTTTCTGGTAATAGAAAAAGGTACATAAGCAAATAGACTGGTTTTTTTGTGGGTATATACGATACCAGGTTCAGCAGAAACAATAAAACCAGGTCTTCTAAATCCATTGCTCCCGCCAATCAGATCATTCACGGGGATGGCTTCTCTGCGAACTCCCCCCAAGAAGGTAAATTTTCCAACCATATAGTTAACGCCTAATCGATACATAACCTGATCAGGTACGCTCATCACATCACTTCCTCCAATAAGTTGATTGGCGCTAGACAAACCTCCCCGTGCGGTAGAAACCCCATTTTGTTCGCGGGGATTTATCAGATAATAGAAATTGCCATATAAGCCCCAGCCATTTTTAAACATATAGTAGGCATTTAACTCAGTGGTAAATCCTAATCCGCCATCACCCAATTGTATGGACTGATCTACTGGTCCAAAACGGGTAACACCAGGAGTTGCCGTATAAAAACGATCGGCATACCGATAATCGCCGGTAGGCAATTTTACGCCCAGCCCTGCCTGAATATTCAGGTTATGATGTTTTGCCGGATCCAGTAACCATCTGTAAACAGCCAACCTTGCATCTCCAATTCCATAAGAGCTGGTGCTGTAGCGCTGCAATCCCCCATGTTCGTAAAGGGAAGAACGCGTGTTGTAAATGATGGGCACATTGGCCATCAGCGTCCAGCGGTTAGTAAGATGGTGAAAAAGAGTAAGATCGAGCGAGTAATTATGATTGATTACTTCTGTACCCAATTCAACTCGCTGGGGTTGTTCTTCATACCCCACAAAATGTCGGAAAGATTTAAAATAGCGATTATTGGTGGCAAACTGCCATTTAGAAACAACGGAGTCGGCATGATCCATAGAACATACAGCCCCATTGCTTCTGATGGCTACGCATCCCTGAGCAACTAACTCGCGAGAAGCAGAAAAAAGTATTATTAGTAAAAATATTTTTGTACGCATAAATTTTGGTGTAGGGTTCTTGTAATTAAGGTTGCTTTTTCATGCGGAGGCGCGAAACTACTAATTGCCCCACATTTTTTCCAATTTCAGTACTGGTTATACAGGAATTATGAAAATGTAATCCTCCATAAAACCGGGCCCAGTTATTCTCGATGGCCGCTGCACGAAAGGAGGAAAAATTTCTGCTTTTGATGCCAAATTCCAATTCCGTAGAATCGGTATAGGCAAAATTATCGCCAAATACACTGGTAAGTGCCTCGGCAGCAGAGGAGGAAATAGTAGAATGCCCGCAGGTATATTCGGGAAACGCCGGAGTTTGTAAATAGGGGCGCCAATTCATATCAATATATTTATTGATTACGGTTTCCGGCCGAATGGTATTGTAGGTATACTTTACATACCAGCATTGTATAAATGCATCAAATAATGCAATGTTTGTTTTCGCATACGCATATATCGTTTCGGGTAAATCGTATCCGGCTTTTTTAGCAGCAATCCCAATTACTCCCATCCAATGCCCAGGAGGAGAAAACTTTTTGCTGCCAAACATAACATGACCGGTTACATTCATCTTAAAGGGATTATCGTCCCAGAATTCAGCTATATGCTTTTGTTCGGGGGTAAGGCTATCCACTGCATTTTTTATCATCATCACCTGTTGATAATATTCGCTTTGTTTATCCGTGATGTTAAATGGGGTTGGCGCGGCTGGACAAAATAACCCAGCGCTATCAATTACCATGGGGCGTATTTCTTTCCAATGAGGCTCTACCGCGGAGGCATACATAGGAGGCGTGGGTATCCAACGACCGGGTATATCCTTTACGCTATATTTTTCGGCACCTCGTGTTTGCAGATAATTATCCTCTTTGCTCCATCTGATAATGGAAGCGGCTACACTGTCGGCAAGCAACCGGGAGGCTTTTTCTACCCGGCCGGGTAACCCCTTTTTGCGAGCCACCGTTATTATACTATCCTGATAGGATTGCATACTCCCTTCTGGAAAGGTAACCGCTTCGCCCACTTTTATATAGGCAATAAGCGCTGACAATGCAAAATCTACCTGCGAATCAGCGGCAGGCCGGGAAATAGCAGTCAGTCCTTTTAATTGTCCGGCTAATGACTCGTACTGGTCGGGGTATCCAACTACCATCACTTCATAGGCCGCAATTGCTGCATAGGCATAATTACGGGAAGCTACCATAGGTGGAAAATTATTACCCATCACTACCGTATTCAACTCATGTACCGTTTGGCTATATAATTCGGGATTGTGCAAGTAAGCCTTGTATTCATCACTGTTATTACAGCTGATTAATAATAAGACTGCACAAAGACCCTGTAAAAGTCTTTTCATTAATAAAAAATGAGAGATAAAAAATGCAGTTGCCATCAAAAATTAGGCAACGGCTCGCGGAGGGGGGTCTATTCCATTGGGCCCTTCATTGGGCAGGGATGCTGAACGAAATTGATTCCAATTTACTTGAGCACCATCGCAACTAAACTGCCAAGAAAAGAGGAGATGATCTTGGGTAAAATCAGAAACATTAAATTTAATAGCAGCAGCCGATCCCGTATTTTTCTTTGGAGCACTATCGTGGGAAATAAAATCACTGGCCAATTGGGCAAATGCATCCCTGGCATTTTTAATTTGGGTAGTCTGCAGGTTGGGTAAGCAAAGCAATTCCAGCGTATCCTGGTAAAAACGTCTTTTCACATACGAATAGGTAACCCCATTAATTTCCATGCTACCCTCAACGCGATCGAATTGCTCATTACTAGCACCGTAGGGTAAACTGGCGGGTACTTTAATATGTAAGAGTTCCGACTCATCATATTGCTCCTGATCTACTGCCAACTGAAACTGCACTTCAGATTGAAGGGCAACCCAATGAGACAATAATCGATATCCTCCCCAATTGAACAGGAGGATAGCTAGCAGTAGTATGGCAGTCAGCTTTTTCAACACCTAAAATTACTGATTATTGCTTCACGGAAAATATTTTCTTTTCGGGCCCAATCCCTTTCAGGGTAAGGCTTTTCCATGGAGCAGGCAGTACAGATTTTAGCTGCACAATACCCTTTTCTGTGATATCCAGGCCTCCAAATCCCATCAATACACTTTGCAGCACCCCTCCCGCTCCTGTACCAAAATAGGGATTGGTACCGCCCTTGGTTTCTGCAATAACCCGAAAAGGGGGCAATAAATTAGGCTGGTACGATTCTTTGAAAAAGCTATATGCCTTTCCGGCATCCCCCAAACGGGCATAGAGCAGAGAAAATATGGCATGCGTCATGGCAGGGGTTCCGGCAGCAGGGATGCGTGTTTCGTAATAATTCAAATCTTTCCGGATGCTTTCGGGTTGGGTAACTTCTCGCAATGGGTACGCCAGTAAATTTACATCTGCCTGCTTGATGCCCTCCCCTTTATAGGTTTCATGTTCGCGCGTTACGCCCCCTTCCATTTTTAAAATGGGGATATTGGCAGCCACCAACGCCCAGTCAGGATTAGCGGGCAGGCCAAGAATCACGGCGGCGGCTGCAGCATGCTGCAATACTGCTTTGGCAGCGGCATTGGTAAATGCGTTGTTGTTTACATTTTCTGCCCATTCATCGGCAGCTACTACATTATTGATATCATATCTGCCTGGGCCATTCCTTTCTACCCGACTGGCCCAAAAATCAGCCGTTTCTTTTAGCAATGGCCAACCTTTTTCTTTTAGCCAATCCTTATTTTGGGTAACGCAATAATAATTCCAGGCAGCGAGGCCCACGCATGCCGTAATATGGTGTTCAAATGGTCCGCTCAAAGCCCATACCGGCGTTTCTTCCACTCCAGTACCGGCACTTTCCCAGGGGAACATGGCCCCTTTATAGCCATGATTAAAAGCATTTCTTCGAGCTGCAGGTAGGCGCTGAAAACGATATTCCACCATACTCTTGGCCATTTCAGGTTGCATCACCAGCAAAGCAGGATACATCCATAATTCGGTATCCCAAAATACGTGTCCGTTGTAGCCCAATCCACTTAATCCCATAGGAGAAGGACTCAAATCCGTTCCTTCCCTAACAAAAGAATATAAATGGTAAAGCATACTGTGCACATCTTGTTGTGCCTGCTCATCCCCGGTAATTTCTATGTCACTTTTCCATAATTCATCCCAAGCCTGCAGGTGCTTTTGAATGAGCCGATCCCTCCCCTCCAATCGGGTAAATAATGTCATACGCTCTGCTTCATTCAACGGATCATCGTGATGAGCAGAGGTAATGGAAGTTCCGGCTATGGAAAAACGGTATGACTGCCCTGCTTCGAGTTTCTTCCCGAATTTCATCAGATGCATGTTATTATCCCACATCTCATGAATTACCCGGGGCTCTTGTCCATGCGGCTCAGGAAAAAGAAATGAGTTAGAGGCACATAGTTGCAGTTTGCCGGTTGGACTTTTAGCTGTAGAAGTTAGTAGCTGAATAACTGCGTGAGGACGGTCGATTTCATTATAATAATTCTGTACTTCTTTCAATGCATCCGGTGCTTCCATCACACTGGCAGCCATTAGAGAAATATTTTGGCTTGCGGTAATCGTTACATCCATCAAAACCGTAAAGGGTAGTTGCCGGAGTGCATAATAGGTATAGGTGATGGTGGCCTTATTTCCAACCTTGCAGGTTGTTGTAAACGAAGCTTCCTTCATGTTCAGCTCCTGATTAAAATCGCTAACCCATCCAGCATCTACCCGCTTCCCATCAATATCCAGTTGCATGTTCAGCAGGTTAAAGCTTCTGAGAAAATTACTTACTCTGCCCCTGCCATATAAATCATAAGCGCCGGCTAAAACCACTTCCTTCACTTTAAACGGCTCGGGGGAGCTAACAATACCCATCATGCCATTGGCTACTGTAACTCCGTAATAATTTCGGGCATCAATAGAAGAAGCCTTTATTTTCCAGGGATCCTGTGCACTTACATGATAATTAATTGTAATAGAAAATGCCGCGAGAATGGTGAGTAATCGTTTCATATAGCGTAATTTGCAAATCGGTTGATATGTCAAATCTATTCATAAAAAATTTATGAAATATATATTTTTAGTCTTTCTTTCGGCGTTTGTATTGCTTGCCTGTAAAGACAACAAACAATTGTTCAGAACAATTTCGCCTGAAAAAAGTGGAATTGATTTTGTAAATCAAATTACAGAGAGTCCCAATTTAAAT